>SVES01000095.1 GCA_015057305.1 Pseudobutyrivibrio ruminis | reverse complement strand
AAAACCATTATCCAGGCCATCCCCACTACAACTATAGTACGTATGGCTGTAGCAAGGTTTGAATTTACACCTTCAATGCCAATTTTAGCTAATATCGAAGTTAATGCTGCAAATATAGCAGATAGTAAAGCAAATACAAACCACATAGTTATGCCCCCCTTTAACCTTCATCAAAACTTAGAATCTCAGCAAGAAGTCATACCTAATAGTATAGGCGAGTGTGTAACCATTATAAACTGTGAATTTTCTTTGGCATCATCCTCTATATTATATTAGGCAATCAAAAAACCCGTATTATTCGTAATAAAAGCTTCTGCTGGATTCTGTGGATTATAACTAATAGATGTATTACTTCCGACACTCACATCGCCCATAACAGGACTTTTTTTCTGGCCGATAGGTATAAACCCTAGCTTTATTGCCTCGCTTTTTAGCTTGATTCCCTCTTTAACTTCGTATGTAACGCCATCTACACAATATTCAACTGTAATCATAGTTGCTTTGTTTAGTCCACGGCTTCTTAATTCCTTAATCTTTCCTGTTGTTATAGCTGTACAGTTCCTTTTATCTATCATTTTAATTACTCCTATTATATTTGTATCAAGCAATTGTCTAAGGTTTCAAACAATAGTTTTGTGTCAATTGGTTTTGAAAGATGGGCATTCATTCCGGCCTGAAGACTATGCTGCACATCTTCATCAAAGGCATTCGCAGTCAGCGCTATAATTGGAATAGTTTTGCTGTCATCACGGTTCATGGTTCTTATTTTTTCGGTAGCCTCTATTCCGTCCATCTCTGGCATACGCATATCCATTAAAATTGCATCATAATACCCTGGCGAATGGCTGGAAAACATATCCAGTGCAACCTTTCCATTAATAGCATGCTCCACATCTATTTGCTTCATTTTTAATATCTTTGTGAGAATCTGTGCATTAATCTCCACATCCTCAGCGATTAATATTCTCTTTCCCTTAAATTTGCTGTTGACATCTTCAGAAACAGATTTTTTTGAAGCAAGCTCAGCGTTATCCTCGCCATCTATAGCTTCACCTTTAGGCTCGGCGTTAACTAAAGTAATTATTACCGTAAATGTGGTACCCTTTCCCTTTTCGCTGATAACCTCTATTTTGCCATTCATCATGTCAACAATACTCTTTGTTATAGCCATTCCAAGCCCTGAGCTGCCATATTTATTGACTATGGTAGAATCCTCTTGGCTAAAGCTGTCAAATAATCTAGGGAGATACTCCTTACTGATTCCTACTCCAGTATCAGTAATTACAAACCTCAATGTAGTTTTTCCATCGAAAACACCTATTTTTTCCACGGTAAAGTCAATCCTTCCACCGGCAGGAGTAAATTTAACAGCATTTCCCAAAATGTTTATCAGCACTTGCTTTAATTTAATATCATCACCTATGTAATGATCATCAAGGTCACTCTTCATTTTGCATACGTATTCGAGCCCCTTATCATTACACTGCCCATTAAACATGGTATTAATCTGATTAATCAACTTAGAAAAAGAGAATTCCTCATTTTTCAAAGTCACCTTTCCTGATTCAATACGAGACATGTCTAAGATATCATTAATTAAAGAAAGCAAATGCTGGGCAGAACCATCTATCTTTTCTAAATAATCCCTGGTTGTTTCCGAAATATCATCTTCTTTTAAGGCCAAGGTTCCTAAACCTATGATTGCATTCATAGGTGTTCTAATTTCATGGCTCATGTTTGAAAGGAATACTGTTTTTGCTTTACTTGCTTCTTCTGCAGCCTTTAAGGCATCACTTAATGCTTGATTTTTAGCTAAAGAATCCCTCATTTTCTCGTCTATGTCAGAAAAACCAATTCCTATAGCGTGAATCTTCTGGTCTTCTCTATCCTCAGGATGTTTAACCCCAGCTATTCTTAGCATTTCATAGCTTTTACGACCATCTCTTACAATCAGATATCTAAAGCTAATGATAGATTCTTTAGAAAGCCTTTCCTGTATATTTTTTAGATTAATGAAATCCAAAAAGTCATTTCGGAACTCTTCGTCAACATAATCCATGGCATACTCATTAAATGTGCTGGCGAAGTGAAAGTGTGATCCTTTTTCAATGTTGTCTTTTATTTTACTGTCACTTTGGTAGCATATGCCTTCGTCGGCATCTAAATCTATGTAATAGACACTTCTATAATCTGATGCAAGGGCCGTTATCATACTGTTTTGTTGTGTTCTATGCTTCTCTTGCTCTAAAAGTTCCTCTTGTAATGCCAGCTGCTCCTCAAGTTCTTCCTGTCTTACACGATTCTCAGTTTCAGATACTTCTTTTTCCAGAGTGATTTTAGCCGCTCTTTTTGTTTGTATCACAATAAATATAAATATGATAATGAGTAGAAATGCTGCAAAAACGGACAAAATAAAACTACGAAGGACAATGCCGTCTGAAATAGAAGTAATTTGTTCACTGATTATACTTTCTCTAATTAGATAAGTAAGCATCCAATTTGTGCCGGTTACTGGCACATAGTATAAAGTTTCTCTTATTCCATTATAAGTGAATGAGACTACACCTTTTTTGCCCTGGGAAAAATTCTGTCGCATCTCTTCAAGTGAGTATCCGTCTTCAAAGGTTGCGTTTGTCATTGCTGTCAAAAGATTGTTTTCACTAGCCAAACCACCTAATACTGTATCTGCAAGAGAGACACCGTCTGCCGTGTACAGGTTGCAAAATGTTGTATTATTATTTGACTGTAAGGAAATACTTGACAATAAGGTGTCCATATCGATTTCTACGAAACAAGCAACCAGGACATTATTCTCAAATTCGATTCTATCCACTGGAACAGCTATGATGACCTTCTTGTTTTTTCCGTCAACATTTTTCAAGGATATCTCTGGCTCTGACAAATTATTATAATCAAAAGCATAAGTATCTATATCTGTTCTTCTACCCCTGGACGTATAAATAAGACCATTTGTATCCACAAATGCAAATTTTTCAAATCCATACAGCTGTTTCATTCTTGCCTGATAGCTTTGAAATGAGTCAGTTGAAGACAAATCGCTTTTTTCCAAAAGTCCTAAAGCGATGTCAATATTCATTGTGTAATCATTCAAAACAGATTCAACAACCTGCTCTCTTCGTCCAGCTAATTCATCAAGATATAACAAGCTTACGTTTCTAACTGCCGCGTTAGTATCTTCGCTTGCTTTTCTACCAGTTAGAAGCATACCAATTATGAGAACACCTGCAACTATAACGCCTCCCAGAATCAGCAATGACATTATAATTCTATTATCTCTCAGCTTTGAATCCATACACATCCCCTCTAATTTATATTAATAGTTTCCAATTATTCTCTATTTTTCTATATTGTCCATTCTAACAATAATATATGTCCAAAATGTTTTTTATTAAATAAAATAGCCCCCATAGATAAGCTTGCTCTTAAGCTGAGCACCTTATCCATGAAGGCCATTATCGCTTTTCAATTATTATTTTTGGCTATCTGGCTTTCTAACGAATTCCTTTCTTGCCTTATCATAGCTAACGGTTCCTGAAATCAGGCCTATAATGATTAGGATCCAGCCCCACCATTTTCCATTTGCTTTTATTGTATTTCCTGCAAGTGGAGTGTCTTCTTCGCTTATAACCTGCTGACTATTCTGTGCATTATTACGATTCAGTGCTTCTTGCTCATCTACCACAGCTAGTGGCACCTGATCGTCATCGATTGCTTCTGCTCTATTTAAGGTCTGAACTGGTGCAGGAGTTGCCTGTGGCTCAGTAGGTTGTATATCGTTTTGAACTACAGCATCCTGTGCAGTAACGGATGTAAAATTAGCCATCTGTGTATATGCTGTAACTGCAGGGCTTTCACTTGCAGATGAAACTTGAACTGTTTCAGTAGCTGAAGTTGTTGCAGTTGTAGCTGCTACGCTGGCTGCCGCAAGACTTTCAGATGCTGCACTGCTTTCCTGCAAAGAAACCATCTCGCTTGTACTTGCTGACAGGCTAAGACTCTCACTCTTATATTCGCTGGCACTTAGTGATTGTTCTGCTCTTTCACTTAATGATTCCGCTCTTGAAGTAGAAGCTATAGCTGATTCATAGGCTGCTGACTCAGCAGAGTCGATATACTGTGAGTGAGAAGCTGTTAAGCTGTCAAAAGCCTCTGACAATGAAGAGATTTCGTCTCTCATCACGCTGCGTCCATAAACATCTTCATTGTATTGCTTCATGGTATACCATTCGAAACCTTTTTTAGTTCCACTTGGTTCAGTTACTTCAAAATCTGTTCGCTGATAGTAATCTGCCTTTGATTTATTCATGTCATAAACAGGGATTTTTTCTACCATATTAATGCCCTTTACAAGAGAAGCATCGTCTTTAATCTTGTTCTCACCTGTCCAAATAGAATTACCGTCCTTGTCACAGGTTACATAGTCAAAATATCTTTCTGTATAAGCCTTTGTTACTGCATTCAAATATTTTACGCAGAAATGATGATATTCATAACCTTTATCCGACCAATGAAAATATACACATGTGTTCTCTCTATATACATTTTCGGTTCCAACCTTTGTACTTAACTGAGTGGCTTCTTCATAGACATAATCCTCTGTTATCTCTCCATCCAGTATAAGCTTGTATTGAATCAATTGCGCTGCAAGCTTTTGCCCAATCTCGACATAATATGCCTTGTTTTCAAGAAGCTTGTTAGCCTCTGCCCTTGCTTCACGATACTCTTTCTCAGTTGTCAAGGTTTCCTTGATTTCTCCCTCAAGCTCAGTAAGCTTTTCATCAGTAGCATTAGTATAGCCATTTTCAATGTATGCCATAGATTCAGAGTTATATTGCGAATCAGTCTCTGATATTGCCTCGGACATACTGGTTGCAGTAGAAAGAACACTTTCTGAAGTAGATTCGTAAGTAGAAAGTATCTCTGAATCTTCAGTAGAGGTTTGAGCACTTGTAGAAGCGTAGATTTCTTCATCTGTCATCTCTACACTATTTACCTGCTCAGTGCTGCTATCCAAGTTTTCTGAGCCGGCCTGTAATGCCACATCATTTGATTCTTGAACTGTTGGCTGAGATACTTCAGCTTGTGGTTCTCCCTCCAGTGGTACTGGGGTTGCTAGAAGTTCAACAACCTGCTGAGTAGGCTGGCTAGGCACTTCTTGTATTGGTTCTGCAGGTTGCTCAACCTGCTCCTGAACAAACGTTTGCTCAACAGGTGCTACTGTTTCATTTTCAACAAAAATTTCTCCCGAATTATTAGTAAGAGTAACATCTTCTACCTCCTGCGCGTATGCTAAGGTAGAATCATTTAATATAGATGCTCCTCCAATTGTTGCTCCAGTGATTGCCACTCCCTTTAAAAGGCTATTAATCTTTTTTGCCATTGCTTTATATCTCCTCTTTTCCATTATCTCTTTGTTTTAAAAAATTATAGTTGTTATTTATGAACATTTTATGTCTTGTCACACAACTTCTTGCCATTATTCTCATTTTGTTGCCAAATATTAATGGAATGATGCTCTAATTGAGAATAAAAATTAACATACACTTAACATTCAACATATAGACTTTTATTGAGTTTTAATATTAGAATTAAATCGGATTTTTAATTAAAAGAGATTTGTCAAATATCAGTCTTATATATGTTCTTATTTATATTTATAGGAG
>SVES01000094.1 GCA_015057305.1 Pseudobutyrivibrio ruminis | reverse complement strand
AGGAACTCCATATCAATTTTAATTTCATTGAAATTAAAATCCTTTAATACATTTAAGGAAGAGTAGCCTGAACCATAATCATCCATCCAGACATCAATGCCGATCTCATGAAATCTCTCAATCATGCTTCGCATCAGAGAACTGTCTTTAATCACAGCTGACTCGGTAATTTCTACGACAAAGTAATCAGAAGGGAGATCAAATTCCTTAAGAATACTTTCAAGGGCATTAACAGGATCACCCAGGTTAAAATCATGTCTTGAGAAATTAAGAGATACAGGAACAATAGATTTGCCTTCATCAATCAACGAACGCATATGCTGAGCAGAACGTCTGGCGATTGCCATATCAAGCTTAAAGGAAAGACCATTGTTCTCAAGCACAGAGATAAACTGGTTTGGCTGCAGAAAGCCATAAGTTGGATCATCCCAGCGGGCCAGTGCCTCATAGCTGCAGATTTTTCTGGTCAGAGTTCTGATTACAGGCTGAAAATAAACACGAATCCATCCTCTCTCGATAGCTAGATCAAGATGGGAGACAATGTACTCTCTTAACAGATAGTCTGAGCTCATCTTTTCATTGAACCAGGTATATCTTGATTCAATGGAGTTTTTACTTATATCTGCCGCCATCTTGGCTTTATCAATGGCATAAGTGATATTTTCATCAGGCAGAGCAAGAGCGTAAATACCTGCCCTTGCATTTAATGTCTTTCCAGAATTTGCATGAGTAAGAGAAGAGAATACACTCTTTAAATCTTCCTCAACGGACTCGGTAGAACTTATAACTGCAAACTGATCACTTCCAAATCTGCAACAGTTTCTCTTACCGAATTTGGATACAAGAATATCTTTGAAACTAACAAGTAGACTGTCACCTTCATCAAAGCCATAACGAAGATTAAAAGCCTTCATACCGGCAAGATCAAAGAAAAGAACAGCAGGAGTCTTTCCCTTGGAGAATATTTCATCAACAGTATTCGGAGCTAAAAACTGAAATTCTCTGATACTGGCAAGATTGGTTAAAGGATCGTATCCAGCAGATACTGTTTGTGAATTATAAATACGTCGGCTTCCACCTGACGCAGCATATAGTAAAGGACCAACCAGTTTGTTCTTCATCAGTACCTCAAATTTACTTCCAGAAGAAATCAGAGCTTATTCATCACGTATGTTTTGATAGCCTTCAAGTGGGGACAGGCAGATTTATAGTCAGTTTTATAGAAAATGAACAAAGCCAATACCTGCACTTTATTAAATGATAAACACAAATATCCTATAAGACTTTGTTTAAATCCCAATTATTAGCGGACTATTACATTTTTTTTCTTAAAAACACAGGCTTGTTCAAAGAAAGATTAGATTAAAGACTAAAAAACAGCTTGAATACCTTATAAAATCAACTAAATTGAATACTTAGATGAACTTAAAAAACGTGGGAATTTTTGAAGAAGTGGCGGTGAGAAGGGGATTCGATCCTGTATACTAAAACATAAATCTATTTATAAACAGTAGGTTACTTTAAAGATATAAAGAGCTAAACTAAATTAAACAGAATCACCATAAATAAAAGTATAAAAAGTTCAATAAAACAAGTCAAGTAACATTTTGATTTATAAGTATTTTATATACTTTCTTGTCAAAAGACTTAAATTCATAATTCTAACAACTAAATAAAATTTAACTATCTTTTCATAAAATATAACAAAACAGAGAATTACACTTTTGTTCACAGATACCATAAACATTGAAAGTAACTCATTTACTGGTACTGCTTTAAAAGAAATAATATTGAGATTAAATATTTCTCCTTTAAATAAAACTTTCTATATTGATTCCTGGGCTGATAGATCAATTACCGTGTGTGGGGGAGTTCCAGGAGAAAGTTTTTATTTAACAGGAACATCAAATATTGACTCGCATAGAGATGATTTAGAAGGAGTTGTTAACAGAAACTATTCATTTAATCAAAACGGTTGTGTAGTTTTCTATCATGCAAATTGTTGGAATCATGATCATCATGGAGCACATGATATATTTTATTTCGATTATAGAGGACAACATTATACTTTTTCTGTTTTATTCTGGTAAATTTTATTCATAATAAAAAGTTGCATTAACCTGGATTCCTCCAGTTCTGCCATCTTCCTCAATAGATTGAATTAGAAAATAATCTGAATTTTCAAACTGTTCTTTTCCTAAATCTTCAGGTGTATAAGTTACTGTGCCCAAAAAATGATGTGATCCCCAGTAAACACCTGTTTGGGCACCATTATAAATCCATGAATTATCATTAAAACGTAAGGCTAAATAGTTTTCAATATTTAAATACATTGAGATTCTCTTTACTAAAGAAATATGTGGAACAGAAGCAAAATTTAATGTATATGCTCTTCTTTCTCCTACAGAAACAGAATAATCCCAAACATAATACGAAATTGTATATGGATTAATTTTAACAGTTAAATCTTTAGAAACTGAATCAGTTAAAAGTTGTTTAACAACTATGTTTATAGTTCCTGTGAACAAAAAATTGTTCACAGGTACTGTAAATATAGAAAATACTTCTTTAGTAGCATGTAAAATAAATTTGTTTTTAACGATAACAAGACCATCTGAAATTTCTTTTGCTTATGTTGATAACTGCCATTGTCAGATAGAACATGGGGAGCATTATTCTTTTGATATGCCTTATTTACACTTATTATCTAGTGTTAGAGCACGTATAACTATTGATGATCAAGGACAAGTTGCTTTAAATGGAACAACATTGAGATCACGCTATGGAGACGGAGGAACTTATGTTGTCTTTCAAGATGTTCCTTTAACCTTGTTTAAAGAAAAGGATAATGATTTTTATGGTTATTTCCATATTTGGAATGATTATTTGAGTATGTATGCTATTACTTTTTATTTAACATATAAATAGTTACCAGGGATTGTGCCAATCAGTCTGTTTATAAACATTCTCTTCTTCCCATGTTACGGTATATCTCAAATCTGTTATATATTTATGATCATTTGTCGAACATAGCCACCCTTCGATAACTAATTGACCGTTAGAATCTGTCATTACATGATAATTCCATGAAAGAGGAGCTGTTTTCGATCCATTTGCATAACCTATTTTATTATTAGTATCTCCGTCTAATCTCCACCAATGTTTACCATTCCATGTTGTTTGATAATGATAACCAGAATATTGTTTATTGTTTATGTATAGAGCTATATGATACGTATTTTCAACAGTAACAAGATATGTATAGTTAGGTTTTAATCCAGTTATAGTGGCGATTACACCCCCAACAGGATCTAATCCTACTAATCCTTTTCCACCTGTTGTCGTTCCTACAACTGAAATTTCAAAAAGTTCCAAATTTAAATTTAATTCACTTTTTAAAACACCGAGGAATGAAGTGTTAACGAGGTTTAAGGTACCTGTGAACGACTTTTTATTTGATTGTATAGCTCATTGAGCTTATAATTATAAAAAAGGAGTAAATATGAAACCATCTGAAAAAATAAAAATCTTTAAAGATGATTTAAAAAAAATCTTTAAGGATTCAGAGACAAAAGATATTACAAATATTCGTATCTTTGGTTCTGTAGCAAGAGGAGAAGATACCGAGAACAGCGATTTAGATCTGGTTGTTTCAGTAAAGAAAAAGCCCTATCTTCTTAAAATCTTAGGTCTTAGAGAACGGCTACAAGATTTGTTGAATATCAATGTTGATATTGTAGTAGAGGAATATTTGCCTAATGATTTTAAACAAATTCTAAAGGAAGCAATTAGCTATGAATCAGCATTTTAAAGAAGAACATTTGTCAAAAGTAATCGACAATATAGAAGATTCAATACAGAGAATCAATAAATATCTCGGTGATGTTTCAGAATATGGTCTTAATAAAGATGAAATGTCCTATGATGCTATAAATATGAGATTACAAATCATAGGAGAATCTATAAATACTCTTTATGTAAAAGAACCTGGAATTTTTGAGAATACCAATTTACCAGTACAAGAAATAAAAGGATTAAGAAATATTATTTCTCATAGGTATTATGATTTAGATCCTGATGAAATAATGAGTACCTGTGAAGAAAGTCTTCCTGCTTTAACAGCTGTTTTAGATATTCTACGTTCGAATTTAAAAAAATTAGTAAATGAACCTCAGAATGAACAGGAAAAACCATCAGGGAGAACAAGATGAATGACATAAAGCAGCTTATTTCTTTATCAAAACTTTCTAAGCTTCAATTTGCAAAACAGTATAAGATCCCATATAAAACACTTTGTAACTGGGCTTTAGATCCAGAAAAAAAAGAATATAGAAAATGCCCTGAATATGTTTTATATCTTCTTGAAAAAGCTGTTCAACAAGATTTCTGTTCACAAGTTCTATAAAAATAATAAATAAAAACTTTATTGAGGATAAATCTATCGGATTAAATAATATAAATTCATTAACAGTAAGTATCTACACCAATGTTCATACAGGAGAAACCTATTCATACATTTGGGGCGGTTCTAAAACAATAGAAATTAATCCTGACCACATAACAGGAATAAGTTATTATGGAAATGGTTGGTTTGATGAATGGGTTGCCGTTTCTTTCAACGGATGGGCAACATATCAATATGCTAGTAATTCCAAAACACTAACCCAAAGTGAAGTTAATACAGTAAAAAACAGAATAACAAACAAATCGTTAACATTACGTGTAGGAGCTATTGATTATTTTGGTTCAGAAGGCCATGCACAAGGAACTGTTTATATAACATTTACATTTAATTAACTCATTTATTCATAATGGTAAGTTATTGTAAGCCAATATTCTAAATGATCCTCCCCGTTTCCGCATCCACTATCATCATGATTAATAGCATAAACAGAAATTTTGTTCTCACCTAATTTAAATGGATTATTTATTTTAACTGAACCTTTTCTATTTAAATATTTAACATCATTTATATAAATTTGTGCATCATCATCTGCATTAACATAAATAGTAACCTGAGAGATTAAATCAGCAAATGGTAATTCTAAATAATGATATCTCCAAGCTCTCATGTTACACCAAGCTGTATTTCTAGCTATAACCGTATGAGTATAAAACATTGAAGGTAATGTAACTGAAATGTTATAACTAATTAAATTAGAAACTAACATTATTGCTGTCTCTTTTATAGTACCTGTGAACGGACTTACACCTTGAACAGTTGCTTTTGCAGTACCTGTTGAATCAAAAGCTGCATCCTGAGCTGTATACTGACCACTACCTGTCAGGCTCCATTCTACGGCTTCGTTGGCTCTTCCACCAGTTACAGTAACCACAGCTGTACCGTCTGCAACAATGGTATCAGTGCTGGATGAGATTGACAGAGTGTACTGGTAGAGACTTAAAGTAAATTCCTTAGTAGTTGCACTACTTTTCACAGAATTTACCTGATAACCGACAGTCACAGTTACAGTCTTAATTGCATAATCAGACACTCCCATTACGGTAACTTTTACTTTACCCTCAGAATCAGTGGTAGCAGAGGCAGCTGAAAGTGTTGCATTATCACAGCTGAAGGTTACATGTGAGTTTCTGAGCAAGCCCTTGAACTCAATCTCATAATCAGTCTTATAGTCCATAGTATTTGCCTGTCCTTTAAATGCAGGAGCACCTGAGACTAAGGATGTGTCGGTGATATTTTCACCACTCACACCTTGCGAGGT
>SVES01000093.1 GCA_015057305.1 Pseudobutyrivibrio ruminis | reverse complement strand
GACAGACATATGTCGTTCAGAGTCCCAGGCATTCTCATAAGAGCAGACATAAGTATATTTACCGTTTCTGTTGAACAATAGAGGAGGAAGTTCAGGAGCATCAACCACAGCCATAATTGTACCTATATAGTTACATAATGATATGTAACTATAATAACACAAAAAATAAAGGAAGTCCCTTATTTTTTCAGGACTTCCTAAAATTTATTTTTGAAATGTAACTAGATCTTCAAAGAATGGGTTAAGAGAAAACGCCCTTTTTTGTTTAATTTATTTGATAATATTCACTAGAATTTTTACCAAGCCACAGTTTTACTGAAGAACCTAAATATTGTGGTATAATTCCACTCATTCTACGAAATTTTGTTTTTTCTAAAAGTTTTTGCAACTAAATTGCAACCAAGTACTACCCTTCATATACTTCAACATAATTATCTACCAAATACTTTTTATTGTTCTCAAATGTTTTGGGTTTATACCCACATTGTGAGCATGTTTGTAATATTTTGGTACAAAAACTATTTATCATAGCTTCAGTCAGAGAGATAATTTCATCCCCGTCATTCCCAGACTTAGTGTAAATAGCAACCCATTTATCTTTGACATTCAAAGGATTCTCGGGTTTAAAATCATTAATATTAAATATCCAATGATCTTTTTGTGTTACCCAGCAGGCTCCTATCTCCATCAATTCCCCCCAGCTAACTGCGGGATGATTCGGATCAACGTCAACTACATTTTTACTTGTAACAAACATCACATATATCATCTCCGTTGATGCACTTCTAACAAAAAAATCCCTTAAATAACCATAAATATCCTTTTCAGGAAGATTTGTCTCAGGATCCGGACCATTCGAATAAATGATATCCTCCTTTGGGACACCGTTATAAAGAAGCATTGAATAGATAACATCTGCAATTAGCTTATCAGCTAAAGTATGGCTTATCATTATTTTTTTCTTATTGGCATCAACGGTAGTCTTAAGTCCTAATATTTCTCTCATATTATTCATTTGGTCTTCAACAATTTTGCCAATCACATCTTTACTAGGCGCCTTATCTCCTTTGAGTTGACTTGATATGTTATCTTTTAATTCATTTGTTACCTTATGCAGTTTTTCATTTAGCTGTTTTTCATTCTTTTTTTGCTTATCTATCTTATCCCTTGTCTTGCTTTTCTGATCTAGTTTTGCATAATCTAAATGCATTTTTACAACTTCATCAGTTAGCGTTCTCATATGTTCTTTGGCCCATTCCCACCTCGGATCATTTTCATTATATCCCTGCCTATTTGTTCCTGCCATATCTGGAAAAGCAGATTCTTCAAATGCATCAATATATAGATTCCCAACAATATAACTTTCATAGACACGGTTTTTCCCAATAATAGGTAGAACATTTCGTAATCCCATTTTGTTATGGGCAAAAATAGCCAAATAGTTATCCGAAAACTCGTTTATTTCTTTTTTCATTCCACGAGATGTTTTATATGTTCCAATCCATCCATATATTTTAATAGGCAGAGTTTCCAAACTACCATTCGAGTTTTTCATTTCTATCGTATCACTGATTTCATCAATATGTTTCTTTTGAATTATAGGTTCACTGGTCAAACTACTTTCTAAATAAGTCTTTTCATCACCAATCGTAATAAACGATGCCAATCTTTCCATCACAGCTCTCTCGTCCGGAACCAGTTTATTTTCGGTTCCCTTATAAATAACATGAATGTTAAAGTCGCTTATATCATTAGGAAATATTTTTGATAAATTGTTAATAACTGTTGATTGGAGTTTTGGTATTGTTATTTTGGGATTTTCCATAATAACCGCTGTACCATGCTCACTTATTCGTTTCAGTTTATACTCAGACGGTTCCAAAACATGCAGATATTCATTGTCATGCTCAATTCTGTGTGGAATGAAAACCCCAACATTCCTTCCTCTTTGAACTGTTACAAGTTTAAATCCTTCAGAAATTGATAACGCTGCGAGTTTGCCAACACCTTTCCGCCCCATTTTTAATCTCTTTTTCCCCGAAGTAATTGCATTGGAATTGCTATTACGAGATTCAGCACCCACAACGAGATACTGTTGTCCTAAAACATCAGAGGACATGCCCAAACCATCGTCTTCCACCCTTAATTCATTCTCATCAATATAAACATATACATTTTCAGCATCTGCATCATATGCATTAGCAATCAATTCCGCTAAAACAAAATAAATATTTGTGTATAAATCCTTACTAAGAAGTTCTAGCATTCTTGGGCTTACTTTCAATTGAAATTCATCATTCTTCATTTTTCTTCCTCTTCTTATAGCATTCTTTAATACTTAAGCCTATAACATCACCCAACCTAGGTGGCACCGCATTTCCTATATGCCTAGCGACATTTTTCAAAACAACCTCTTCTCCTTCTGATGCAAAAGAATAGTTTTCTGGAAATGTCTATAAAATAGCTCCCTCTTTCTGTGTCAAAGTTCTATCTTGAACCGGATGTCCAAATCTTCCGGTACCATAACCTGTAAACTGTGTAGTTATAGTTGGTGCCACATCATCCCATTGCATTCTTCCATATACGGATGAGTACGATTTTCCTGTATCTTTTTTATGACAATCTAAAATCAAATTCTCTGGACAATCTCGCCATGTTCCACCTGGAACAGAATGTCTAATCCTTTCCAGATTCTTTTCTGATAGCATAGATGCTATATGAAGATTATCTTTATTATTTTCTTCGCCAGCACCAATCTTAGGTAGATTTCCTATTACTTCTCTAACTGTAACAACTGATGTATGTGTTGGCTCAATGAACTTAATTTTTTTCGTTTTGAAGCCAATAATAACCGCTTTCTTCTCTGCGGAACACCATAATCTGCAGCATTAACCACCTTATATGTCACATGATATTTTTCTTCTTCCAGAGTTTTTACAAAATCTTTAAAAACTTGTTCATTTTCAAGTTCAGGAACATTCTCCATTGATACAATATGCTGCTTGGCTTCTTTCACTAATCTTGCAAACTGATACAGCAATTTCCAATCCTTATGCTTTTTCCTATTATGCTTATCTTTCTAGTGCCTTGAAAACGGCTGACATGGTGCACATCCAGCAAGAATTTTTATATCATATCCTCGCAGCCATCTTTTATATCAAGTCCTGTTACTTCCTCTATATTTTTATGAATAAACTGAGCGTTATTGTTATGGCTATATGTATACTCACAGGTAGTATCTAAATCATAACCAGCAACTACATCCAGCCCAGCTTTTTCCAAACCACATGTCAATCCGCCAACGCCACAAAACAGATCAACCACTCCGTACGTCATATATTCCTCCCAAGCCTTAAATGTATTGTATTTTTTTTTCTTTTAGTATTTCTATGGGATTGTAAAATAAGATAGGCAAAGAAAAAGAGGATTTTTCTGTATAATTTTGTTTGAGAAAAAAATAAAAACTAAACAAGAAGAATCCTCAAGATGAATATTATAACAACTGATTTAGATTGTCACGAAATTGATACAGTTAAAGCTTCACTTTTAGGCTATGAGAGTGTTTTAGATAGAGATTATCCTATCATTCCTGGTTTTGGAGAACTTTAAACAAACAGGTGCTCCACTATTAAATGCTGATACCCCAAGGGCTCATAATGTAGAATCGGATCTTCGACAGTTGATTAAATTTTTTTGAATAAGGCTATTGCTGCGGTTTTTTATTGTATTTGCTGGTAGAAAACTGTTTACGCTTACCCTAAAAAAATTCTGTTTTAAAGAAAGCGATAACTTTATAACTTTTAATTATACTAAAACTCTTGAAAGAATATATGGAATAAGTTCAGAGAGAGTTTTACATTTTCATGGAATTTTTAATAGTAATCAAGATATTGATATAGGTTTTAAAGAAAACAATTGTCACAAATATGAAGTAGATACTGAAGGATATATTTACGAAGAAAATGCCAAAAGCCAGTTTAATTCAGCTCTTCGTCAACTTATAAAAGATACTAAATCTATATTAGAAAGAGAAAAAAGGAAAATTTTAACATTGCTCAATGCAGTAAATGAAATCCAGTTAATAGGTTTTTCTTATTCAGAAATCGACTTTGATTACATTAAATTTATACGGGATAACATTTCGAGTGATGTAAACTGGATTTTTAATTTCCATAACACTAAAGACTTAGCTGCTGCGCTAGACTATGCCAAAAGACTTTGTCTTACACCAATATATAAGAGAAGTTAACTTTACTTTTCCCTTTATATATTTGCTAATACATATGTCTTTTAAGCCATGTGAGGAGTTTTTTCTTGTAATAATGATTTCTTTGTCAGACAATATTTCTTGCTGATATATCTCTTAAGCGATATACTTATAAGTATAAGGAGATATTTATGCTAATCTATCACGGATCCGATCATGTCATTGAGCAACCTATCTTTAATGGTAGTAAAAGAGCTAATGATTATGGATATGGCTTTTATACAACTGAGAATATTGAACTTGCAAAAGAATGGGCTTGTTCAAAAAATCAGGATGGATTTGTAAATGTATATGAAGCTAATCTTGATAAACTCAAAATCTTAAATCTTAATGCTCCTGAATATAACATCCTAAACTGGCTGGCGATTCTTACAAAGTATCGAACCTACTGGCAGAATGGAAGTATCTCTGAACAGGCTAAGGCTTATCTTCAAAAGAATTTTTTTATTGATCCTGCTCCTTTTGACGTAATAATCGGATATCGGGCTGATGATTCATATTTTTCCTTTGCTCAGGATTTTGTTGCTGGTACTATTTCTGTCTCAAAACTGTCTGAAGCTATGCATCTTGGAAAACTTGGTGAACAGATTGTATTTAAAAGTAAAGATTCATTCTCTCATATAAGTTTTGTAAGGGCTGATCCGGTTGAAGCTTCAGTATATTTTGAGAAGAAAAAGAATAGAGATACAGAAGCCAGACAGGCATACAGAAAAACTAAAAGTTCATCAGATAATATTAATGATCTTTATATGTTAGATATCATGAGAGAGGAGATTAAAAATGACGATCCACGCCTACGATGATATTTATCTTTCTGATGCTCAGAAAATATTAGGTCATGCTGTAGATTTTGCTCTGATGTCTTTAAATATTGAACCAGATGTTTTTGGTTCAGCCTTTGCTGTATCTCCTGTTTCCTCTCAGTTTGCAATAGGAAATCCAAGCTATGTTGCAGGAATGAACGGCTGTGAGCTTGCCCGTGAGGTCTTAACCAGGGTTAATATTCATTTTGATGATACAGAAGATGCAATGTATCTTGATAAATCTCCTGAATACTGGGCGGGCTGGGCGTTGGCTTTTTATCAGTGGTATTCTTCAAGAAGCTTTATGGAGATACTAAAGACGGTATCTCTATCTGAAATTATCAATATGTATCCTGTGTTCCATGAAATGGATATCATGCAGTTTGCAGATAGAATGGATGAAATATTTAAAGAGAAATATCCATTCACAAGACTTAAATATAAAAGATTAAACTGCAATCTCTCACAATCTGAACTGGCACGTAATTCAGGAGTTGCTTTAAGACAGATTCAGTTATTTGAACAGCGACAGCGAAATATCAATAACGCATCAGCTATTACTCTTTTAAAACTTAGCAGAACACTATCCTGTAAGATGGAGGAGCTTATAGAGTTTCAGGATGTTCTGTAGATGGATAAACGAAGAGCTTTTTTTATTACTATCTAACAAAGCAAAGCCTCATTTATAATATTCTTTACTCAATTGTGTACAGAAAAAAATGGAGCTCAGACCTACCTAGCGATAACATCATATCTCAGTACCGCCAAGAAGCATGGCTTAAATGCATTTGAAGCATTATCTCTCGCTTTCAAAGGCGAAACTGAGAAAGTTTTAATTTAGTGTAGGTTATGAATAGTTACAAAGAGTCATTAAAAAAGCTAATGACTCTGATTTAAGAATCCTAATGAAAAATTGGATAACAAATAGATATCGATGAAATTATATAAAAGCAGAACCTAAATTAGAAATTCTCGAGAAATTATTTTTCAACTTTCTTGTACAAGGTAATCTGACGTTTGTCCTTATCGCCATTAAAAACGCACGCGATCTGG
>SVES01000092.1:2798-6140 GCA_015057305.1 Pseudobutyrivibrio ruminis | reverse complement strand
ATTGCAGGAGGCTGCGCAGGAATTATTGATTACTGGGCAAAGTCTGGCTACAAAGAAAATGAGGAAGCTATTGCGGCAAAGCTTACCACATTGGCTTCCTCAACTATAAACTCATTAAAATAATTAATTTATTTGGCAACAACACCCTCTGCTGTAATTACATAACTAGCATCCTTTCCACTGGCATCCTTCATCCGCCAGTCGCCAAAAGAAATTGAAAGTGTTGGTTCATCTGTCTGTAGAGTATACACGATTGTTCCATTATCATATTCTGCACCACCATACCAGCCACCGTAGGTTGTGGAAACAGAATCTCCTTCTGTAAATACTACAGTATATTCATCATTTGCCTGGAAATTAATGCTATCGGAAGGAATTCCGGTCAATGTGACTACTGTACCTTTACCCAACTCATCAGATGAAATGGTTGCCACTACATTTGCTGTGTTAATTCCCTCCACATTGGTTTGGGAAGGTACACTAACATATTTATTCATATAACTGACTGGCATAGTATAGCTTTTGGCCTCAGCTGCCCTAACATTTATTGGAAGTGCAAGCACCAACGCCAGCATTATAACTACAGATACAATAGAACCACTTTTTCTAATCACATTACTCATAGTAATCCCTCCTTGTAGTCAAAAGTCTTCTAGTAAAATACAAACAGGGAGATACCCGCAGTTAACCACTGCTTGCATCTCCCTTTGTGTACATCTATTATAGTAATCCAAATATGTAAAATCAATTACCTAAATTTTGAAAAAATTATGTCCTTCATATGTAATCCACGGAACCTCTACTGGTTTCTACGCTTTTTCAAAATCTCTATGTTTTCCTCAACCTTATTCTTTGATAAAGGATAGAGGAAAATCAATGAAAGTGCTAGAAGCACCATTCCTATAGCTGGTATTAATGTTGCTAAATTGTAAATACTGTTAACAACTCCAGTATCAAATGCTGTCTCAGCTGTATAGCCTGCAATTGAAAGCAATAATCCTGTAAGTCCAGATGCACCAGCCTGACCAAGCTTTCTTGCAAATGAATATACGGCATAAACTGTTCCATCTGAACGGTAATTATGCTGTACCTCAATATCATCAATAACATCAATAATCATAGCCCAGCAAACAAGTGCAAAAATTCCAAGTCCGATATATGCAATAGCGCCTAGAACAAAGTAAATCAATGGATTATGTGTGTGTATAATAAATACAATGAATAATGTAACTGCTGCAACTATAGCACCGCAGGAAGCCAATTCCTTTTTACCAAATTTCTCTACAAGCTTTCCAATAACAGCTGCAAGAGCAAGTACAACAAGACAGTTAACCAAAGCACCAATTGATAAGAATGCAGTGTTGTTAAAGTAGTTTGGATATACATAGTTGCCCATACCTGAAAGTGTAAGCTGAACTAAAAGAAGAATAAGTGCAGATACAATAATTCCAAGGAAAGCACGGCTTGTGAAAATAATCTTGAAAAGCTCGCCAACATTCTTCTTATCCTCTTCCTTGTTTTCAATTACAACACGTTCAGTAGAAAGTGCATAGCATACAAAATATACAAGTACTGCAAGTATAGAGCAAACGCCTGCTGCAACCATTAGCTTGCTGCCATCTAAAACCTGATGTCCTTCAGCATCTGTTACATATACTACCATTGGAAGTATTGCAGCGATAACAATCTGTGCTACTGTTGCACCAATATTTCTCCAGGTAGATAACTGCTGTCTTTCGTTAGCATCATCTGTTACTGCTGATGCCATTGAGCCGTAAGGAATGTTTACACCTGTGTAGCAAACAGAGCCCCAGAGAATATATGTAAAGAACATCCAGCCAATTTTAAATCCCATTGGCTTGTCTGCAAAGTATGGTGCAAAAATCAAAAATGATGCTACCGCAACAGGACCTGCAAAACGCATTATCCATGGTGCAAATTTACCTTTAGCTGTATATCTGCTTCTATCAACAATTTGTCCCATTGCAACGTCTGTAAATGCATCTACAACCTTTGCAACCATCATTACAAGACCTACCACTCCACCTGAAACGCCCATAACATCTGTGTAAAATTTCATCATGAACATTGCAGCAATTACAAATGTCAAATCATTTGCAAAATCACCTGCTGCATAGCCTATTTTATCCCGCATTCCAAAAGGCCTTTTAGCCCGCTCTTTAAATTCAGCCATTACGCTTGTGTTCTCATTTTTCCCCATGTCATTATCCTCCTAATCATTTAATAACCAATCTAGAATATCTTGGATATATTTATCCCAGAAATTCCAATCATGGGCACCTTCATCCTCTACATATTTGAAGTCTGCCCCTTTATCCTCCATAACCTGCTTTACATGCAAGTTAGATTGATACAAAAAGTCATCCTTGCCACACGCCATATAAAGCTTTGGCACACATCCATTTGCCACCGCCTTGTCATATAAGGCAAAAGGATCATATTTACTTCCAGCTATAGCAAAGCTTCCATCAGGATTTAAAACATCACTAAAGCTATTCTCCCAACTAAAGGTATTATCCTTAGGGTCTCTTGCTGCTGCCAGACTTGCCAAATCTATTGCTCCAGACATTGAAGCGGCTTTAGCATACAAATCTGGTCTGCGCAGTCCTAAGTACCAAGCACCATAGCCTCCCATTGAAAAGCCAGCAATAAAGGTCTTGCTTCTATCCTTTGATACAGGAAAAACACTTTGAATAAATTTAGGCAGCTCCTCAGTAAAGAAAGTGTAGTATTTTCTTCCGTATTTTAAATCCTGATAAAAAGAATTTTCAGCGCTTGCCATTACTACTACAATGCCTTTGTCTTGAGCATATCTATCAATATTGCTGTATCTAATCCACGAAAAGGCATCTCCAAATGCGCCATGCAGTAAATAAAGTACAGGCAGGCCATGCTCATAATCATACTTTTTTGTAGTGTTCATCTCTGTGATTGCCTCAGATGAACCCGGTGTTGGTACAAACACATTTAGCGTGACATTTCCACCCATTGCAAAGCTTGAATAATGGGTCTCCATTAAAGCCATAACATCTCCTCCTTACATTCCTAGTAAATCATTATTTTCAAAGCTGACTATAACCTTATAATCCCCTTTGGTTTTTGGATATTTAATTTGAACACTCTTTTTTGTTTGGTCGTAATACCAGCCAATTTCACTATCAGCATATTTTCTCTGATGCAGGAAATGAGGTATGGTTTCATCATCTATTGCAACCCAGAATGGACTAGAAGACTTGTGAATCATATCGATACTGATTTTTTCAACTGATGAGCTATAATCACCTTCTGTAGAAAAATCAAGTACTACCTTTTCGCCGGAGA
>SVES01000092.1:0-2698 GCA_015057305.1 Pseudobutyrivibrio ruminis | reverse complement strand
GTAACAGTATTATCTGTATTAGTGGAATGTATAGAAAATCTAGGCTGAAAAATTCCATTTTGAACCCAACGTATAAATAATTCCTCCTCAGGGGCTGGTCCATAAAAGCCACCAATATCGCAGCCTTGGTTTGCTACCCCTGAAAGGCTCATGCCTAAGATTGTGGCAATGTTATATCGCAGGGTTTCCCAGCTTGTGTAATTGTCCCCAGCCCAAACCTGAGCATATCTTTGTATTCCCGAATGACCACTTCTACATACTACAAATGGCCTTTTGTTAGGATGGGCCTCATCAACAGCTTCTAGTGCAATGTGACACATGATATTTGCCATTTCCGACTTTAACTGTCCGATAGTGGCACCACTTCCTTCAAAAGAAACTCTAGCATCCTTATCAGTCAGGCCATCATATTCGCAGTTATCATTCCAGACCGATGTGGTTCCATAATCCAAAAGATTCTTTTTCAAATATTCCTTCCAGGTATCCCGATTCCTTTGGCTGGTAAAATCTACATAAGCTCCATCACCGCCCCACCAAAGACCAACAGCAGTTTTATCCTCTTTAGAATCCTTTACGAAGAAATCCTTGTCCTCCATCTCTTTAAATAAAGGATGGGCAAGCAGCATACCTGGCTTTACATTAGATGAAACTGTGATACCCTTTCCTGTCATTCTCTCAAAGAAATTTGCAGGATTTTTAAATCTCTTTTTGTTCCATGTAAAAGTGCATCTCTTAAGCCCCTCAGCTGTTTCAATGTTGCAATAGCCGCTGGAAAGTTGGAACCCGTCAATAGGTACATCTTCTTCCCTTGCAGTATCTATAAATTCAAGAATGCCCTCGTCTGCTTCCTCTGGCAATTCAGGATAGTACATAGAGCTACCTAAATATCCAAGAGCCGCCTTTGGTAGCATTGCGCTTTTTCCTGTCAAATCTGTATATCTTTCAATTACATTTCTTACCCGTGGTCCTGCAATAAGAAACAAGTCGATATCTCCTCCGTCAGCCTTGAAGGTACTATGATGCTTCACATAATTGCTGTGACTTCTTCCCATATCAAAATCGCACTCCCATGTGTTATGGTAAAAATATCCAACAGCTCGCTTGGTAACATCATTAAGCTTTATATAAAATGGAATATGCTTATAGAGTGGATCTGTTTCAGCCGGGTTATAGCCCATGCAATCTCCTGGGGCTAATCTAAGTAACTTTTCCTTCTTATCCAGCCTTCCAGTGCGCTCCCCAAATCCATAGAAATGGTCTCCTTGTTCTATAACGCTTGTATGAATTCTGCGATTGTTGCTGTCACACATCCAACCCATTTGAGGAATGTCTTCGTGAATAATGAATCCATCCTTGTCATATATTGTCATCATAAATGGGGTGTGATTAACTACTACTTTAAAATTTCCACCCTTTATTTCAGAATGATTATCATCTAATTGCTTCACATTGGTATCTAAAAGCTCCACACGTTTTCTGTAAGCCTTCATGTAATCATCCAACCTGTCTTCCCAAGCTGTTAAAGTTAAGTCATAGGATTCCTCTTTAAATTCGCCGTCAAAGCCAGCTCTGATTCTTACAATATTGTCTGTTAAAAACATTAGTCTGATTTCTACTGCATCTGTCTGCATTCTGACTATGTTTTCATCACATATTATTTTTTCCAATCTTTTTGCTATCTTCATCCTTGCCTCCCTTTTGGCAATTATTTTGCTCCCCTGATAGTTTAAATAATATGCCAATAGGCAACACAAGACTTTACAAATTTTGCTCTTATATCTCATTTTTTCAACATATCTTGTGGTATACTGAGGATAGCTATAGACAAAACTGGCTAAAAATTTTAATTTCAGACTATGGATAGGAGAACAAGAAATGATTGATAGAGCTGGAATACTAATGGAACAAGGTGCAAATATTGCAGCCGAAAGAATAATTGACAGTAGCAGTATGCCACGTTCTCATTACCATTCCCACTTTGAGCTTTACTATCTTGAAGAAGGCAAGCGCCTACACATGCTTGAAAATGATATTTACTCAACCGAACCCGGAGATATGATGCTATTTGCTCCCTTTGTAATGCATCACTCCTATTCTGATAAGGCTAATAGGGATTTCAAAAGAATTGTTTTATATTTCACCCCTGAATCAATTGAAGATGAAGCAGTTCTAGAGCTTTTGAAAAATGGCAGTGGTCTTTATCATGTAAATAAAAAAGTAGGGCATTATATCCATGGCATGCTGGGAATGTTGCTTCTTCAACAAGAGGAGTATGACGATTTGAGAGATGCAGCCTTAAAAGCGCTCTTGAATATGATAGTAATCACTTTATTAAAAGCAGCCACTCCTGTAAGCAAGCAAGAAGGTCAAACATTAATAACCAAGCTAATAGAATACATTGATACTCACTATATGGATGAAATCAAGCTGGATAATTTAGCTGAACAATTTTTTGTAAGCAAATTTTATTTATGTCACGAATTTAAAAAATATACTAATAGAACTATCAATCAGTATATCAACACTACACGCATATTGAATGCTCAGCGGCAAATCATGGAATCCACCCACAGTTTTACAAAAATTGCTTCTGACTGTGGATTTGCATCCTGCACCCATTTTACCAGAACATTCAAGGCTGTCACTGGAGTTACCCCATCACAGTTCAAATCATCCTATAAAAAGAAACAAAGAAAGG
>SVES01000091.1 GCA_015057305.1 Pseudobutyrivibrio ruminis | reverse complement strand
AACGTAGATACATTGGTATTTGTCACTCCTATTTATTACTATGAGATGAGTGGTCAGATGAAGACTCTTTTGGACAGGCTCAATCCTCTATATCCTTCAGATTATAAATTTAGAAATGTATATATGCTCTCTGTAGCAGCTGAGGATGAAGAGTTTGTGCCTAAAAAGGCGGAAAGTGGACTTCAAGGATGGGTTGATTGCTTCGAAAAGGCTCAGTTTTCAGGTTCCTTATTCTGCGGTGGCATAGGTGATATGGGTGAGGCATCCGGGAAAACAGAAGAGTTAAACGAAGCTTTCGAGTTTGGAAAGTCTTTAAGATAAAGGATGCTTGATATGAAAGAAAAAATGATTTTGATAGCATTCTGTATGACAATCATGTTCTGCATGAGTGCCTGCTCTGGAAATACAATAAACTCCGGTGATAATCAGAATGTAGGAACTGAAATAGCAACAACAGAAAGTATTGAAGCACAAAGCATAGAAGAAAATGAATCAGCAGATGATGAAGCTATTGGAGATAGTACTATGATAATGATGATTGATGATACAAAAGTTAATGTGGAGTGGGAAGACAACCAGGCTGTAGAAGCACTACGGGATATGGCTAAAGATGGGGATGTTACTATTAAGATGACCATGTATGGTGGTTTTGAACAGGTGGGATCAATTGTTCAGAGTCTCCCAAGAGATGATAAGCAGACAACAACTAGCTCAGGCGATATTGTGCTATACTCAGGTAACCAGATTGTAGTGTTCTATGGCTCAAACAGCTGGTCATATACAAGGCTTGGCCATATATCTGATAAGGATGAGGCAGAAATGACAGAACTCCTTTCAAATGGAGATGTAAATATAACTCTCAGTATAGACTAATTGTGACTCTTCTCTGTTATAATATAAATAAATGATTTTCTAATTACAAAAACGGGCTCAAGCTAAGCTTGCCCGTTTATTTGTATTTGCTTCATGGCTTTGGCTGAGGCGCAAAAGTGCTAATGAATCTAGAGGAATTATAGACACTTGCCAATTACTGCCTAACATAGTAAGCTTTAGAAAAATGCAGATGCATGGGGAGTGAGAAGATATGATAAAGGCTCAAAAACTATTTACAATCATTGGTGTACTGACATTAGGAGTTGCTTTGCTTACTGGTTGTGGGGCAGGTAGCAAAAGAGAAGCTGAAGAAACGATTACTTCAATCCAACAGCTTGACAGCCCAGGAGGCAAGATTGGTCTTGCTGACAACACTGGTGATGAAAAGTTGGTAGTTGAGAAGTTTCCACAGCCTGAGTTCACTGAGTTTTCTGATTTGTCAGGCAAGACAGTTTCAATGCTAACTGGTGCGCCATTTGAAGAATTAGTTAAGAGCAAAAATCCAGAGGTGGGAGAGTTTACCTTCTTCAATAGCATGCCAGATATGATACAGGCTCTTAAGACCCAAAAAACTGATGCATTTCTTACGAATAATGCAGTAGGCCAGTTGGTTCTCAATAGAAATCCAGAGATTGTGCTATTCCCTCAGAGTTTACAGGATGGTGAGTTTGGCATTGCATTTTCAAAAGGTGACAGTCGTAGAGATGAATGGCAAGCAGCCTTCAATGAGATTCCACAGTCTGATATTCAGGCTGCATGGGACAAGTGGACAGGGGAAGATGAGAGTATAAAGGTACTCCCTGAACAGGATTGGGAAGGTTCAAATGGTACTGTTAATGTGGCTGCATGTGATACCTTGGAGCCAATGAGCTATATGGGTGGAGATGGCAAGCTTAGAGGCTTTGATCTGGAGGTAATCCTCATGGTGGCCAAAAAGCTTGATGTTAAGGTTGAGTTTACCGGCATGGAATTTTCAGCCATACTTGCCGCCGTACAATCAGGCAAAGCTGATATGGGGGCGGGCAGTATTATTATCACGGAGGAGCGAGCTCAGTCAGTAGATTTCCTTGAATACTACCCGGCAGCCTTTGTGCTTCTGGTCAGGTCTGTGACTTATAGTGATACTGCTGTAGAAGAAAACACAATTATAAATAGCATAAAAGAGAGCTTTAACAAGACATTTATTCGCGAGGGACGATGGAAACTGTTTGTACAGGGTATTGGGATAACTATGATTATAACTTTGTCAGCAATACTTCTTGGCACAACCCTTGGATTTACTGTGTTTATGATATGTAGGAATGGCAATCCCGTTGCAAATACTATTACTCGTTTTTGCTTGTGGTTGGTGCAGGGAATGCCAATGGTAGTTCTTTTGATGATTCTTTATTATATTGTTTTTGGCAATATTTCTATTAACGGAATTACGGTAGCTGTTATTGGTTTTACTTTAACTTTTGGTGCGGCTGTGTACGGTCTTTTAAAGATAGGTGTAGGCACGATAGATAATGGTCAATATGAAGCTGCCTATGCATTGGGCTATTCTAATCAAATGACATTTTTCAAGATAATTCTTCCACAGGCGTTACCTCATGTTTTGCCTGCGTATAAAGGTGAAATAGTTGGTCTTATTAAGGCAACAGCCATCGTTGGATATATCGCTGTTCAAGATCTTACCAAGATGGGAGATATTGTTCGAAGTCGAACCTATGAGGCTTTTTTCCCATTGATAGCTATTACCATAATTTACTTTGTATTAGAGGGGATAATTGGCTTACTTGTTAGCAGGATAAGCATTAACCTAAATCCTAAGCGACGTAATCCTTCAGAGATACTGAAAGGGGTGAAGACAGATGATTAGAATAGAGCATTTAAAAAAGCAATACGCTGGTGTCACCCCGCTTAATGATGTATCTGTAGAAATAAATGACGGAGATGTAATCTCTGTCATTGGCCCATCTGGCACAGGAAAAAGCACGTTGCTACGATGCATCAACCAATTGGAAAAGCCAACAGCTGGCAAAATTTGGGTGGATGATGTAGAAGTCACTGCACCAAACTGCGATTTGAACAGGGTTAGGCAGAGACTTGGCATGGTATTCCAAAGTTTTAATTTATTTAGTCACAAGACAGTGATTGAAAATATTATGATGGCTCCTATGGATTTGCTTGGGAAAAGTAAACAGGAAGCCTATGACGAGGGAATACGACTCCTTAGAATGGTAGGTCTAGGAGCAAAGGCACTTAGCTACCCAGAGGAGTTGTCAGGTGGTCAGAAGCAACGAATTGCAATAGCTCGTACACTAGCCATGAACCCTGATGTAATCCTGCTTGATGAGCCTACCAGCGCTTTAGATCCTACTATGGTTGGAGAGGTGCAGGCGGTTATTCGTGACTTGGCTAAGACTGGAAAGACCATGATGATTGTCACACACGAGATGAATTTCGCCAAAGCGATTTCAAATCGAGTGTTTTATATGGATGAGGGTGGTATTTACGAAGAAGGAACTCCAGAGGAAATTTTTGATCACCCGAAGCGAGAAAACACCAGGCGCTTTGTACATAGGCTTAAGGTTTTGGAACTTAACATTGAGAGTAAAGACTATGATTTCATTGGTATGGCAGGTCAGATTGAGAGCTGGTGTAACAAAAATCAAATCGCCCCTAAAATGGCAAATCGAATCGGCCTTGTGTTTGAGGAAACAACACAGCTATTGAATTCGTATTTTGATTCACCGCTTATAGAGGCGGTTTGCGAATACTCAGAGCAATTAGAGGTAGCAAAGTGGACCTTTGGGTATGCGGGGTCTCCTACGGATATAACACAATCAGATGATGACTTGGGTGTTGCAGTATTGAAGGGTATGACAGAGAGCATCAGCTATGCCTGGGAAGAAGCTAGTCCATTGCCAAATAGGCTGATTATTGAAATAAAATAAAAGACTATAGAAATTATTGTCAATTGTGATATGTGTGGGCCATGCAATGTTGCGCCATCACTAAGGATTTTCATAAAGGAGTTTTGTAAGATTATATGGTAAGACAGATTATTAGAAATCCAATGTTTTTGGCTGGAAAATGTGAACCGGCAACTAAAAAAGATGCGCAGATTGCACAGGATTTGCTTGATACATTAAGAGATAATATAGACCATTGCGTTGGTATGTGCGCTAACATGATAGGTGAAAAGAAAACTATTATCGCAGTGGCAGCGGGGCCATTTCAATTTGTGATGATAAATCCTGTTATTACAAAGAAAAAAGGTGAGTACAAGACAGAAGAGGGTTGCCTTTCACTTGATGGAGTTAGGCCATGTGTTAGATATGAGGAAATAGAAGTAGATTTTCTTAATCAAAATTTTGAAAAACAGCACGCTAAATATACAGGATTGACTGCTGAATCAATTCAACATCAAATCGATCATTGTAATGGGATAGTAATATAGCAAAGATTCTGACGAGGCTCAGGAATTAATGGAGTTTTTGAATATCAAATAGTAGCATAAGAGGTATTGATAGGAGATTTTGATGTACATAGTAGATGATATAAAAACAATTGCAAAAGAAGCTGGCGTTATAATGATGACAGCTAAAGCACCTAAGATAATGGAAAAGGAAGGGCATGCTAATTTCTGTACAGAAACGGATGAGAAGATCCAGGCTTTCTTAATAGACAGGTTACAAAAAGTCCTACCAGAAGCAGCTTTTTTAGGTGAAGAGGATGGACAGGATGTATTCACAGAAAAAATGAGTGAAGGGTATTGTTTTGTACTTGACCCTATAGATGGAACATCCAACTTTATATATAGCTATAGACCATCAGTTGTTTCAATAGCACTTTTAAAAGCTGGAAAACCATACATGGCTGTAATATATAATCCTTTTGATGATATGATGTTTTCTGCTACAGCAGGAAAAGGGGCATATATGAATGAAGAAAAGATAATGTCAGCTAATACTCCATTATCAGATTCATTAGCAGTGTTTGGAACAGCGCCTTATTATTCCGAGCTGCAGGAGAGGACATTTGAGATAGCAAAGAATTTGCTACCTTTATGCGTTGATTTACGAAGATCCGGAACAGCTGCCTGGGATATGTGCTGTGTTGCTCTAGGTAGATGTAATCTGTACTTTGAGTTAAAAATTCAATTATGGGACTATGCAGCTGCAGCTCTTATCGCAAAGGAGGCTGGCTGCAAGATTACAGATATTGAAGGTAATGAATTGTCTTTTAGGGGACCAACCTCTGTATTATGTATGGGACAGGGTGTTAAAGAAACACCAAAGTGCTTTTTATAATCAGGAGATTGTATGCAAATCTTACTTGTAATTGATGTACAGCAAAGATATTTAAAAAACTATAAGCCTGACTTGGTTAACAGAGTAAATGCTAGAATTAGGGAGGCTATGTCCAAAGAGATTCCTGTAGTTTATGTAAGAAATACAGGGCGCAGCGGCAGGGATAACAATTTTGAATTAGCTGATGAGCTAGAGGTTTCATCGGATATAATTTTCAAAAAGCAATTTCCAAGTGCATTCTCTAATCCTGATTTTGAGCCATTTCTTACCAAAGCAAACATTGATACGATTAATGTTGTCGGTGTTGATGGTAGGTGCTGTGTTCCTAGAACAGTAATGGATGCTTTGGAGAGAGGCATAAAAATTAATCTGCTGATGGATGCAATAGAGGCTCATAGTGATAAGTTCTATTACAAAGAACTTAAGACCATGGAATTAAAAGGCGCAAAAGTGCTAATGAATCTAGAGGAATTATAGGCACTTGCCAATTACCTACCAACATAGTATGCTTTAGAAAAGGGTGGATGATAGTAGGAGGCTGTTTTATGAAGTCTATTCTTATCAAAGATACAACCAAAGAAGAGCGAGAGGAAATAATCAAATCATCTCTTGATTGTGGTGGTGGCTGTGAGAATTGTTCCTCATGTTGGTTAGGTGGTGGTAGTCCTTGGGATATCTATCAAGACTATATCGATGGTAGGCGTGAGATTTCTGAGATTAATGCTGATTACATGTCCATGTATCGTCAGGACAGACAGATAAAGTAGGTAGTAATATGGCACCAGATATTTCGGTTTCTACAATAGAAGAGCGTAGGGAATATATAAAAAAGACCTTTCCATGTATAGCCGACTGTGATATGTGTGGACTATGCTCAGTATTTCATGGAAAGGATGCTGAGACCGCTTATGATGATTATATAACTGGTAAGCGGTCTTATATGGAAGTAAGTGCAGACTATAGATAGCTTGGCTAATCGACCAATTGTTATCTTTATTTTTTAAATGAACATGTTCTAATTGCACCTTTTATATCACCGCCATCTTGGAAGTATCTTAATAATATTTCAGCACATGCATGGCTATCACTGTCGGCCTGATGGTGATTTAGGTCTATTCCGTAATA
>SVES01000008.1 GCA_015057305.1 Pseudobutyrivibrio ruminis | reverse complement strand
TTTAGCCGATGAGTAGTGGTATGCGAATAGTGACCTCGCAGCCTTCGCCAGGCTTGCTATTGTAGGAAAGTCCATAGCCCTCACCGCAGAGGAGGATAAGTCTTTGGTGAGTATTGTAGATCGCCACGTTGCTACCTTTTGTTTTGCCGAGAGGGCGTTTTGTTAGAATGCTTGATAGGGTGTCCTCATCCATTCCAATTCCGTCATCTGAGACAATCAGGATAATATCATCTCCATCTTCCCAACCAGTAATGACAATGGTTCCGGACTTTTCAGGCTTTTCAAGAATACCATGCAAAATGGCATTCTCAACTATAGGTTGAAGGGTGAGTTTTGGAATAGAATAGTTGGTAAGCTCGTCAGGCATATCGATAACAAAATCTATGTTGTTGCCGTGACGCATATTCATTAAATCTACGTAAATTTGAGTGTGCTCAAGCTCATCTGCAATGGAATTAATTGTATTTTTTTTGCTGAGCGTCAGCTTGTAAAATCTTGATAGATTTTGGACAACCTCACTGATTTCATCAAGCTTTCCGTCTTTTGACATCCAGTTAATCATATCCATTGTGTTATACAAAAAGTGAGGGTTAATCTGAGCTTGAAGAGCGTTGAACTCAGCAATGCGCAAACTTTCTGCTGTGCGCTGCTCCTGCTTTATCAGCTCATCCATTTCTTCAGTCATGTAGTTGTAGGTGTCGATTAATTCGCCAACCTCATCATTGGAATCTGCTGGTGGAATTGGCTTTGGAAGTCCGTGCTTTGCCTGGCTCATTTCATGTACCACTCTGGAGATTCTTCCGGTAATGGATTTAGATAGGATTATGGCAAGTATAAGAGCAAAAAGCACACTGGCGACTACAATCAAAAAGAATCTGAAAATGATTTGAGTGCCCTGCTCCACAAGCGGATCTTCGGGAATTACTGAAACAATATACCATTTGGTTGCTGGAAGATAATAGAAGGCTACATATACCTTTTCTCCTAAAACATCCCTGGAAATAAAGCTGTTAGATGAAAGCAGGGAGTCTTCAATGTCGGAATATTTCAGACGATAGGTGGCGGAAAGCGCCTCGTTAGTGGTTGCAACAATTTCCTCTCTCTCGTTTATGATGTAGGAAACACCACCAGTGGTGACAATATTTTCCTCCAGAATTTGCTCCATGCCAGCTGTAGAATAATACACAGCAAGATAGCAAGGGTAGATTTCCCCTTCGTAGTAGGTGGTCATGTAGGTTATGTAGGCGGTGTCACCGAGATTTTCCCTTTCATATTTACTTAGGTAGGATGGAGGACAGTAGAGTTTGGAGGTCTTACTTCCTTGGAAAATTCCATACCAATAGGTACCCTTTGCCTTTGAAATATGAAAGAATACATTTTTTGTGTTAGAGCTGTTAAAAAACAGGGAATCCTCTGGTAGCCCCATATAAATCCTGACGTTAATATCATTTCTTTTTTCAAGATTTTTTATAGTGTCATCGAATTCCGCAGCGGCATTGGTAAATGCCATGGTTGTCAAATCCTGGTCTGTACTAGAGTAGAATATGTTTTTGTAGAATTTTTCCTCAGTTATAGTTGCAGATAGCTGAACAACTTCATCTATCTTTGAAGAAATGAGCGGACTGGCATTAGCTGAATTAACCTGGGCAGTTTTTACAGTTTCAGAAATTATCATATCGTATAAACGATTTGAGAAGATTAATGCCAAAATCAAAAATGGAATAAGAACAGCAGTTAAAATAATAATAGTAAATTTGGTTTGTATTTTAAGATTCTTATAGAATTTTGTTTTCATCGCATTACCTTCTCCCTGTATTCAGATGGAGATAGTCCTACTATCTTTTTGAAGGACTTACCAAAATAGTTTCCATCGTTGTAGCCAACCTGCTCAGAAATGTCTGAGATTTTATTTCGAGGGTCAAAAAGCATTTGCTTTGCCTTTTCCATACGGTATTCAGTAATGTATTGGTTTAGTGTGTTGCCAGTCTCTGATTTAAAAAAGGTACATAAATAGGAAACCGAAAGGTGTGCATATTCGCTAATGTCTTTGACAGATAGGCTGGCATTACCATAATTGTTTGCAATATAGTTTTTTATCAGGTAGATGATTTTGTTTTCAGCCACATTTGAATTAAGATCTGAAAAAAATGCCTCTACCTTTTCAACAAGTAGCTGGTGCAGTGTGGTGTAGGAAAAGCAGCTGTCCATAATGTCCATGATGCTTTCATTATTTTTAATAGAAATGTCAGTAATAAGCTGATTCTTTTCACGCTGTCTGTAAATCTCTGTAAATAGAGAAAAATAATATGTTTTCACCTGATTTGGCAATAATACAGTTGAATTTATGCAGCTGTTGTATAGCTCATCTAAAAGAGCTTTGACCTTTGCATCATCACCTGAATCAAGGGTGGTAGAAAATTTATTGACAGTAGCCTCAATGTTATGTGATTTATCTATTGAGGTTGTAGTCTTTAGCATAATTGTGCAAGGCTTAAAGAAAAAGCTTTTTTGAAGCAGAATAACAGCACTTTCGTATGAATGATAAGCATTTTCAATTCCTTCTACCACATCACCAACTGCAACATAGTAATCTCCCTCCTCCGCAAATGCGAATTGTAGATGTTCGCAAAAATCCTGTATGTTTTTATCAGAAATAGGGCTATCAGCGTATATGTGATAAACCAAATGAAACAATCTTTTTTCTGTAAAAATAATATGAATATGATATTGGGCAAAATCCGCCCTTAGACGCTGATAAATATACTGAAGCTTTGAGCTGGCTTCAGATGCATATTTCAGCTTGACAATAATTGTGCTGATATATTTGAATTTGTTGAGATTGTTGTAGTGTTTATAAAAAAGCTTTTCAAGCTCCTTTACTGAGTCACTGCAGGTGTTGTAGGGCATAGTGAGATAATAAGCCAAGGAGCTGGCAGCCTGGTTGGCATTCATTTCTTCTGCAGCAGATTCTCTTTGAAACCTAAGACATTGCTCGATTGCTTTTTGGATAGCAGAGTGCAATTCCTGAGGGTCAATTGGCTTTTCAATATAGTTGATTGCACCCATTTTGATAGCGCTCAGAAGATAGTCCTTGTCTGAGTATCCACTCATAAAAATGGCAGATACATTGGGAGCAAATTCTTGAATTTTCTCAAGCATTTTAATACCGTCCATTCGAGGCATACGAACATCTGATAGAATGATATCAGGATGATGCTCTTTTGCCATACTAAGTCCATTAATGCCATCATCTGCAAGTATAATTGAATCGATACCAAGACGATTAGAATCGATGCTTTGTATCAATCCGTTTCTAGTTAACTCCTCATCATCCACTATCAATAATTTCATAAAAATATTACCCCACATCAAAAATTTTTACTCTAACTACCAAGTACCAACTAATGATAGCATATTTATTGTAGAAAAGGGGGTAAATCTTGTGTCTGAATATATTTTGGAATTAAAAGGAATCACAAAAATATTTCCAGGCGTTAAGGCTCTTAACAACGTGCAATTTCAGCTGAAAAAAGGTGAGGTTCATGCGTTGATGGGGGAAAACGGAGCTGGAAAATCAACCTTTATTAAGGTAATCACAGGTGTGCACAAGGCAGAAGAAGGAGAAATGTTCCTTAATGGTCAGAAGGTAGATTTTAGAGGACCTAGAGATGCACAGCTAGCAGGTATAGCAGCGGTATACCAGCACCCAACGTCTTATCCAGATCTTTCCGTAACAGAAAATATTTTCATGAATCACGAAATCAAGAAGCATGGAATTATTCAGTGGAAGGAAATGAATAAGAAGGCTCAGGAATTTTTGGATGAGCTTGATGCAGATTTCAAGTCTACTGCAGAAATGGGAACACTTTCTGTAGCACAGCAGCAGATGGTAGAAATTGCAAAGGCAATATCTACAGGTGCACAGATTGTTATTTTGGATGAGCCTACAGCAGCTCTTACAGCAAACGAGGCAGAAAAGCTATACGAAATAGTTGAAAAGCTTAGAGATAAGGGAGTTTCAATTATCTTCATTTCCCACAGATTTGAGGATATGTATAGACTGGCTACAAGAGTTACGGTATTTAGAGATTCACAGTACATTGGTACTTATGATGTTGATAAAATCACAAATGCAGACCTTATCAAGGCAATGGTTGGTCGTGAAATTAGCGACATGTATCCAAAGCCAGAGGTTACTCCAGGTAAAGAGCTTCTTAGAGTAGAAAATCTCTCTAGAGTTGGTTACTTCAAGGATGTTAGCTTTAAGGTAAGAGCAGGTGAAATAGTTGGTCTTACAGGATTGGTTGGAGCAGGACGAACAGAGGTGGTTGAAGCAATCTGCGGAATCACCAAATTGAACTCAGGAAAGGTATTCCTGGAGGGCAAGGAAGTACATATAAAGAACCCTACAGATTCAAAGAATCTGGGTATTGTTCTTCTCCCTGAGGATAGACAAAAAACTGGACTTATTCTTAGTTGGGGACTGGGAAGAAATGTTACACTTCCTGTTTTCGACAGAATTTCAAAATCAGGCTTCTGTGATGAAAAAACAGAAAGAGATCTTGCAAAGAAATTACTTGAGGATGTGGATACAAAGGCTGTATCAATCTTTGATCCAGCAAGCTCACTTTCAGGTGGTAATCAGCAGAAGGTGGTAGTTGCAAAGGCGTTGGCACAGGACAACATGAAGGTAATCATTATGGATGAGCCTACAAAGGGTGTTGACGTTGGAGCAAAAGCAGAGATTTATTCGATTATGGGCGAACTAGCTCAAAAGGGTTATGCAATCATAATGATCTCCTCAGAAATGCCTGAAATTTTAGGTATGAGTGACAGAATTTATGTAATGTGCAACGGACATATTACAGGCGAGCTTTCACGTGGTGAAGTTACTCAGGAAACAATCCTTGAACTTGCTATGGAGAAATCGAAGGAGTCTAAAGAGGAGGTAGTTTCATAATGGAGAATAAGAGTTTGCTAAAGAAGCTTACAGCTTCCAGAGAGGTATCACTTCTCATTGTTTTGGTAGTGCTGTGTGCTTTGATTTCAATAAAAACACCAACATTCTTGGGCTGGTCAAATGTATCAGAAATTCTTAAGAATAACTCTACAACCATGATTATGGCTCTTGGAATGTTACTTGTTTTGTTGATTGGTGGAATTGATATCTCAATCGGTTCAACACTTGCTTTATCAGGAATGACAATCGGTATTTTGTATAAGTACAATCATATGTCATCAACCTTCCTGGGATTTTTACTTGCAACAGTTATTGGTATTGCATGTGGAGCAATAATCGGTGTGATTATTTCCTATGGAAAGGTTAGCCCCATTATTTGTACCTTGGGTACCATGTACGTGTACCGAGGCTTTGCATATCTAGTTGCAAATGATGAATGGGCTGGTGCAGATGCACTTGGAACATTCAAGGACTTTGCACTTAAGAGTTTCTTAGGAATTAACTCAGCGGTATGGATTACAATCATCTGCTACGTAATCTTCTTCATCATGATGAAATGGACCAAGTTTGGTAGAAACATCTACGCAGTAGGTTCTAACGAAGAAGCAGCAGAGATTTCTGGTATTAATGTAAAACTTGTAAAGACTTTGGTTTACACAATCATGGGTGGCCTTTCTGGTTTGACAGGTGCAGTAATGACATGCGTATATGCTTCAGCACAGCCAAACATGGCTACAGGTAAGGAAATGGACGTTATTGCAGCCTGCGTTATTGGCGGTGTATCAATGACAGGTGGTAGAGGTTCTGTAGGAGGCGCTTTAATTGGTGCGTTGATTCTCTCAGTTATTTCAAAGGCATTGCCATTGGTAGGAATCGATGCTCTTGCTCAGAATACAGTAAAGGGTGTTATCATCATCGCAGTTATTATCTTGAATGTTGTTACTCAAAGAATGATGGATAAGGCTGCTCTTGAGAAGAGAGAAATGTAGGAGGGTAAGAAAGTGGCAGGAAAATCAGGAAGAACTATTGCAAATACCATTGATAAACCTTGGAAAAAGGTAATCCTCAGTTGGGAGGGAGTGCTGGTACTGCTGTTTATTGCAATTAATATTTTATGTATTGCAATTTCTCCAGTTTATAATGCAACAAACCTTCTTAGGGAGAGTCCAAAATATTTGGCAGAGATGCTTTTGCTTTTCCCTATGGCTTACCTTTTATTATTAGGTGAAATTGACATTTCAGTTGGCTCTATTGTTTGTCTTGCAGCAACAATGGCATGCATGGCATCCAACGCTGGGGTTCCATTTTTTGGAGTTGTATGCATTGCAATAATTACAGGACTTGCATGTGGAGCATTTAACGGATTTATAACAATAAAGTTTAGAGAGCTTCCAACAATGATTATCACCTTAGGAACTCAGATAGTGTTTAGAGGAATTGCTGAAATCGCTCTTGGAAGTGGTGGTTCAATATCACTTACAGATTCATCTGGCTTTAAGCTTTTGAACGGAAAGATTGGCATCTTCCCATATTCATTCTTCTTAATTATAATATGTGCTATCGTATTTACGGTAATCGCGGACAGAAGAAATTATGGTAGAAAGCTATATGCAATTGGTAGCAATGCCAAGACAGCATTCTATTCAGGTATTAAGGTTAAGCAGACAATACTTATTGCATTCATTGTAATCGGTGTTTTTGCAGGACTGTCAGGACTATTCCTTACATCTACTGCTTATGGAGCTAATACCACAACTGGTAAGAACTTCGAAATGGATGCAATTGCTATGGCAGTATTTGGTGGTGTTTCTAACATGGGTGGTAAAGGAAAGCTATATGGAGCGTTTGTATCAGCATTTACCATCATGTGCCTTAGAATCGGTCTTGGACAGATAAATGTAAATTCTCAGGTTATTTTGATTATATTAGGATTACTTCTTATTTGTGCTGTATTGCTTCCTAATATTGCAGGAATGATTAGTGCAAAGAAGAGGACAGCAAAGTAATGTAATGTGATATCTTTCCCATAAGGGATGATATAAATTAACCAGAAAAAATTTATTGGGAGGTTAAAAAAATGAAGAAAAAGCTTTTGAGCGGGCTGCTTTGTGCAGCAATGGTAGGAACATTGTTTGTAGGATGTGGTTCATCTGCAGACACAGGAGCAACAGAGGATGCTGGCGCTTCTACAGAGAGCACAGATACTGCTTCTACAGATGCTGAGGCTACAACAGATAGCGCAGCAGGTGGTGCAACAGGTACTTACGCATTAGTACCAAAGAGTGCTGGTAACCCATTTAACGAGAAGGAAGCTGATGGATTTACAGAGGCAATTGAGGCTATGGGTGGCACAGCTGTTGTTCAGTATCCAGAGTCAGCTACAGCTGATGCACAGATTACAGTTATCGAGTCATTGATTTCTCAGGGTGTTGATTCTATCTGCGTAGCTGCAAATGATGAGAACGCTCTCCAGTCAGTTCTTGAGGAAGCTATGGATGCAGGCATCAAGGTTTGCTCTGTAGATTCATCTGTAAACAAGGACAGCCGTGCAGTTCACTGTAACCAGGCTGGTGTAGATGAAATTGGTCTTGCTCTTATCGATGCAGTTTATGACATTTCAGGTGGAGAGGGACAGTTTGCAATCCTTTCTGCAACATCACAGGCTACAAACCAGAATGCATGGATTGACTCAATGAAGTCTTACATGGAATCAGATAGCAAGTATGCTAATCTTGAACTTGTAGAGGTTGCTTATGGTGATGACGAGTCTCAGAAGTCTACAGATCAGACACAGGCTCTTCTTCAGAAGTATCCAGACCTTAAGGTTATCTGCTCACCAACAACAGTAGGTATTGCAGCAGCAGCAAAGGTTCTTCAGGATCAGGGTTCTTCAGTTAAGCTAACAGGTCTTGGACTTCCTTCAGAAATGGCAGCTTACATTGGCGACGGAGATGACTTCTCTTGCCCATATATGTTCCTTTGGAATCCAATTGACTTAGGAGCTCTTGGTGCATACACATCTGTTGCTTTAGTTAACGGTGAAATCACAGGCGCTGAAGGCGACACATTTACATGTGAGCTTGGTGACTACACAGTAGTTTCAGCAGCTGATGGTGGTACAGAAATCATCCTTGGTGCTCCATTCAAGTTTGATCCAAGCAACATCGATGAGTGGAAAGAAGTATACTAAAAAATCATTCTCCTTCATATAATATAAGATAAGATAAAAGCCCCTTGTTACATTAACAAGCATATATATTTTTCGCTCAGCATGGAAAGCTTCGCTTAAAAATATATATAGCTTGTTAACTACAAGGGACTTATTTTTTGCGATATTCTTTAGGCGTTACGTTAAAGCGGTTTTTAAATAATTTGTAGAAGTAGCTAAAATTATTATAACCAACATCAGAGCAAATATCTGTTACAGGCAGCTCTGTATTTGTAAGAAGATAGGCTGCATATTTCAAGCGTTTTTCCTGTATTAATTCAGTGTAGGTCTGGCAGGTTTGTCGCTTAATAATACGACTGATAGTGGATAAATCAGTGTTTAGTTCTTTGCACAAATCCGAGAGCTCTCCATCCTTATAATTGTCTTCGATTAATCCAAAAACCTTCATCATTACCTTATCTTCAAAGCTATCACTACCGATAGTGAGAGAGTCAGTTTGCTTTAGTAGATGTAAAAATAACAGGCCGACAGTATTTTGATTAATCTGCCTGTATTCATAGGAGTCCTCCAAAAGGGAAAATATCAGATTTTCCATGAGATTTTGTATTGGCAAAATATCAGCCACCTCAAAGTGCAAATAGTCTACATGTCCACTGGTGCTTTTAAGACAATCAATAATAAAGTCTCTAATCATGGAATTTTCATTTCCTAAAATGAGAAGGATTCTATCAAAAAACTCTGGAAGAATCATAATATTAACTGCAATATCATTTTCTCTTGCAGGATATATTTCTTGTGTCGCATGCTGATTCATAAGAAGCAGCTCGCCCTGTCTAAGAATAACCTCGTTTCCATTTACCATATGTCTGGTGAAGCCAGAAATCATGTAAACCATTTCAACGTAATTGTGAGTATGCTTGGGAAAGTGGGCAAATCTTGTATGCACACGACAATCAATAAGCTTTCCTTCGTCTAATAGCTTTTTAGCATCAATAACAGAGGAGTTATCGTTGCTGTAAATGTTTGTGTTGATTGCCCCTGCATTTTCTAGCAGTACACGTTCTTCTGCAGTAATTGGTCTAAGTCTGTCAATAATTGCCTGATTCATTTCTTGCTCCTATTGGTTCAATTCTTGTGGAATTAGTCACAGTATAATTTTAACGAATTTTAACAATATCTGCAAATAAGGTTAATAAATTTGCACTTAAAAGCATTAAATGAGCAAATTAAGTTAGTTATAATGTAATCAATATAAAATCCAAAAAAAAATAGAGGAGGTAAAAATGGGAGATTTTTATGCGGCAGTAGACATTGGAGCATCAAGCGGTAGATTGATGCTGGCATCTGTGACTAACGGTAAAATCCAGTTAGAGGAAATACACAGATTCTACAATGGTCTAAAGGAAAAGAATGGACATCAATGCTGGGACACAGAGTATCTTTTTAATGAGATCAAGACTGGCCTGAAAAAATGTAAGGAAATCAACAAAATTCCAAAAACCATTGGAGTAGACACATGGGGTGTTGATTTTGTCTTGCTTGATGAAAATGACAAGCTGATTGGAGATTCTGTAGGCTATCGAGATAGCAGAACAGAGGGCATGGACGAGGAAGTATACAAAATTATTTCTGAAGCAGATTTATATGCCCGCACTGGAATCCAGAAGGCAATATTCAATACAGTTTATCAGCTTATGGCTCTAAAGAAGCAAAATCCTGAGCAGCTGGAAAGTGCAAAGACACTTTTGATGATGCCTGATTATATGCATTTTCTTCTTACAGGAGTAAAGGCTCAAGAATACACTAATGCTACTACAGGGCAGCTGATAAATCCTTACACAAAGGATTGGGATTTTGAGCTTATAGAAATGCTTGGCTATCCTAAGGAGATTTTCCAAAAGGTTGCAGTTCCAGGCACAAGCCTTGGCACCTTTAAGAAAGAAGTTGCAGATGAAGTCGGATTTTCCTGCGAGGTCATCCTACCTGCAACACATGACACAGGTTCGGCAGTTTTGGCAGTTCCATCTAATGAAAAGAATACTCTTTACATCAGCTCTGGTACCTGGTCTTTAATGGGGGTTGAGGCCATGGAACCTGATTGCTCAAAGGAGTCACACGCTCTCAATTTCACAAACGAAGGTGGATACGACTATCGCTTTAGATATCTAAAAAATATCATGGGTCTGTGGATGATTCAGAACGTAAAGAAAGAATTAGAGGATAAATACTCATTTGCTGAGCTTTGTGAAATGGCAGAAACAAGTAAATGCGACTCAATTGTTGATTGCAATGATGAATGCTTTTTGGCTCCACCATCAATGATGGATGCAGTTGCAAATTTCTGCAAAAACACAAATCAGGATATGCCAAAGGAGCCAGCAGATTATGCAAGAGTAATATATAGAAGCCTGGCAGCATGCTACAAAAAGACATTAAAGGAAATCGAATCAATTCAAAAGGTTTCTTACAACACTATTTTTGTAGTAGGTGGAGGCTCTAATGCGAAATATTTAAATGAATTGACAGCCAAGGAAACAGGCTTGACCGTATCGGCTGGTCCAGGAGAGGCTACAGCTATAGGAAATATCCTGGTTCAACTTATAGCAAAGGGCGAATACAATTCATTAGAGGAAGCACGTAGTGCAGTCGCAAAATCATTTGACGTAAAAATGTATAATTAATAAAGGAGGAAGACAATGTTAGTAGAAACAAAGGCAAGGGTTGGTGTTTTTTCAATCGCGTTGGGAGCATATTTACCACAGTTCCCACAGTTGGTACCAGAATTTGAGGCTCAGTATGCAGCATTTAAAAAGACAATTCCAGACACTGTAGAAATCGTTGACGGTGGTATGGTTACAACAAAGGAACAGGCTATGGAGGCAGGTGACAAGTTCAGAGCTGCTGATGTAGATTTAGTATTTTTGCAGATGCTTACCTATGCAACAAGCTACAATATGTTGCCAGCAATTAGAGATTTGGATGTTCCAGTTGTTCTTGTAAATGTTCAGAAGCTAAAGGCTCCAGATTATGCCAATACAGATATTCCTAAGTGGCTTGGAGAGCTTTATGCCTGCGGTGCAGTTGGTGAGGCTGTAGCTGATTTGGAAAGAGCTGGAAAGCGTCATGCTGTTATCACTGGTGTAGTTGAAGGCGGTGATGATGTGGTTGCTGCTGAGATTGCAGATTGGTGCATTGCTGCTCAGGTTCGTCGTAGATTCAGAGATACAAATATTGCCCAGATTGGCAGACCATATCCAGGTATGATGGATCTTTATATCGATGAGACTAATCTGTACAACAGAATGTTCCTTTACACAAAGCAGTTTGACTGGGAAAAAATGTGGGCTATCGCAGATGACATTGATGATGAGGCTGCAATCAGAGCAAAGGCTGAAGATATCATCAATACATTTGATATTGAAGGTGGCGCTACAGTTGAAACAGTATGGGATATGGCTAAATACGTTGTTGCCTTTGAGCAGTGGGTTAAGGATGAAAAGCTTGGCTTAATTGCCTCTCATTATGATGGATTTGCACAGGGTAAGGCTGGAGTGTTAGACAGTATGTTGATTCCAGCATTTTCAATGCTTATTAAGCAGGGTACAGCTTGTGCAGTAGAAGGTGATATGAAGGTTGCAATGGCTATGTCTATCCTAAAGACAATTTCAGGTACAGGCCAGCTTTCAGAGATGTATTCTATTGATTTTAATGAAGATATATGTATAATCGGACACTCAGGCTCTGGTGATGCAGATATATCTCAAACAAAGAAGCCAACCATGAAGATTGTACCAGTATTCCATGGCAAAACTGGTGGCGGATATTTAACTCAGTTCTATCCACCAGTTGGAGATGTTACTTATCTTGCAATTACACAGGATATGAATGGAAACTTTAAGTTTATAGTGGCAGAGGGTGTAAATGAAGAAGGACCTATCTTCACCTTCGGTGACACTAACATGCGTACAAGATTCTCTATTGGAGCAAGAGAGTTTGTCAATAAGTGGAGTGAGGCAGGACCAACACACCATATGGCAGCAGCAGCTGGAAGACATATTGATACTATTCTAAAAGTTGCTAAAATAATGAATGTTCCATGTGAGATTATTTGTAGATAATGAATGCGAGCAGATTGCTGAAAGGCAATGCTTACATAATGTAGAAATAAGGAGTGATTTTTAATGGGAACAATTTTTAACGAAAAGGTAATTGAAGACTTTATGCACATGTGTCATGACGGAGTTCGTCAGGGCTGGCATGAGAGAAACGGCGGAAATCTTACATACAGAATGAGACCGGAAGAGGTTGAATACTGCTCAAGATTTTTCGATAAAAAGCCAAGAGATTGGGTTAAGATGCCAGTTCAAGCAGACAATCTGAAGAATGAGTTCTTTATTACAACTGGTTCTGGTAAGTTCTTAGAGAATGTTGAGCTTGAGCCACAAAAGAATATTGCCATTGTTGAGATTAATGATGCAGGTGATAGTTATCGTATTGTTTGGGGACTAGAAGGCGGCGGAAGACCAACTAGTGAGTTTCCTACTCATTTCATGAATCACTCAATCAGAAAGCGCGTTACAAATGGCGAAAACAGAGTTATCTATCATGCTCATACACCATTTATTATCGCACTTACACAGGTGCTTCCACTTAAGGCAGAGATTTTCACACGTATGCTTTGGAAATCAGCAACAGAGTGCTGCGTTGTATTCCCAGGAGGTGTAGGAGTAGTGCCTTGGATGGTTCCAGGTGGAGCTGACATTGCAAAGGCTACTTGCGCTGAAATGGAAAAATATGATGCTGCTATTTGGGCATTTCACGGATTGTTCGTATCAGGACCTGATTTTGATACAGCCTTTGGACTTATGCATACTATTGAAAAGGCTGCACAAATTGCAACCTATGCCCTTGCTGCTAATGGGGGCAAAAAGCCAAATCAGGTTATTACAGATGATAACCTTCGTGCTATTGGCAAGGAGTTTGGAGTTGTACTTAACGAGGAAGTTTTAAACTACAAGTCAGATGACGATATGTTTTGCTAAAAAATAATATGCTGTCTCACAGCCTTTACCAGGACTGTGGGACAGCATTTTTTGTGGCTAAATTGTGTGAGTCATGGCTGAATAGTCCGAATATTTCTTGTTTTAAACACATTTGTATAGTAAAATACACATTATGATATTACTCTAGTGCGTTTGGGGGTTAAAATGAGAGAAGAAAACTACGAAGCCGTCATGGGTGGTGTTATACCCACAAATTTGCCAGGTGGTTTCTTTATCTACGAGGCAGACGGTGAAGAAAAGATTATCTTTGCAGAGAAAAATGTGGTAAAGCTTTTTGGGTGTGATGACTTTCAGGATTTTATGGATTATGTGGGTGGCACTTTTAAGGGAATGGTTCATCCGGATGATGTTATAAAAATCGAAAATCAGATTGAGGCTCAGACTATATTTGCAGCAAAACGCCATGACTATGTTCGCTATAGAATAATTACAAAGCAGGGCAATGTTAAATACATAGAAGATTTCGGTCATTTGCTACATGGTGAGGGCAAGAAAAGATTCTATTACGTTTTTATTGTTGATGTAGACCAAAATGATTATTTCAACAATAGCCGAAATTCATATGCAGAAGCGGAGGTGCTTTCAAGCAATAGAGAGACAGACGAGCTAACAGGCCTGTTTTCAATGGCGTATTTTTATAACAAAGTTCAGGTACTTTTGTCCGAGCCAGAGCTACGTCGTAAAGAAGTGTCTTTTGTACATTTTGATATTCCAAACTTCAAGCTTTACAATGAGCGAAATGGTTTTAAGCTTGGGGATGAGCTTCTACAGGAGCTGGGGCACACTATACAAGAGGTTTTTGTGGGAGGCACAGTTGCCAGATTTTCTGACGATCATTTTATGGTTTTTACAACTCTTCCAAAGGACGAGGTTGTTTCTTGCGTAGAAGAAGTGTATAAAAGAATGCTTCTGACGGAGGATGTAAATAAAAAGGTCAAAGTAAAGGCTGGCATTTATCACATGGACGAGCGGCATGCAGAGGTTGGCTTGGCATGTGACCACGCAAGATTAGCCTGCAACAGCATAAAAAATAGGCATGACGTATATTATTGCATATATGATGACATTATTCGTGATGGCTTGAGACGCCAGCAATTTGTTGTAGATAATATTGATGATGCTATAGCAAACGATTTTATTAAGGTATTTTATCAGCCAATTATCAGAGTAGCTACTAGGGAAATATGCGGTTACGAGGCATTAGTTAGATGGGTAGACCCAGAAAATGGAATGTTGCCTCCTGGATATTTTATTGAGACCCTAGAGCATTTTCATCTGATTCATTTAGTGGATGAGTATGTAGTGAAAAAGGTTTGTCAGGATTACAACAAGCTCCTACGGGACGGAGAAGCTCTTGTACCTATTTCTGTTAATATTTCCAGGTTGGATTTTGAAGTCTGTGATGTCTACAAGATGCTATCAGATTTTTGTGAGATATATGATGTTCCAAGAGAAATGATAGATGTAGAAATTACAGAAAGCGCATTTTCTGACAGTACATCATTAATTAAGGATGGAGTAGATAAGATTCGCCAGGCAGGACATCAGGTTTGGATTGATGACTTTGGCAGTGGGTATTCGTCCCTTACAACCCTTGCAGATTATGAGTTTGATGTTTTAAAGCTTGATATGGTATTTTTGCGAAGCATAGACCATAATCCAAAGACAAAGACACTTATGAGTCATATTATGAAAACTGCCAATGAAATGGGGGTACGGACTTTAAGCGAGGGAGTAGAAACTGATGAACACTATCAGTTTTTGAAAGAGGTTAAATGCGATAAGGCACAGGGCTACTTCTTTGGCAAGCCGATGCCGTTGGATGAGCTTTTAGAGGAAATGTATAAAAAGGGGATGCAGTGGGAAATACCTACTAAAATATGAGCTTAGCTCATATTTTAGTAGGTTAGTAATGCCGCAGGCATTACATAAATGCCGCTGATATTACAAAAAAGCCGAAGGCATTACATAAAAACAATGGAGCAAAAAATTTAAGAATTATTTTATTGTATTTAATAAGAGTAATAGTTACCATTTTTATTAATAGAAACTATTACTCTTTTTTACTTAGATTTAATGAGGATACTTAATGGAAAACATGGTAGATTACCTCAAATGGTACGGGGAATTTTCATTTGAGACAAAGGAACTTACAGAAGTTGATAATTTTATACTATGCAAGTTGGCGTATTTGATACTTACAGACATAAGTGTGGATAAGCCTAGAAGGTTTCGTGATGTGGTGGAGGAGCTAAAGGCAAAATCGGGCATCCAGGGAACCTTTTATGGACATGAAGATATAGTGGATTTGGCAGCAAACTCTGTGCGATTTGGCGACATCATTTTATCAAAGCATGTGGATGAATTGGATGTGAGTCTTTCCGCCCAATTTTCAGCCATGACATTTGATTTAACAGATAGCCTTAGCTTCATAGCTTATCGTGGAACAGATGATACAATGGCAGGCTGGAAAGAGGATTTCATGATTAGCTTCACGGAAACTGAGGCTCAAAAGAGGGCGTTGAAATACCTGCAAAATACGATGGATGGTGAGCGCCATGTGATTGTTGCAGGCCATAGCAAAGGGGCTAACCTTGCATTGTATGCAGCCACACATATTGAGGATGAATATCAGAAGTGGATTGATTATGTCTATATGAATGACGGACCAGGGCTTTGCCCAGAGGTATGCGACAAAAAATGCGTATCAAAAATCAAAGATAAGTCTATGCGCTTTATGCCAGAATACTCAATTTTTGGCAAGCTTTTCGAGGAGACAGAGATTCCTGTAAAGATTTTAAAAAGTTCAGAAGATGGTGTAATGCAGCACGATTTGTACAGCTGGTGCGTGGAATATGGCAAACCACTTCAGGTGGAGTGCAACAGTGCTGGCAGTATTTTTATAAATCAGGTTTTGGATCAGTGGATTGAAAGTGTAAATGATGAAAGACGTATCAGCTTTGTAAACAATTTGTTCAATTCATTTGATAAAGCAGGAATTAAGACAACCACTCAGGTGGTGGAAAAGGGACCTGCGGCTGTAGAAAAAATTATCATAGAAATGCTTTCATTGGATAAAAGCACTGTACGCACATTTATGAAATTGCCAATTACCGCGGCATTAGATAAAGCGCCAGATGAAAAAAAGGCTAAAGCCCTTAAACAAAATATCAAGAAAAACGAATGGCTGCCTTATGTAATAATGCTGTTTACTAGCATAATATTATTTATTATTCCAGAATACATATTGCAGGCTGGAATCAGCTTGGCATTGCTTGCTGTGATTGTATTTGAAGTTGCGGTAACAATAAAGCATCTCTACAAGGCTAAGTGGAATTTGCAGGAGGAGTCTGCCAGAGTTTATATATGCCTGGTTATGATTGGAATTTATGCATTGCTGCTTGTTAAAGAGGACGCATTATTTCTCATAGGTAGCGTTGTAATCGGAGTTGCCTTTTTGGCATGGGCATACAGGAATGCAATTAACTTCAGAAATTTGTGTGGTGTAACAGAAAAGAAGGAACGTCGTCCAGAGAAAATCAAGCTTATAGTTGAAATAATATTTTTAATTATCTTAGGGGGCTTTATTTTGATTGCCCCTAGGGACACCTTGGCCTGGTATATGATATTTCTTGGAATCGTGCTATTTATTGATGGCGTGGTAAACCTTGGAATGTTAATTAACAGACTCTATAGAGAGAAGCATGCTATTTAATTTTACAAAATTGAATTTTAGTGATAGAATAGTACAGGGGATGAACAGGTAGGCTACTACCTTTGTCCCCTAAGTTATAAAATCGGAGGTTTAATTAAGAATGAAAGAATATAGACAACAGTTATTTACAGGTGAGCGAGCTCTTTATGCTGAAAAGGAGGCTTGTATATCAGATTGCATTTTTGACGATGGAGAGTCACCTTTAAAGGAAAGCCAAAATATTAAGGTTTACAACTCACAGTTCAAATGGAAATATCCTATTTGGTACTCTAATAATGTAGAGGTTTCGGGCAGCAATTGGTTCGAGATGGCACGCTCAGGAGTGTGGTATACTAACAATATAACAATTAAGGATTCTCTCATTACTGCCCCAAAGAATTTCCGCAGATGTGATGGAGTTACACTTGAAAATGTAAATCTTACAAATGCTGAGGAGACTTTTTGGACCTGTAAAAATATAAAGCTTAATAATGTAACAGCCAAGGGACATTATTTTGCAATGAATTCTGAAAACATTGAGATTGATAATTTTAGACTGGATGGAAACTATTCCTTTGATGGAGCAAAAAATATTACTATTAGAAATTCGGTGCTTTTATCAAAGGATGCATTCTGGAATACAGAGAATGTTACAGTCTATGATTCATATATTTGTGGTGAATATTTAGGCTGGAATTCTAAAAATCTTACATTTATCAATTGTACAATAGAAAGCTTGCAGGGGCTTTGTTATATTGATAGCCTCACCATGAAGAATTGCAAGCTCATCAATACTACACTTTCTTTTGAATATGCTAAAAATATTGACGCAGAAATTACAAACAGGGTTGATAGTGTATTTAATCCAATTAGTGGAACGATTTCTGCTCCAGAGATTGAAACACTTATTGTTGAAAAGGATATGGTTGATCCACAGGCTACAAAAATTATTTGTCAGGCTGTAGGAAAAAAGGAAGAAGTAGTAGAGTGGAGAATCGGCAAGGAGAATTAATGGGACAATATGATTTTGATGCCCCTGTAGATAGAAGGGGAACAGATTCTTTAAAGTGGGATGTTGCAGAAAATGAGCTACCAATGTGGGTGGCGGATATGGATTTTAAAACTGCACCAGAAATAATCGCTGCAATTAATAAAAGATTAGAGCATGGAGTTTTTGGATATGCTGATTTAACAGATGAATGGTATGAGGCATATCAAAAATGGTGGAGAGAGCGTCACGATTTTGATATAGATAGAAGCTGGCTCATTTTTTCAACTGGTGTTATCCCATCACTTTCATCAATTGTGCGAAAGCTTACAACTCCAAACGAAAAAGTTATAATACAAACGCCAGTATATAATATTTTCTTTAACAGCATAGTAAATAATGGCTGTAGACCACTTGAAAGTCCTCTCGTTTATAAGGAGGGACAGTATTCAATGGATTTTGAGGATTTGGAAAAGAAAATGTCAGATCCACAGGCAAGCCTGATGATTTTATGCAATCCTCACAATCCTGTGGGCAAGCTATGGGATGCAGAAACTCTTTCAAGGGTTGGAGAGCTGGCAAAGAAATATGGAGTTACAGTGGTTTCTGATGAAATTCATTGTGACATTACAAAGCCAGGCAAATCATATATTCCATTTGCATCTGTTTCAGAAACGTGTAAAAATATAAGTATCACATGTATTGCTCCAACAAAAGCATTTAATATAGCAGGAATGCAAACATCTGCAGTTGTTGTACCAAATCAGTTTTTAAGACACAAGGTTTGGAGAGCGTTAAATACGGACGAGGTGGCAGAGCCTAATTCCTTTGCACAGGTTGTAACACAGGCTGCCTTCAATCAAGGCGGAAGCTGGTTGGATGAAATGAGGGAATACGTATTTACGAATCGCAAGATTGCAGAGGATTTTGTTGAAGCAGAAATACCACAATTGAGCATTGTTAAAGGGGAGGCCACATACTTACTGTGGATAGATATTAGTGGTCTTCATAAATCCAGTGAAGAAGTGGCAGGCTTTATCAGAAAACAAACTGGGCTTTATATTACTGAGGGAATTGAGTACGGCGAGGCTGGAAGATATTTCCTTAGAATGAATGTTGCCTGTACAAGGGCAACTCTTATGGATGGTTTAAACAGGTTAAAAAAGGGTATTCTTGAATTAAATCTTTAAGGAGCGGCACTTATGGGGAAAGAATTAAGTGGAGCGGCAAAGAGAAATAGAATAGCTAATTATATGGCATCTCTACCAGAGGAGTTCGAGGTCATTGAGGATAATCTTATCGATTCTGAGCCTGTAATTATTTTGCAGACCAAAAGTAGAGTGATTACTCTTTATTGTGACGAAAGAGGAGAAGTTGTAGAAGATTTTGAGATGGTTGAAGGAGCTGGCTCGAAGGATGAATTCCTATTAAAGCAGGAGGCATACAACGCAATCAAGGCATATTACAATGACTACTACACAGGTGCCAAAATCAAAAAAGCTTCCTTTGAGGAGGGAATTCTCAAAATTGAGCTCAACGACAGGTCCGTTACCTTGACCTACGATGCAAAGTCTAAAAGTGTGGAGGAAAAGGATAGGGCAAAGAGAAAGCCAAAGGAGCCTATTGTTACTAAAAAAGAAAAAACAGATGACAGTGGGCAGCTTTCTATATTTGACATAACACCTTCCCCTAAGAAAGAGCCCGATATAGTCATTCCAGACGTAGATAAGCTTCAGGAAAAATCCACCTACGAAAAGCTGGTAGATGGCACCATAGTAACAAATATTTGCAATAACAAACAATACAAGGTAAAGCACGATAATGGAAACATCATCGAAGTATTTGACGATACCCATGGATATTTAATCATGGCCCGTTCAGACTTGAAAGTTGTGAAATAAAAATAAGAGGGACATTGTTACATTAACAAGCATATATATTCTCCGCTCTGCATAGAAAGCGACGCTTGAGAATATATATAGCTTGTTAATTACAAAGTCCCTCTTATTTTATTTTTACATTTGACTTTGGGACAGCATCCAGATACGTTTGCTGTAACATTCGATTAAATTGTCGGCCTTAACGGAAATAAGGTTGATTTCACCTTCTTCAGCTTCAGCCTTTAGGGCTTCTGTACTTTCTAAAAGATGCTGATAATCAGCAAGTATATCCTTGAATACAGTTTTCGGAGTGACAAATTCATTTTTTGCTTCCTTTATGGATGCAAGTTTTGCAAAGTCTGCTAGTGTGGCTTTTGGTGCGAAGCCTATCATAAGCGCTGCTTCTGCTACTTCGTCCACCTGAAGCTTAACTTCTTCATAAAGCATTTCTAAAGTAGTGTGAACCATAAAGAAATTTTCCCCTTTTACATACCAGTGATAGCACTGAAGCTTGTGATAAAAAACAATTAAGTCAGATAAGAATTCATTCATTTTTTGTTCCATAAAGCTACTCCTTTCGTTGATTAATCATGTTGATAGGCATAGGATAGACTGTATTTGAAAAAGACAAGTATAAATTAGATAAATATGCATAAAAATGTGAGATAGTTTACACTTTCACTTTAACTTACTAAAGTAATATGATAAAATTAATCCTAAATTGAAATGGAGAAGAGGAGGAAAATATGAAAAAGAAGATTTTCTCAGTGTTAATGGTTATGGCGATGGCAGCAAGTATGATTGGCTGTGGTAATAAAGAAACTACTGAAGCAACATCTGATGCTGAGGTTGTTAACACAGATACCGAAGGTGCTGTTTATAAGGTGGGGATTATTCAATATGTTGATGACGCATCTTTAAATCAGATTGTTACTAATCTCGAGGCAAGACTGGACGAGCTTGGGGAGGAAAAGGGCTGCACATTTGAATATGCTGATTACTACTGCAATGGTCAGGCAGATGCCACTACAATAAATCAGATGGTTACAGAGCTTATCAATGATGAGGTTGATATTTTAGTACCTATTGCAACTCCAACAGCAATGATTTGTCAATCAGCTACTGAGGACAATCAGATTCCAGTTGTGTTTGCAGCAGTTTCTGATCCAGAGGGAGCAGGTCTTGTGGCATCAAATGATGAGCCAGGGGCAAATGTTACTGGTACATCAGATGCTTTAAATACAGAGGCAGTTTTTGATTTAATATTTGCTCAAAATAGAAATATTGAAAAGGTTGGACTTTTATATGATAAGAGCCAGGATGCCTCAGCTGCCCCAATAGAAGCAGCCAAGAAATATTTGGATGCAGCAGGGGTAGAGTACGTTGAGAAGACTGGTACCAAAAATGATGAGGTTATGTTAGCTGCTGATGCTCTTGTTGCAGAAAAGGTAGATGCAGTATTTACACCAACAGACAATACAATTATGACTGCGGAGCTTGCTATATACGAAAAGTTTATAGAGGCAGGCATCCCACATTATTGCGGTGCAGATTCTTTTGCCCTTAATGGTGCATACCTTGGATATGGCGTAAACTACGCAACTCTTGGCAAGGAGACAGCAAACATGGTTGCAGAGGTTTTGGTTGATGGCAAAGCTCCTGCCACACTTGCAGTAAAGACTCTGGACAATGGTACAGCTACTGTTAATACAGAGACAGCTGCAGCATTAAATTTAGATTATGAGAAGCTTCGCGATATGTGTGATGGCTTTGTTGAAGTACAGACAGCAGAGGAGTTTGAATAATGTCTAGTATTTTTACGCTTTCGATTTTTCAAAGTGCATTGGAACTAGGGTGTATATACGCCCTAGTTGCATTGGCACTTTTTATTTCTTTTACAATCCTTAATATTGCAGATCTTACCACGGATGGTTGTTTCACTTTAGGCTGTGCGGTTGGTGCTATGGTTACATTGGCAGGTCATCCATTTTTAGCCCTTATTGCAGCTATGGTTACAGGGGCAATGGCAGGCTTTGTCACAGCATTTTTGCAGACTAAGCTTGGGGTAGAATCCATTCTGGCAGGAATCATAGTAAACACAGGATTGTACACTATAAACATTGCTGTAATGGGATTTTCATCTCTGGTAAATCTGTTTTCCTGTGATACTGTATTCTCACTTGGAAAAAGCACTATCGGGGCAACATTTTTAGGAGACTGGTACAAGGTAATCATTGTTGCATTAATTGTAGCAATTGTTGCTGCAATTTTATGGTGGTTTTTAGGAACAACTCTTGGTATGTCAATACGTGCAACTGGGGATAACGCGGAAATGGTAAAATCCTCATCAATTAACCCTACCTTTACCATTACAGTGGGCTTGTGTCTGGCAAATGCACTTACTGGCTTATCAGGCTGTTTAATAGCCCAGTATCAAAAATCTGCAGATATTAATATTGGTACTGGTATGGTTACTATCGCCCTTGCATCCCTTATTATCGGCCAGACTCTTATTGGAAATAAGGGTAGCATTTTTAGAAGAATAATTGGCACTATTTTAGGTTCCATACTATATAGATTCATCGTGGCAATTGCATTAAGATTGTCGGTTCCAGCAGAGGCTCTAAAGCTTGTTTCAGCCATAATTGTTGCAGTAGCAATAGCTGCTCCATATGTAAGAAGAAAGATGGCTCTTAAAAAGCGAGAATTTGCAAACTATAGAGGAAATGTGAAGGGGGAGAAAAATGCTTAAAATTGATAATATTTCAAAGACCTTCAATCCTGGCACAGTTAATGAAAAGACTGCTCTTACTCATCTTTCTCTTGAGCTGAAGGATGGAGATTTTGCGACTATAGTTGGCTCAAATGGTGCAGGCAAATCAACAATGTTTAATGCTATTGCAGGCACCTTTATCGTTGATGAGGGAAATATATATCTTGACGGAGAAGATATTACCTTCAAAAAGGAATTTAGGCGCAGCCGCGTGATTGGGCATTTGTTTCAGGATCCACTAAAGGGCACAGCTCCTAATATGACAATAGAGGAAAATATGGCGCTGGCTTATCTGCGGGCATCCAGGGCTTCTTCAAAGCTATTTTCAAGAATAAGTGCCAAGGATAAAAGCAGATTCAGGGAGCAGCTATCTTTGCTTGGAATGGGCTTGGAGGACAGGATGAAGCAGCCTGTAGGACTTCTTTCTGGTGGACAGAGACAGGCTCTCACACTTTTGATGGCCACCTTCGTAACCCCTAAGCTTTTGCTATTGGATGAGCATACTGCAGCTTTAGACCCAGCTACAGCAGAAAAGGTTTTGGATTTAACAAAGAAAATTGTTAGCGAAAGAGGTATCACTTGTTTGATGGTTACCCACAATATGCATCAGGCACTTGATGTAGGCAACAGAACCCTAATGATGAATGCAGGCAGAATTGTATTTGACACAAGCGGTGAAGAACGAGACAAGCTTACTGTTTCAGATTTGCTAGAGAAGTTTAAAGTTGGCGCTGGGGAAGAATTAGATAATGATAGAGTGCTTTTGAGCTAAATTTTTGGGCAAATCACCACTTTAAATCGCTAAAGTGATAATATAAAATAATAAAAAAAATTCAAGAAGAGGAAATCGTGATGAAAAAGGTTGTAAAATTCGGAGGTAGCTCACTTGCTGATGCAAATCAGTTTAAAAAGGTAGGAGACATAATTAGGGCTGATGAAAACAGAGTCTTTGTAGTACCTTCTGCCCCAGGTAAGAGACATAGTAAGGACACTAAGGTTACAGATATGCTTATCGGCACATATGAGGCTGCCAAAGCAGGCAAGGATGTCACCTCGAATCTTGCAGATATTAAGGCACGTTATGATGAGATTATAGAAGGTCTGAATCTAAAAGGCTTTAGTCTTGATGAAGATTTCGCTAAGATTGCAGCAGATATCAAAGAGGATTTGTCATTGGATTACCTTGCAAGCCGTGGTGAGTTTTTGAACGGTAAAATCATGGCAGAGTATCTTGGCTTCGATTTTATAGATGCAAAGGATGTTATTTTCTTTAACGAAGAAGGACATCTAAACTCTTACAAAACTGAAAAGAATATGTCTAAGGCTTTGGAAGAACATCCACATGCTGTCATTCCTGGTTTTTACGGCTGTGGAAAGGATGGGAAGGTCAAGACATTTTCACGTGGTGGTTCTGATGTTACAGGTTCTATCGTTGCAGGAGCAGCTAAGGTGGATGTATACGAAAACTGGACTGACGTGTCAGGCTTTTTGATTTGCGACCCTCGCATTGTTAAAAATCCTGTTGCAATGCAGACCATTACATATCGTGAGCTGAGAGAGCTTTCTTACATGGGCGCATCAGTGCTTCATGAGGATGCAATTTTCCCAGTACGCTCAGCAGGTATTCCTATCAACATTAAGAACACAAACAAGCCAGAGGATGACGGCACATGGATTGTAGAGAGCACCGGTCAAAGAAATGAGTATGTTATCACTGGTATTGCTGGAAAGAAGGGCTTCTGTACTGTACTTATTACAAAGTCTCTTATGAATTCTGAAGTGGGCTTTTGCCGCAAGGCTTTATCTGCTTTTGAGGATAATGGAATCAATATCGAGCACATGCCATCTGGCATTGACACCATGACAGTTGTTGTTCATGAGGACGAGTTTATTAACAAGGAGCAGGCTGTTGTTTCAGCAATTCACAGAAATTGCTCACCAGATTCTATCGAAATTGAGTCTGATTTGGCCCTTATTGCTGTTGTTGGTCGTGGTATGAAAAGCACACGTGGAACAGCAGGACGTATTTTCTCGGCACTTAGCCATGCCCATGTAAATGTTCGCATGATTGACCAGGGTTCTTCAGAGCTAAACATTATCATTGGCGTTGAAAATCAGGATTTTGAGGCAGCAGTTAAGGCAATATATGATATTTTTGTTACAACAAAGTTGTAAGCTGGTGGTTACTATTCACGGATATGCATAAACTCTGGAAGTGTGGTTTTAGCATATAGAATGCTGCCAGATTTGGGAAGACTAGCTGTGGAATTATCAGAAGGTGCCTGCCCAAGGGAATCGGAATTTGCCTCACGGCATCCCATCATTGGAGAAGAATTACTGATTTTCTTAATGCCACAAACGAGCATATGTCACGTGTACTTTCACGGCTTTGACTATTCGAAGGCACTGTATGTATCTCGCAGACACTTATTATATTACTTAATATCAGTGGCGGTAATATTAGTATTAATTGCATTCATATTACATTCGCCAAGTAGAATTAAAAGCAGTTTTTGGATGTTTTCTTACCGGCTTCAAGCTCAGTCCGTTTCGCTGTCAGCCTTGGGCTGCCGTCCGTGGCAGCCCATATGAAAACAATCAAAAACTGCTTTAAGATTCTACTAGGCTCATTTCAAAATCATGCATTAATACTAATATTGCCACCACTGCTATCAATTTTAGGTTGAGGGTGTCTGCGAGAAACATACAGTACCGACAGAATTGTCAAACCTTGAAAGAACACGTGTAATAAAGAATGCGAGTGTGGCATTTAGAAAATCATTAATTCTTTTACTGTGGGATGCCGTGAGGCAAATACTGATACCCTTGGGCAGGTTCATTATAGCTTAATACAGCTAGTCTTCCCAGATATTACAGCATTCTATATGCTAAAACTACACTTATTAGAGCTAGTATATCCGTGAATAGTAACGGTTAGTGTAGATGTGGGCTAGCGTTTGTAACCTTGGTATGCTATACTATTGAAAGTTTAGTGAAGAGAGGTATAGCATGAGCCTTATAATTAAAAACGGTAGGGTAATAAACCCACCAACAAACACAGACGAAATATTGGATATTAAGATAGACGGGAACAGTATTTCAGCTATTTCAGCTGGAATTGTTCCCGTTTTTTCTGATGAAGTGATTGATGCAAAGGGATGCCTGGTATTTCCAGGGCTTATAGATATGCATGTTCATTTCAGGGATCCAGGACAGACCGAAAAGGAGGATATTGAAACAGGTTCCAAGGTAGCAGCAAGAGGCGGTGTAACCACAGTTTTAGCCATGCCTAACACAAAGCCTGTTGTGGATAATCCTGAGTTGGTTAAGTATGTTACAGATAAAGCCGCACAGGTGGGACTCACCAGAGTGCTTCAGGTGGGAGCTGTCACCAAGGGAATGGAAGGCAAAGAGCTTTCTGATTTGTCTGGAATGATTGATGCAGGAATTCCTGCAATTTCTGAGGATGGCAAATCGGTTATGGATTCAGGGCTTTATAGAGAAGCAATGAAGCTTGTGGCAGAAAAAGGAATTCCTGTTTTAGCACACTGCGAGGATATAAATCTTGTGCAGGGCGGCGTAATGAACATGGGCGCAAAGTCTGATGCCATGGGAGAAAAGGGAATCAGTAACGCAGTTGAAAATATTATTGAAGCCAGAGATATAATGCTTGCTGAGGAAACAGGGGCAACACTCCATCTTTGCCACTGCTCAACCAAAGAAAGCTATGATATTTTAAAAGAGGCCAAGGCTAGAGGAATCAAGGTTTCCGGCGAGGTGTGCCCACATCATTTTACTCTTACAGAGGAAGATATTGTTCCAGGGGATGGCAATTACAAAATGAATCCACCTGTTAGAACAGCCCAGGATAGGGAAGCTCTAAGAAATGGACTTGCAGAGGGGGTATTTGAGGTGATTTCTACCGACCATGCACCTCACACTGCAGAAGAAAAGGCAAGGGGATTTGCATCACCATTTGGAATAGTAGGGCTGGAGACAAGTGCTAGTCTCACATACACAGAGCTGGTTCTTGGTGGAATTATCAGCCCAATGCAGATGGTTGCATATATGAGCAGCAACCCTGCAAGAATACTGGGAATGGATAATCTGGGGGATATCTCGGTGGGAAAAGCTGCTGATATCACCATCTTTAACCCAGAGATAGAATATGAAATTCATGCCGCAGATTTTGCAGGCAAATCAAAGAATATGCCATACGAAGGCCGCAAGGTCAAAGGAAAAGTAGTTACCACAATCTTTGATGGTAGGGTGGTGTATTGCTAAGCGAGACATTTTTAGTCGAGCGAGTAATACTTAGATTTGTTGGCGTAACAGGCGAGAAACAAAAACTGGAGGATATAGTATGATACAAAGATTAATTAATCAGATTAAAGAAAAGAACGCTCCTATTGTAGTAGGTTTGGATCCTACTATGAAGCTTATGCCAAAGACATTGGTTGATAAGCACATTGAAGAATGCGGCCAGACCCTTGAGGCCGTTGGCGAGGCAATGTTTGATTATAACAGGCAGATAATGGATGCTTGTGCAGATTTAATTCCTGCTGTAAAGCCACAAATTGCTATGTATGAAAGCTATGGTATTCCAGGAATGATTGCATACAAAAAGACCGTGGACTATGCTAAGGAGCTTGGTCTTGTTGTTATTGCAGATATTAAAAGAGGTGACATAGGCTCAACATCCACAGCTTATGCGTTGGGACACTTGGGCTCAGTGCAGGTGGGAGATTATAAGTATCAGGGTTTTGATGCAGATATGGCAACTGTAAACCCATATCTTGGTACAGATGGTGTAAAGCCATTTGTGGATGTTTGTAACCAGGAGGACAAGGGAATCTTCGTACTTTGCAAAACCTCTAATCCATCATCTGGTGAGTTCCAGGATAGACTAATCGATGGCAGACCATTGTATGAGCACATGGCAGAAAAAATCGAAGAGTGGGGAGCTGAGAGCATGGACGGCAACTACTCTAATGTGGGTGCTGTAGTTGGCGCTACATACCCAGAAATGGGTGCTAAGCTCCGTAAGCTTATGCCTCATACATACATCCTTGTTCCAGGCTATGGCGCACAGGGTGGAAAGGGCTCAGACCTTGTAAACTTCTTCAATGAGGATGGCCTTGGTGCAATTGTAAATTCTAGTCGTGGAATTATTGCAGCCTACCAGCAGGAGAAATACGCTAAATATGGCGAGGCTAATTTTGCTGAAGCAAGCCGCGCTGCCGTTGAAGATATGCTTGCGGATATTCGTGGCGCTCTAGCATAGATAGATGAGCGAAAGCGTGTCTGTCTAAGAAGCAATATTTGCTGTAAGGATAAAAAAGGAGTCAATACATGAAAGTAAAAGAAACAGCAGAAATAATATCTATTGAAAATCTGGCGGAGGGCATCTACAGCATGCACTTATCTACAAAAGCATCTGAATATGCCCTACCTGGTCAATTTATAAATATTTTCAGCAATGATGGAAGCAAACTTTTGCCACGTCCTATTAGTATCTGTGAGATTGATAAGAATGGTGGAACCCTTAGAGTTGTATATAGAGTTGTAGGTAAAGGAACCGCTGAATTTTCTAAGCTGCAGGCCGGCGATACTGTAGAGGTTATGGGACCACTAGGTAATGGATTTCCACTAGAAGAACAGGATGCCATAGTTGTAGGTGGCGGTATCGGAGTACCACCAATGCTGGAGCTTGCCAAGCAGCTAAAGGGAAAGGTCACAGCAGTGTTAGGTTATCGTACTGATGATTTATTTTTGGCTGACAATTTCATAGATGCAGCTGATGAGGTAATATTTGCCACAGATGATGGAACAGCTGGAATTCACGGAACAGTAGTGGATGCCATGAAAGAAAAGGATTTATCTGCTGGAGTAATATATGCATGCGGACCTAAGCCAATGCTTAGAGGCGTGGCCGAATATGCAGCCACAAAGGGCATCAAATGCTATGTATCCATGGAAGAACGTATGGCTTGTGGAGTAGGGGCATGCTTGGGATGCGTATGCCAATCTACAGAACTTGATGACCACAGTCATGTAAACAATAAGCGAGTTTGTAAAGATGGCCCAGTTTTCCTATCAACGGAGGTAGTTCTATGATTAACACTAAAATAAACATAGCGGGAGTAGAATTTCAAAATCCAATCATGGAGGCCTCTGGAACCTTTGGTTCAGGCATGGAATACTCAGAGTTTGTTGATTTAAACAAGCTGGGGGCGGTAGTTACTAAGGGAGTAGCTAATGTACCATGGCCGGGAAATCCCACACCTAGAATTGCGGAGGTAAGTTCTGGAATGCTTAACGCAATAGGTTTACAAAATCCAGGTGTAGAAGTATTTTGTGAGAGGGATTTGAAATTTTTAGAGCAATACAAAGATACTCGTGTTCTGGTTAATGTTTGTGGACATTCAGCCGAAGAATATATTGAAGTGGTTGATAGATTGGCTGAGGAAAGCAGGGTAGATATGCTTGAAATCAACATTTCTTGCCCTAATGTCAAAGAAGGCGGTATAGCCTTTGGACAGGACCCAAAAGCCGTAGAAGAAATTACTAGACTTGTGAAAAAGCATGCTAAGCAGCCAATTGTTATGAAGCTTTCGCCAAATGTTACAGACATAAAGGTCATGGCAAAAGCAGCAGAGGCAGGAGGAGCTGATGCAATTTCTCTTATCAACACACTCACAGGCATGAAAATCGATGTGGAGCGTCAGAGCTTTGTTCTAGCAAACAAGACCGGGGGTATGTCAGGTCCAGCAGTTCATCCAATAGCAGTGAGAATGGTATACGAATGTGCGAATACTGTAAATATTCCTATAATAGGAATGGGCGGTATTTCAACATGGGAAGATGCAGTGGAAATGATGTTGGCTGGTGCTACAGCTGTGTCAGTTGGCACTGCAAACTTCTATAACCCTACAGCTACAACGGATATTTTGAATGGTGTTATAGAATATTTGGAACGAAAGAATATAGACGATATCAATGATATTATTGGAATTGTTAAATAATAAATTGCTTGTTCGCTAAAATTTCACACAATATACTCAGAAATTTCCGTGACACTTTTAAATCGATTTGTTAAACTTTATTTACGTCCATAAAATGAAAGGAGGGAGCTGATGAAGTTCAAAAAGATAGGTGAGGACAAAATAAGATGTGTCATCACAAAAGAAGAAATGGAAATGAGCGGCATGGAGCTTGGTGATTTCGTCAGTGACCAGGAAAAGACCCAGAGCTTTATTAGGGATATTTTAGCAGAGGCATGTGAGACCCTTGGAATTGAGACACACGCAAAGGCATATAGTGTGCAGATGACCGTAATGCCTCAGGGCGATGTTGCTTTACTTATATCTCCAGACTCTAGCACAGGGCTGGCAACTGCAATCGAGGAATTGAAGAAGCACTTAACAGGACTGCAGGAAACACTTTCTACTACAAAAAATCCAGTCCCTGTACCTACTCAGAATACAAAACAAATATCTACTGGCACAGCTGATGTGCCTGTACAGTCAGCAAAGTCTATAAATGATGATACTGACGAGGTGACGGATCAATATTTAGATACGCCGCTGTGGGCTATTCTAAGTGATTTGGATGCTGCAATTGTACTATGCAAGCATCTGCCTAAGTACGAAGGAATGCAGAGCGCATTATATCGTTATGGAGACGACTACTATATCAAGCTTAATTTCGAGCTTACTCGTCGCCAGATTTCAGCAGTGATTTTGGTGTTGGCAGAATTTGCAACTCAGATGTTTACAGAAAGCTTTGACGGAGCATTTTTGTTAGAGCATGGCGATTTGATTTGCGATGACTGCGTAAACGTTTTGTCACAGGTTTAATAAGAAAAAGAAAAAGAAAAAAGGTTCCTTGTAATTAACAAGCTATATATATTCTCAAGCGGCGCTTTCTATGCAAAGCGGAGAATATATATGCTTGTTAATGTAACAAGGAACTTTTTTTGTGAATTAATATTTACGCTGCCTCAGACTCGGCTGCTACTGGTGCCTGTGACTCTTTTTTTTCACGGAAGATTGTGCGGAATATAAGTCTTACAAATGGTCCGCAGTAAAACAGTTGGTAAAGAAGTGCCATTGGGAAATTCATTGCCCATGTCTGTATCCAAGTACCAAATGTTTTGGTATCTTTGAAAAGGATTGTTGCAACAAGACTCATAGTAGGGCACATAATACAACAAATGCAAATTGAAATCGCATAAGTGATGAATTGTGGTCTGTCTGTAGGACGCATTACACTAAAAGCAAGTGCCTTGGCAATCTTTCCAACAACAAAAAACTCTAAAATAAATGCAATAGGGACCATGATAGGTAATTCATGTAAGGCAGCAACAAATGTGGCTCCTGTAACACCACCAGTATTAAGGGCTACATTGTAAACAACCATTCCATAAACCATGATTGTAGCCATGATTATAGTGAAAACAACATCTTGAAACTTATTTTTTGGCATAAAAAAACCTCCTTTGATAATGAATAACATTACTTACTAAAATGTGTTGTTCGTTATCATTCAGAGGTAAAAACCACTCAATGTATCGTTTCCAATTAAACCATATTTACTTTTTAAGCATTCAAATATTATCATGATTTTTCACAAAAATCAATCTAAAAATTGTGAAAAATATATTAACTGGATACTTAATCTTCACGCATTCATTAGAAGAACGCTGCGAGAAATGTTAACTGCGAGATGAAGTTTTACTTCATCTCGCAGTTAACTATACTCTTTATCTGCTCGCATTCATTTTAAACAATTCCAAGGTTTTTAATCAAATCATCATAAGACTCTGGAGTCATTTTATATTTGCTACCATCCGAAGTGCATACGGCGTGGTTAACTGGCTCAACTGCTGTAATTTGCTGCAAATTAATATAAACGAATTCACCGCTGACTGTTGTAATTTCAAAATACATAAATATTTACCCTCCTCATTTTTTAATAGATGAGGATATTATAACTGTAAAATGTTTCATTATTGTGAATTTGAGGCATTATTGTATAGGGTTATTAATTCATTCCTGTTTTTGCAATTAGTCTTTGCTAGAAGATTTTTTACATGAAATTTTACTGTTGCCTCGGATATATATAGGTCAACTGCAATTTCTTTGTTTTGCTTTCTATCTAATATTTCCTCAAATATTTGGATTTCCCTTGGCGAGAGCTCATATTTTGCGATAAACAAACTATGAAAGTCTACATTGGAATCGCCTTTAGCTGTTTGAATAGAATAATTCTTTATAAACATAATAGTGAATAAAACAATTGTAATCGCAAAGAAAAACGAAATTGTAAAAAGTAGTAGCATATTATTGGCTTCTAGTTTTATTCTAATAAACATTCCAATTGGCTCACCGGCTCTTCCAATTGCAATTCCTACTGGTGCTAAATATGTTTTATTTGAATCTTTGGCTATGTCCAAAAATAATATGGCGCGACATATGGTTATAAAACCGCCAGCAAAGTAGGAAATAATCCAAGTGATATATACTCCAGTTGAGAAATCACGCATAAGAGGCATTGAGAAGGCAAACGTTAATGCTAGCAAAGAAAGAATATTTCCCAGCCTGCGGCTACGGTCGTTCAATACACCAGCAACAACTAGGCTTATAAAATAAACAAGTCGCATTACTTCAACACTTATATGAAAATCGGTTATATCACCGCTTGGCGTAAAATAGCCTAATACGTAGGTAATGCTTATTAATGTAAAGAGTATACCCGAAATTATAATATTGATATTAGTGGTTTCGGTTTGAGTTGATTCTGCGTTGAAAATTTCTACGGAAGCTGAGATTATAAGCTTTTGCTTTTGAACAAGATAAAGAATGATGAAAAAAGCTAACATACCGTAAAAATACAAGCATTTTATGTCGGTCATAAAGCTATAGTCTCTATCAAAAGCATATAGAATATAAGAAAAAACACAGCTAATACCAATGCCTAAACCAAAAGACGTGGCATAATATTTCTTTGGAACAAGTTCAATTATGAATGATACATATAGTGCATATAGCATTCCTATTACAATATTCATCACAAGACCTGTAATGTGGCAAAATCCACGGAGGGGGGGAGCTATTGCAAAAACAGTAATGACAAAATTGATAGCTATAAGAATACTGAACTCCAAAATTCTATTAGGTCTATTTTTATAAAACTTCCCATAGAAACAGAATACAATAATCCCTATAGCTTGAAAAAGTTTTCCCAAAATTTGTCCAACAAGGTCTACAACATTTGCAGCATAATTATTACCTAAAATGTAGAACCAGGATAGGTATTGACTTGAGTTAAAAAAGAATAAAAGTCCTATTAAAATGCTTATAAATCCAATTCGTTTTTTCATATGATTATTCTATCACTCTTCAAAAAGGATAGGTGGAAAAGTTGCATAATTACAGGCCTTAAAGCTATTACCTATCCTAAAACTATCCTTGAAACAGGCTTCTTTTTCGCAATTTGTTCACGATTTGCCTGTATCCTTGCAAACATCCTAGTCAAGAAAACAGCTAGTCAAAAAGACGACTTATGATTGGCTGACAACACAAATGTAGGAGAAAGGAGACTTCTATTTATGAGAATTAAAAAAGTTTTGGGGATGATGATGGCAATTGCCATGGTAGGCATGGCAGCAGTGCCAAGCATAACGAGTGAGGCAGCAGGATTAACGCAAGCTACAACTACAGATCAGGTGATTTATGGAAAGGTAAGTGATGCTGATAAAGCATTACTTATGCAGTTGTTCGATGCAGAATACTATCTTGCACAGAATCCGGATTTGGCTGAATTATATGGAGATGATATAGAAGCATTGTTCAATCATTTTTGTACACTTGGAATATTTGAGGGAAGAACCTGTAATGCAAACTTTGACCCTTCAGCATATGCTAGTGCATATGAAGATTTATCATTATTTGGAAATGATATCTTAAAGTATTACGAGCATTACCTGACAGTTGGTGTTGCTGAAAATAGAAATATTACAACACTTGCGGCCTGCGCTGAAAATGGAATCACTGTTACTTCAATTGTTGCGCCTGAAATTGTTATTACTCCTGCTGTATATAAAGTAGCTACACTTATGGGGACAAATGATATTGCTGCAGTAGAATATGCTGTTGAGCGGGCAGTTGTACAGGCCGCTGAATCAGCACAACCTGTTGCGATTACATATGGAGATACATCTGTTGTAATAGCACCAGATAGCGGAAGTAGCTCAAGTGGAAGTAGTTCAAGTGGAAATAGTGCAGTTCTTGCAGAGGCTAAAGGGATGACTTATGCAGGGAAGATAGAGGCTGGAAGTGGAGAATTTGGAGTAGGTTTTAATTTATATGTAATAAAGGGTACATCAGTAGGGTACGGAGTACATACTGGGGGAACAGACGCTGAAGGTAATATGACATATAGTGCTACGGCTGTAACATCTACGGGAGGATATATTGCGCCTAATGATATCCAGCCTTCGGATATTGTTGCGGATGCACAAATATATTTGACACCTACTTCAAATGGAATCGAGTTTACGCCGTTTGCTGGTCCTATCAGCAGTGTTACAGAAACAAACAAAGAAACTAGTGGAACAGAGGTGGCGGATCCAGAATATCCAAGTATTTTCTTGATTTATGATTCTAATGGAACTGCAACTACTGAATATAATGTTACAACTTCAATTTCTGAGAATACAGATGGTAGTATAGATTTTTCAGTTGGGGCTTATAATGAAAGTGATGGTTTCGCAGTTGTTGCAGACTATGAGATTACAGATGATGGTGAATAATTATTAGAAGAAGTAGAATTATATGTTTTTTGATTTTCATCAGAAAATCTAAAAAAAGAAGTCGGGTAATATATCCTGAAAAGGATATATTACTTGGTAAAGCCCAGTGCTTGGTGGCTTTTTACTTAAGAAACTCATAGAAAAATATATGGATTCTATGACACATCTATAATTAGCTTTAGAATTTCCATAGGTAGTATTGTAAATTTTAAAAGGATGTAATCATGTTAATAGCATTGATTACATCCTTTTTTTATATCTGCGTTTTTTTATCTGCAAATACATTTCACAATTTTGGGGAAAAGCATGCACAGGAGGGATAAAGCCTTTAGTGCGTGCAAGGCATGGGCAGGTAATGCATGTAATAACTAGAGAATGCACCCAGTGCGTGCAAGGCATGGGCAGGTAATGCATGTAATAACTAGAGAATGAGCTCAGTGCGTGCAAGGCATGGGCAGGTAATGCATGTAATAACTAGAGAGTGCGCTCAGTGCGTGCAAGGCATGGGCAGGTAATGCATGTAATAACTAGAGAGTGCGCTCAGTGCGTGCAAGGCATGGGCAGGTAATGCATGTAATAACTAGAGAGTGCGCTCAGTGCGTGCAAGGCATGGACAGGTAATGCATGTAATAACTGGAGAATGCGCTCAGTGCGTGCAAAACATGCGCAGAAAGAGCATGTACAGAGAAGGAAAAGCAATATATGCGTGTACCTAGTATTTTATTATTTTATTCCCTGTTCAAAAAATCCTTGACCTGTTAAACTAATTACATTGAAGCCTCAACATGGCAAGAAAAATATATAAAAGAAGGGATATTTTATGCAAGAATTACTTTTACATCGAGTATATAAACATTTCAAAGGGGATTATTATTTAGTGGAAGATATAGCTTTCGACTCTGAGACTCAACAAGAGATGGTAGTATATAGAAAGCTTTATGGGGATGGAGCACTTTGGGTTAGATCAAAGGAGATGTTTCTATCTGAAGTAGATCATGACAAATATCCAGAGGTGACTCAAAAATATAGATTTGAACTGCAAGAAATTAAAAGCAAAAAAGCTGGTAATTAATGGGCATATATTGCAATTAAAAAAGGAGCGAATTATTTCGCTCCAAGTATTTCTTTAGCATTTTGTATTCTTTCGGCGCTAGGAGATTCTACACCTTCTAGGCGATATGGTATGCCAAGCTCAGCATACTTTGGAACACCAAGAGAGTGGTAAGGAAGAACCTCTACTCGTTCTACAGAATCAAGTGTATCAATGAATTCTTTAGTGCGGTGCAAAAGTTCATCGTTGTCACTGCCGCCAGGAACAAGCACATGGCGAATCCAGATGCGAATACCCATATCAGAAATTTCTTTTGCCATTTCCAAAATATTAGCATTATCTACACCTGTAAGCTTTTTATGTTCTTCAGGGTCAATGTTTTTGATATCAAGCATTACAGTGTCTGTTACACTCATAAGCTCCTTCCATTTGCTATAGAATGGCTCTTCATGAGTGAAAGGCTGACCTGCGGTATCAATACAAGTGGTGATACCCTTAGCTTTGGCTTTCTTAAATAAATCTAATACAAAATCAATTTGAAGAAGTGGCTCGCCACCGCTAACTGTGATGCCTCCATCCTTTTTCCAATAAGGCTTGAAGCGCATAGCCTTCTCAAGAACCTGGTCTGCAGTATACTGCTCACCCTGGTGCTCAGCCCATGTCTCAGGATTGTGGCAGAATGCACAGCGCATCTTACATCCATTTAAGAAAATCAAAAATCTAATTCCAGGGCCATCTACGGCACCGAAGCTCTCAAATTTATTTACGTATCCAATTACATCACTCATATTGTAACCTCACTTATAAAAAAAGCGGTCGGCCTAATGGCCGGCCGCATGAAAATCTTTAAATTATAAAGCCTCGTGGCAAGTACGTGCGATAACGTCAAGCTGCTGCTCCTTTGTTAAGTCGATGAACTTAACAGCGTAACCTGATACACGGATTGTGAAGTTAGCGTACTCTGGCTTCTCTGGATGCTCCATAGCATCGATAAGCTTTTCTTTACCAAATACGTTAACGTTAAGGTGATGAGCACCCTGATCAAAATATCCGTCAAGAACGTTAACAAGATTGTTAACACGCTCTTCCTCAGAATGTCCAAGAGCACCTGGGTTGATTGTCTGTGTATTTGAGATACCATCAAGTGCTTCTTCATAAGGAAGCTTAGCAACAGAGTTAAGAGAAGCGATAAGACCGTTCTTCTCAGCACCGTATGCTGGGTTAGCACCTGGTGAAAGTGGCTCGCCTGCTGGTCTTCCGTCTGGAAGAGCACCTGTAGCCTTACCATAAACTACGTTTGAAGTAATTGTAAGGATAGATGTTGTAGGCTCTGAATCTCTGTATGTGTGGATGTGACGAAGCTTACTCATGAATGTGCGGAGAAGCCATACAGCGATCTCATCAGCTCTGTCATCATCGTTACCGTAACGTGGGAAGTCACCTTCGATTTCGAAATCCTTTGTGATTCCGTCCTCATCACGGATAGCCTTAACCTTTGCGTACTTGATAGCTGAAAGTGAATCTACACAGTGTGAGAATCCAGCGATACCTGTAGCAAATGAACGACGTACGTGTGTATCGATAAGTGCCATCTGGCAAACCTCATAGTAATACTTGTCGTGCATGTAGTGAATCATGTTAAGTGCTCCAACATACATGTGAGCTAACCAATCCATCATCTGATCGAACTTGTGCATAACCTCATCGTAGTCAAGGTACTCAGATGTAACTGGTGTGTACTCAGGACCAACCTGATCATGAGTCTTCTCATCAACACCACCGTTGATAGCGTAAAGAAGACACTTAGCAAGGTTTGCACGAGCACCGAAGAACTGAAGCTCCTTACCTGTTTCTGTAGCAGATACACAGCAGCAGATTGAGTAATCATCGCCCCATGTTACACGCATTACATCATCATTCTCGTACTGGATTGAAGATGTAGTAACAGAAATCTTAGCAGCGTACTTCTTGAAGTTTAAAGGCAAGCGGCTAGAGTACATAACTGTAAGGTTTGGCTCTGGTGAAGGTCCCATGTTCTCAAGTGTGTGAAGGAATCTGTAGCAAGTCTTTGTAACCTGGTGACGTCCGTCAAGACCGATACCACCAACCTCAAGTGTAGCCCAAACTGGATCACCTGAGAATAACTGGTTGTAAGACTCGATACGAGCAAACTTAACCATACGGCACTTCATTGTGAAGTGATCGATGATTTCCTGTGCCTCAGACTCTGTGATAACGCCGTTAGCAAGGTCACGTGTCATGTAGATATCAAGGAATGTAGATACACGACCAACTGACATAGCAGCACCGTTCTGAGTCTTGATAGCTGCAAGGTAACCGAAGTATAACCACTGAGCAGCTTCCTTAGCGTTAGCAGCTGGCTTAGAAATATCGAAGCCATAAGAAGCAGCCATTTCCTTCATGCCCTTAAGAGCATTGATCTGGTCTGTGATTTCCTCGCGAAGCTGGAAGTCGTAACGTCTCATACCCTGACGGTTTGTGTTAGCGAAGTCGATCTGCTTCTTCTCGATAAGGTAATCAATACCGTAAAGAGCAACTCTTCTGTAATCGCCGACGATACGTCCACGACCGTATGTATCAGGAAGACCTGTTAAGATCTTGTTGTGACGTGCCTTTAAAATTTCAGGAGTGTAGATATCGAATACACCCTGGTTATGTGTCTTATGATATTTTGTAAAGATTTCGTGAAGCTTCTCGCTTGGCTCATAGCCGTACATCTTGCAAGACTGCTCAGCCATCTTGATACCACCGTAAGGCATGAATGCTCTCTTAAGTGGCTTGTCTGTCTGAAGACCAACGATCTGCTCAAGATCCTTTGTCTCGTCTGAAATGTAGCCAGGGCCGTAAGAAGTAAGTGAAGATACAATCTCTGTCTCCATATCTAATACGCCACCCTTAGCACGCTCAGCTGCCTGAAGCTCCTGAAGCTTGCCCCAAAGAATGTTAGTAGCATCTGTAGGACCTGCTAAAAATGACTCGTCTCCATCATATGGAGTGTAGTTGTTCTGAATGAAGTCACGTACGTCAACGTTGTCTTTCCAAACGCGTCCTACGAAACCGTTCCACTGTGCGAAATCGTGATTTGCCATTGATTTTCCCTTTCTTAAATAAATGTTAATTTGGTCATTGCTAGTGGGGTTGTGAAAGCCAAATCCTGGACAGTTAGATACGGCTAACACCCTAGCTCGCTTTTACTATAGCATAGGAATGATAAAAAATTAACAATGTATTTGAATAAAAACAAAATATGATGTATTTATCTAAATACAAAAAAATACAAAGTGCAATTATGGAAAAAATTAAAATTTGTGGAATAAAAAATGGTTAAAATTCTTTACATAAAAATAAAAAAGTGATATGTTTATAACCATCCGTGCAGGATGCAAATTTTTTAACGCCTAGAGAAAGTAGGTAGAAAAGGAGAGAAATATGAAAAAGAAATTAGCGTTAATGCTAGCAACACTTACAACTGTTGCAACACTTTTTACAGGTTGTGGGGAGAAGGACGTAACAGGTGATTACGTTGCCACAGTTACACTTGTTGATTTCATGGAGGAGTCAGACGTTGAAGATATGGCTGAAATGGGCCTTGATATCAGCGATATTACACTTGATGTTACATTAAATCTTACAGATGACAAGAACTTTACATTTGCATTTGATACAACAACTTTCAAGGATGATTTCTCAAGCCTTGTTTCTGAAAACGTTGATACTATTATTGATTCTTCTCTTGAGGCATCTGGTATGACAAGAGCTGATCTTACAGATGAAATAGCTCAGGCTAGTGGATATGACAATGCAGATGCTTTCTTTGAAGCAATGAAGGAAGAATTAGTTACTGCAATGGATGGAGCATACGAAGAGCTTGATGAGGAAATGGAACAGTACACAATTTCAGGTACTTATAAGGTTGCTGGTGATTCAGTTGTATTTGTTACCAGTGATGAGGAAGGAATTGGTCTTGATAAGGGAACAATCAATGAAGACGGTTCTATCACAGTTGTAACTGAATACGAAGACGAAGATATGACTCTAGAGTTTAAGTTACAGTAAAATCTAACGTCGTAGGCGTTGAGGTAATATTTTAAGGTTCCTTGTAATTAACAAGCTATATATATTCTAAAGCGGCGCTTTCCATGCAGAGCGTAGAATATATATGCTTGTTGATGTAACAAGGAACCTTTTTGTTTTAAGGCCTATACGGTGTCGAAATTTTGCAGTGCCTGAATACGTAGTTCATCGGGAATGGTGTTGGAAGTTTCTCCATTTTCTAAGACGTTAACAGTATTTGCGGTTCGGTCAATGTCACTTATTTTCGAGATGCTATCGGTAACAGATTTATTGAAAGTATCTGCTTCGGTGGCTTCAGCTTCTCTGCGGGCTTCTCTGGCCTCCATTTCAAGATTATAGTCTATTTGGGAAATGTCCCCCTCAAGGTACATTTGCTTAAGCTCCTGGTCTGTGTATCCTATGTAAGAAGTAATATCAGTAGAAGCTGTTTGTTCCTCAGCTTCCTCATATTCATAGGAATCAGCTGCCTCATAAACATCAGCCTCACTTGCAACTGCCTGGCTATCTGCTGTAGTGGCTGTGTGCAAATTAAAATCAGGCATTTCGAAGGATTCCTGTTCCTTGAGATTATCTAGCTCATCCTGAAGAATGTCATGAACACCTTCTTGATTTTTTTCGTTTTTAACCCTAACAGTGTCACCGTCATCAGATACAGATACTACTGGACCATATTCTTCTGAGACAACATCTTCAGAAGCTGCCTTAGTGTCAGTATCTTTAGTTTTGGGAGCTGTGGTGGGATGAGAAGGGGCAGTATTATCCGTTACATTTATAGGTGTAATATTGGCATTTATACTAATATCGGACATAAAATCCTCCTTTCTGGTGATAAATTCGCCATTAGAAACATTATAATACACAAAAGTGATAAAAATATGTCCTTTTATATAACATCTATTAATGTTGTTGAGCCTAGAAAAAAATGTTAAACTTTAAATAGATATGACATTAACACTATCTTTAATTTTATTATATTACGGAGAAATATTTTGGCAATAGCAAATAATACAAAGAAAACAAGAGGGCCTAGTCAGACTGCTCCCGCTGGATATAAAGGTAAAAATCAGGCTTTTTTAGATGCTGAATATCTCAGCGCCAGATACAGAAAGGGCTCCATTGAGGACGTTATATCGGTAGGAATGATTATTACAAACCCTGCCCATCAGGAGCTGGATAGATATTATTCCACCGTCAGACTTCGCCCAGGCCATAAGCTTACCCCTTTAATCACGGAGCTTACTGGACTTACAAATGATGATTTGGAGTTTGCCCCTGAGTACGAAGATGTTATGACTGAACTCATTGCCCTTATCAAGAAATATCAGGTAGGCAAGATTTGTGTTTGGGGCGGTGACAAAAATAGCTTCCAAAGGGACTTTGAATCAAGAAATCTTGATAAGCCACTAAAACGCAGTGTTGGTAAGTTTATCAGCACAATTGAAAATATTCAAAAAGAAGTCAGCCTTGATGTAACTGGCGGACTGGATGCTAATTTGTCACTTGCGGATATGAAAACCATTTGCGGACTTGGTGGAATTGTTGAGCATAATGCTCTTTCTGATGCAGAGGATATGCTTAATTGCATCCGCATCATAGAACAGGACAAGATGGTTTATGATGGGATGAAAGCCGCAGAATACAAGCGGTTCAGAGGAGAATATGTAAAAAATCGCAGCTTTGATGATTTTGATGAGGACAGAGAGTTTATTATTGATTCTCAGGTTGGTGAGAGATTCCTGGAGGAAATAATTTCCAGGGGCTTTGAAAACAACCCAAAAACCAAAGCATTTCTGGATGACCTTAAATTTATTCTGGGAAAGGATAATGTTTATATGGGTACATTTTCTGAAATGATGGAGGAAAAAGGAATTATTAACTGAAAATTCACACAATGTCAATATACATTTGTTACAATATGTATTAATCAGAGGTGCCAATTATTAAGCGGTGCTACCTCTTATTTTATCTGATTGAGGAGGGGTTAATATGCTGGGTTATGGATATTGTGCAATGTATAGAGGAAATTCTCTAACAGAAGAAATGAAAAGGGAACTTGAAAAGAAAAAAGAGGATTTTAAGAAGGAGTGGGAAGAAAGAACCAAGGTTATAGATTTCACCACCAGAAAACCTGTTTTTAAATATTAATTTTACTGGGGATTGCAAATGCAATCCCCTTTTCATTGCCTGTTTTTTGGGGTATAGTAGAAGGCAGCGATGTTAAGGAGGCTACAATGGGCAAGCAAAAATGGAAACCAGGAAATATGATTTATCCCTTGCCGGCAGTTCTTGTTACATGTCGTGACAAGGCAGGCAATGACAATGTATTTACTGTTGCATGGACAGGTACTGTCTGTACCAATCCGCCTATGGCTTACATTTCCGTAAGGCCTAGTAGATACTCATACAAAATGATTCAAGAAACAGGAGAATTTGTAATCAATTTGACTACCGAGGATTTGGCATTTGCAACAGATTTTTGTGGTGTTCAAAGTGGTAGAGATGTGGACAAATTTTCCAAATGTCACCTTCACAAGGAGGAAGGGGACGAGGTGAATGTTGCCATGATTGCAGAATCCCCGGTGAATATTGAATGTAGGGTTCGAGAAGCTCACGAATATGGCAGCCATACAATGTTTGTAGCAGATGTGCTTTGCGTTCATGCAGATGAAAAATACATGAATGAAAAGGGAAAGTTTGAGCTGGAGGCAGCAAAGCCTTTGGCATATTCCCACGGGACTTATTTTGGTCTCACTGGAGAAAAAGGCACATTTGGTTATTCTATAAAGAAAGAAGGAAAGAAAAATGACAGAAACAATTAAGGGATTATTTGAATTTATAGAGGATAGCCCTTCACAATTTCATGTTGTAGAAAATGAGAAACAGAAATTTTTAAAAGAAGGCTTTGTGGAGCTTAGCGAGGCAAAGGAATGGGAACTTGAGCTTGGTAAAAACTATTTTGTTACAAGAAATGGTTCTTCAATATTGGCATTTAGAATGCCTAAAAAGGAATACAAAAGCTTTATGATTATGGCTTCCCACAGTGATTCACCTAGTTTTAGAATCAAGGAAATGCCAGAGATGAAGGAAGGCCATTATGTAAAGCTTAATACAGAAAAGTACGGTGGAATGCTTATGGCTCCATGGTTTGACAGACCTTTATCTATTGCTGGTCGCGCCATTGTTAGAACAAAAACAGGAGTTGCCACCAAGCTTGTTAATTTGGACAAGGATCTTTGCATGCTTCCATCCCTTGCTATTCATATGAATCGTGAGGCTAATGATGGATATAAATACAACGCCCAAAAGGATATGCTTCCTCTTGTGTCTATGGATGAGAATTTCAATCTGAAAAAGCTTGTAGCTGAGGCACTATCAGTAAAAGAGGATGAAATAATAGGCAGTGATTTGTTCTTATATAACAGAGATCCAGGAAAGGTTTGGGGCGCCAATGATGAATTTATTTCCATAAGACGTCTGGATGATTTGCAGTGCTCTTACAGTTCAATGATGGGACTTCTAGCTGCAGAAAATTCTGACACAGCTGTACAGATACATGTTACATTCGATAACGAAGAGGTAGGAAGTGGCACAAAGCAGGGGGCTGATTCCACATTTTTATATGATGCTCTTACTCGCATAAATGAGGCTATGGGTGGTAACAATTCCACTATGCTTACAGCCATTGCCAATTCATTTATGGTATCAGCAGATAATGCCCACGCTCTACACCCTAACTACCCTGAAAAGAGTGACCCTACAAACAAAGTATATATGAATGAGGGTGTAGTAATAAAATTTAACGCCAACCAAAAATACATGACAGATGGCTTGGCTTTTGGCATTTTTACAGAGCTTTGCAAAAAGGCCAAGGTGCCATATCAGACCTTTGTCAATCGTTCAGATGTGGCTGGAGGTTCTACACTGGGAAATATTTCAAATGCCCATGTGTCAATCAACGGCGTTGATATCGGCCTGGCTCAGCTGGCTATGCATTCACCATATGAGACCGCAGGTGTACAAGATACCGAATATTTGATGAAAATCGCCTCAAAATTTTATCAAAGTGTAATTGAAAATATTTCGGGCTGCGATTATACTTTAGATTGATTTTGCAAAATTGAAATTGATTGCTGGAGGAACTGAAATGAGATTTAGACCCTGCATAGATATTCACAATGGAAAGGTGAAACAAATTGTCGGAGATACTCTTTCAGATTTGGGCAAAAGTAATGGGGAGCCTGTTGAAAATTTTGTAGCAGACAAGGATGCCGCATACTATGCGAAAATCTACAGAAATGATAATCTTCGTGGTGGACATATCATTAATTTGAATATGAAGAACACACCTGAGTACCAGGCCTCAAAGGCTCAGGCACTTGAGGCACTTAAAGCGTTTCCGGGAGGAATGCAATACGGCGGTGGCGTAGATGACAAAAACGCCAAGGAGTTTATAGATGCCGGCGCAAGCCATGTTATCGTAACCTCCTATGTATTTAACGATGGTCGGGTAGATTATGATGCCTTGAAACGCATTTCAAAGGCAGTTGGCAGAGAGCATCTTGTCCTTGATTTATCCTGCACCAGAGTGGATGACAAATATGTCATAGTCACCGACAGATGGCAAAAGGTTTCAAAGGAAATAATCACATACAATTTTCTAGATAGATTGGCTCACTACTGCGATGAATTTTTGATTCATGCAGCAGATGTGGAGGGCCGACAAAAAGGTATAGATAGAGATTTGGTGGGCTTTTTAGCAGGCTATAAGAGGGTGCCTATCACATACGCTGGTGGCGTATCGGATTATGGCGATATCGAGCTTATCAGCTATCTAAGTGATAACAACATGGATTTTACAGTAGGTTCATGTTTAGATTTATTTGGCGGAAATCTTTCCTATGAAAGAATAGTCAAAAGAATAGTTTCTAGATAATCAATTAACAACAAGGAGGCGAATATGTTCAAGGTAAACACTAACTTTCAGAAATTGCCAGGAAGCTATCTTTTTTCCACAATTGCAAAAAAGGTAGCAGCATACCAGGAAGCAAACCCAGCTGCAGATATTATCAGACTTGGAATTGGTGATGTAACTCAGCCAATAGCACCAGCTATGATAAAGGCACTTCATGATGCTGTAGATGAGATGGGAAATGCAGCTACATTCCATGGTTATGCACCTGATTTAGGATATCCATTTTTGCGTGAAACAATTGCAAAAAATGATTATCAGGCTCGTGGTTGCGATATTAGCTCAGACGAAATTTTTGTTTCAGACGGTGCTAAATCAGACTCAGCTGATATACAGGAGCTTTTTGCACCTGACGTAAAGATAGCTGTTTGTGACCCGGTTTATCCAGTTTATGTTGATTCAAACGTAATGGCTGGAAGATGTGGAACTTTCGATGAGAAGGCACAGAAGTGGTCAGATATCATTTACATGCCAACAACTGCAGAAAATAAATTCGTCCCAGAGTTCCCAAAGGAAACTCCAGATGTAATATATTTATGCCTGCCAAACAATCCTACAGGTACAACGCTTACAAAGAGCCAGCTACAATTGTGGGTTGATTATGCTAATAAAAATGGCTGCCTGATTATATTTGATGCAGCTTACGAGGCTTATATTTCTGAAGCTGATGTACCTCATTCTATTTATGAATGTACAGGTGCCCGCACCTGTGCTATAGAGATTCATTCTTTCTCTAAGAACGCAGGCTTTACCGGCATGCGTTTGGGCTACACAGTAGTCCCTAAGGATTTGGTATTTGGAGGTGCATCTCTCCACGGAATGTGGGCTAGACGCCACGGTACCAAGTTCAACGGAGCTCCATACATCGTCCAGCGCGCTGGAGAGGCAGTATATTCTGCTGAGGGTCAGGCTCAGATTAAGGAGCAGGTTGGCTACTACATGAACAACGCCAAGACAATATATACAGGCCTTAAGGACGCCGGCTTTGAAGTATACGGTGGTGTAAACGCACCATACATCTGGCTTAAGACTCCTGACAACATGACTTCATGGGATTTCTTTGATTACTTATTAGACAAGGTTCAGATTGTTGGAACACCTGGAGCAGGCTTCGGACCATCAGGTGAAGGCTACTTCCGCCTGACAGCCTTCGGATCCGCAGAAAATACCGCTAGAGCAATCCAGCGTATCAAGGGATTATAGAAGCGGCTTCTCAACCTAGGCAAGCGCGAGGTTGAGAGACGCTTCAGAAACAGCTTTTTCGTTCTATTAGCTTTGGCTCTAGCAGGATGTGAGCATCCTTGCGTGATATGCTACCGTCAATCAACCCTAGCAGGGTGGTAGCAGCTTTTTTGCCAAGTTCCTCCTGTGGATGCGCGATGGTTGTGATTCCTTTGCTGTGGGCAAGTAGGGAATTGTCAAAGCCTGTCACGGAAATATCGTGAGGCACACTTCGCCCAATATTTTGAAGACCCTTTATAACATCGGCGGCTATCTCGTCATTGTAGCAAACCACTGCATGACAGGATAAGCCGCTTTCTAATATTCTAATTAAGCCTTCCATTGGCTTCATTGTTTTATCCTTAGTGTGATACCAGATAACTAAATCAGGATTGTAGGCTATGCCGGCAGCCTGTAGTGCTTTGATGTAACCCTTGTGGCGAAGGATGCCCTGGGTGTCGTCAGCCTTAAAAATGCCAGCGATATTTTTGTGTCCTAGACTAATCAGATGCTCGGTGATTAGCTTTCCACCTTCCACATCATCAAGCATTACAAATGGTCTGTCCATCATTGCCTCGTAGCATCCTTGTATGAAAACGTATGGGATACCCATAGCATCCATCTGGTCGTAAAGAACCTGGTGCTGACAGCTGATGGCACTTTGGCTTGGTTCTATTATCATGCCGTCTATGTTTTTGGACAAAAGCTCCTCCATGCACCATGCCTCGCCCTTTCGAGAATTGTTGGTGGTTTTTAGCAGAATACTGTAGTTATTCTCGTCAAGCACCTGATTGATTCCCTGGATAACCCTTGGGAAAATATAATCTGACATGTAGGTGGAAACTACAGCAATATTTTTGCTGCTTTTCTTTTTTAGGTGGCGTTCAGCTACGAAGGTTCCACTGCCGTGAACAGAATAGATATAGCCTTCATCAATTAATCGCCCCAAAGCCTTACGGACAGTTTGACGGCTGACAGAATATTTGGCTGCAAGCTGATTTTCTGATGGGATTTTATCCCCAGCTTCATATTTTCCAGAGTTTATAGCTTTTTTTATTTCTTTAATTATTAGTTCATTTTTTGCGTTAATCATGATTACATAATAGCAAATATTGGTGGAACAATCGAGAGTGGAGATGCTTTGAGTTACCATTCATGCCAATAGTACTTTTTAGCAAATAAAAAAGACGCCGGCGGGGCGTCTTTTTTAAAAAGGGAGAATAATGTTATGAAAAAAATGGTTCATCGCTTCTGTCTTGCGATGTAATTATAATACAATCTATTGATGAAGGAACAATGGAAAATATGTGAATAAAAAATGCAAATTAAAAATAATATTTGTGAATTGCTTGGCAAAATTTAAAAATGATATATTAAGTTAGCGAATATAACAAAAAAGAGGTTCCTTGTAATTAACAAGCTATATATATTCTCAAGGGAAGCTTTTCATGCTGACCGGAGAATATATATGCTTGTTAATGTAACAAGGAACCTTCTTGATATAAAAACCAAATACATTTATAACTCAAACGCGCATATCTATCATGGTACCTGAAGTAGGATAAACCAAGCTTTCAAGTGATGGAGAATTCATATCCATGCTTGCTGTCAAAGCACTGGCTTGACCTTCTACGATATCTAAACTCTTGCCTAACATAGCAGTCCCCACTGCCGACATTAGATTATTTTGACTTAGGTTCATAGAAATCTCAGCAATATCCATGTGCGCCTCCCCTAAAAAAGACCACTGCTTTTTTCGTACAAAATAATTCTAGCATTTGTTAATTTTTAAATGGTGCCAAAGTGTGACCAAAATGTGAAAATCCTGTGAATTCCGAACAAACGTTGAAATTGTAGAAATCTATGCAAAAAAATTCTATAATAGATATATCAAGGAGGGACCCACTTGTGGGAGGATTCCTTGATATCCAGAAGTGCCTATTTGCGAAGCAAATCTTTAAATGGCACTTCTTCCTTGGAATAACAATCAAGGAGGGGTTTAATCCGCATGGCATTATTAAAAATAAATCTCAATGATCCGTTGATGAAAGCCCTCAAAGCGGTGAACTCAATTGGGGGCAAATCCTTGACTGAGGAGGATTTGAAAAAGCAAAGAGCTGCAATGGAGGTGGCAGGGAAGCTGGCGGCTCCAACTGGTGATGTTACAGTTGAGGGATTTTCAATTGATGATATTTCTTGTGAGTGGGTGAAGCCTGATTTTGCCCACAATCCACAATATGTTATATTATATGCCCATGGTGGTGGTTACACCTGCGGCGGTCTGTCCTATGCAAGGATTCTTGCAGCCAAGCTTGCGGTGGCAACAGGCTTTTCTGTGGTGTCCTTCGAATACAGGCTTGCTCCGGAACACAAATATCCTGCACAGCTGGAGGATGGCATGAAGGTATGGGACTACCTTATGGAAAGAGGCTACGGCGCAAAACAGGTGCTTTTCGCTGGGGATTCTGCAGGAGGCAATCTGGTTCTTTGCATGACAATGAAGCTGCTAAAGGAAAAGCAATTGTCACCTAAGAGTCTTATTTTGTTTAGCCCATGGACAGATATGACTGCAAGCAGCTCATCCTATGACACATACGCCGAAAAGGATCCCATTCTGACAAAGGATTACGTGCTTGGCGTTAGAGAGGCATACGCAGGCAGTGCTGTGGATTTCTCTGAGGAAAGGTTCAGTCCTTTAAATGGAAATTTTACAGGGTTTCCGCCAACACTTATTATGGTTGGAAGAAACGAAATACTTTTGGATGACAGTATTAAATTGCAAAAGCGGATTCACAAAGCGGGTGGCAGCGCTGTCATCGACATAGAAAAGGATGGCTGGCATGTGTATCAGCAGATGCCTCTTCCTGTGGCAACCCGCGCCATGAAGCGTGTAGCCGACTACATATCAGCGGTGGTATACACGTAGTGGTGTAAGCAATATTTCGAATTTAGATGAGCTAGTAGTGCACAAGCTCTTATATTTCTCAAGCGAAGCATGTTAGCTGAGCGGAGAAATCATAAGGCTTGTGCGCGTAACTAGCGGATTATATTACTAGAGGGATAAAATGAGTAGAGATAATTGGTATAAGGTAGATAATGTTGCGAAGGTTTTTTTGGCAACGGCAGCAAAGAGAGATACTAGAACACTTAGAGTTAGCGCTACATTATGGGAGGAGATAGATCCAGAGCTTTTGCAGAGCGCAGTTCTTTCTGCAATTCAAATCAGACCGCAGTTTCAGGTGAGAATTAGACGAGGTATTTTCTGGCATTATATGGAGGATACAGATATTCAGCCTGTGGTAACAGAGGAGCATGGCAGGGTGTGCCCGATTCTTTATATACCTGGTAGGGCAATGCTTCACTATAGTGTTACATATTATGGAAATAGAATTAATCTTGATCTGTTTCATGCCATTTCTGATGGCACAGGTGCCCTGGAGTTTTTGAATATTATAGTGCTTGAGTACCTTAAGGCAAAGTACCCAGGCAGGTTTGAAGAAACCACTATTCATTCAGGTGCTTCGGAGGATGAATTAAATCAGGATAGTTATAAGCAGTTTTTTGGCAGCATGGGCTTGAAGGGGTCATCTCTAAAGTATGCTTATCACCCAAGTGGTTTGAAGTTACCATACGACCAGCTACAGTTTTTCGAGGTTCATATGCCTACAGAGCAGATGCTTCCAAAGGCTAAGGAAATAGGAGTGTCATTGACTAGCTATATAGGAGCCAGATTTATGCTGGCAATTATGGAGGACATGCCACCGAGAAAGCGCAAGACTCCAATCAATGTGTCAATGCCTGTCAACCTTAGAAACTATTACCCAAGCCAAACATCAAGAAACTTTTTTAATAATGTAAATGTTTCCCATGTTTTTGATGAGGACATTTCATTAGAAGCATTGGCAAAGGAATTTGATGAAAAGCTAAAAGCAAATCTTTCTGAGGATAATATAAAGAAGCAGATGGACAACTTTGAGACTATGGAGTATGTTGCTCCGGTCAGAGCTGTGCCACTATTTATTAAACAATGGGTAGTAAAATATGGCTCAAAGGTAACCGATAAAAAGGTATCAGTAGTTTTATCAAATCTGGGGGTACAGAAGCCACCTGCTGATGTTGCCTCAATGGTACAAAACTATAGTGCCTTTTGCAGCTCGTCAAATCTCTTTTCAACTATGTCAAGCTATAATGGGGATTTGACACTTGGAATCACCTCACCTTATTCCAATACAAGAGTGGTAAAAAATCTTGTGAGAAGTCTTACGGATGATGGAATCAATGTGAGAATATATGCAACGGAGGTGATTCGATAATGAAAAATTGTCCATATTGTAAGATAGAGGTTGGTGGAAATCTTAAAAAATGTCCATTATGCCAAAGCAAGCTTAATGGTGAGGCGGAACAGGCCTATTTTCCACAGCAGACCACATTGAAGATACAATCATTTTTTTATAAATTACAGCTGTTTATTGTGTGGACCCTTGTAATCGCAAGCCTTGGAATTGATTTTCTTTTCCACATTACACCTTTTCCAACGCTGCAGATTCATTGGAGCTTAATAGTCGCCATGTGGCTGATAGTATTTGAATTTGGCATAATGAGACTCTTTAAAAAGGGAATTAGTTCATCAAGAGTGCTGACACTTTTTGTATTTATAGTACTGATAATGCTTATGGTGACAGCATATTATATCCATTGTTTTCGACTGGTGACTGATTGGGTGACTCCTATAGTGGTTATGGGAACGCTTATAGCAAATTTTGTGCTTGCAATGCTTGACAAAAAGGGCAATGCAATGGTGTATCTACTTACTAATTTAGTAGTAGGCATACTTCCTTATGTTGTTTTTTATTTCTCAGAGAGAGATTGCCCTGTAACATGGATTGTGTGCCTTCTAGTGAGTGTTATTTTATTCGTTGGTGCAATTATCTTTAAAGGTAGAGAGGTAGTTGGTGAAATCCAAAGGAGATTAAACGTATAGATGACAGATGCCGGAAAATCTTTGAATAAGAGTAAGTACATACAGGACAATTTTGAAAGGGCTATGGCGGAGAATTGGATTGAGGTATATTTCCAACCTATCGTCAGGACTTCCAGCGGCAGGGTATGCGCAGAAGAAGCGCTGGTTAGATGGGACGACCCTGTTTTTGGCATGCTGAATCCGGCAGATTTTATACCTGCACTGGAGTCCACCAATGAAGTCTATAAATTGGACCTTTTTGTACTGGATAAGACTCTCGAGAAGATGAATGAGCAGAGGAGGAAAGACCTATATGTGGTGCCTACCTCTATAAATCTGTCCCAGGTGGATTTTTATTCCTGCGACATTATTGAGGAAGTCACCTCGAGAGTGGAGGATTCAAGAATTCCCCGGCGTCTGATAGCAATTGATATTTCAGAAGGCTCCCTTTCCATAGGGAACGATTTTGTAATGTCACAAATCGAACAGTTCCAGGAGCTAGGCTTTCAAATTTGGATGGACGATTTTGGCAGTGGTGATAATGCCATTGCATTATTGCAATGCATTAAGTTTGATGCTCTTAAAATAAACATGTTCTTTGTTAAGCAAATCAGCACAAGCGAAAGCGCTAGGATTATTTTAACTGAGCTTGTTAGAATGGCAATGTCCCTTGGCATGGAGACTATTGCCGAGGGGGTTGAATATAAAGAGCAGGTAGATTTTCTTCAGGAAATTGGTTGTTCAAAAATGCAAGGCTTCTTATATTGCAAACCGCTTTCTGTTTCAGATATTTTCTTAAGATATGAAAATGGCGCAGCCATTGGATTTGAAAATCCTAAAGAATCTAAGTATTATTCAGCAATTGGCAGAATTAATCTGTATGATTTGTCCTTTGCAAGGGACAAAAGTGCAGGGCTTGATAATTATTTTGATACATTCCCTATTGCAATAATTGAAGCAGGAAATAGAAAACTTAGAATAATCAGAGGTAACAAGACATTCCGGGAATTTATGTATACCAATTTTGGCAATGATAATGTAGAATCCACCTATGATTTTGACAATAATGACCAGACGGTCGGCAAATATACTATGACTACAATCCGTAAATGCGGTATGGATGGTCGGAAGCAGATTTTTGATGACAGATTGTATGATGGTAGAACTGTGCAGATGCTTGTCCAAAGAATCGCTGTCAATCCTGTCACCAGAGTTGCGGCAGTTGTGCTGGTTATTCTTGCTGTTACAGAAAAGCAGAACTCCTCTGAAAATCTTACCTACAATTACATTGCAAGAGCTTTATCAGAGGATTACTTCAACCTTTATTTTATAAATATGGATACTGACGAATATGTGGAATACAGTTCCGATGCTAAGAACAGAAATGTTTCTGTAGAGGAAAAATCCCATGATTTCTTTAACAAGATAAGGAAAGATTTTAAACGTCGTATATATAGTGAAGACCTTGAAATGATGCGGGAGGTCTTTTCTAAAGAAAAGATTGAGAAGGATATAGAAGAAAAAGGAATCTATTCTATCACATATCGCCGTGTGGTTAATGGCAAACCGCTTTATGTAAATCTAAAGGCTGTGCGAGTTAGAAGCGGCGAAAACTACATAATAATGGGAATAAGCGATGTGGATGCTCAAATGAAGCAGCGTGAGACCATGGAGCGAATAAAGGAAGAACAGATAACCTATAGCAGGTTCATGGCTCTAGCCAGGGACTTCATTTGCGTATATTCAGTGGATTTAGATACAGAAGAATATGTATGCTTCAATTATTCAAAGGAATACACAGACTTAAATATTGATATTAAAGGAAATGATTTCTTTGCGAAATCCAGAGAAAATGCCAGAAAAGTAGCCCACCCTGATGATTTGCGAAATTTCCTTAAACATTTTACCAAGAAAAATGTATTAAAAATGATAAAGGAAAATGGCTCCTACATATATAAGTACAGATTCCTTATAAATGGGGAGGTTATTCATATCTGTATAAAAGCAGCACTTGTGGATGAGCTTGATGGTACCCAGCTTATCGTAGGAGTTCAAAATATTGAAAAACAGGTAAGAATGGAGTTGGAATATACTAATACCCTACAGGATGCAGAGGATAGAGCCACAAAGGATCAGCTTACTGGCGTCAAAAATAAACGAGCATATGCCGATGAAGAGGATTATTTGAATATTCAAATTCAAGCAGGGCTGGATATTGAGTTTGCCATGGTTGTATGTGATTTAAATGGTCTAAAGCAGGTAAATGATACCTTGGGACATCAGGCAGGTGATGCCTACATCAAAGAGGGCTGTAATATTCTTTGTGATGTATTTTCTAGAAGTCCTGTGTATAGAATCGGTGGTGATGAATTTGCAGTGGTTGTTCAGGGCAAGGATTATACATTCCTTGAAGCAAGGCTGGAAAAGATAAATAGAGCCAATGCAAGAAACAAAAAAGCCGGAAAAGTTACCCTGGCAGTAGGTAGTGCAAAATATTCTAAAGAGGATAAATTTGTTTCAGATGTATTTGACCGGGCAGACTCTGAAATGTACAAAAACAAGAAGAAAATGAAGGCTGAGGGGAACAGTTAAATTTGATTGACAAAAGTTTAACAATAAGCTAGTATATTAATCATGAGATAAAAGGGATGCACCCTTAAAAAGAGGAGGATTACTATGAGCGAATTTAATAACTTGAAGCTTGAAGTTGCTGATGAGATTGCAGTGCTTACAATTTCACGTCCAGCAGCACTTAACGCACTTAACTCAGAGACACTTGACGAGTTAAATGTTGCTTTGACAGAAATCGAAGCTAGAGATGATGTAAAGGTTCTTATTCTTACAGGTGGACCTGACAAGAAAGATAATGCATTTAAGTCATTTGTTGCTGGTGCTGATATTTCAGAAATGGTTAACTTTACAGCAGCTGAGGCTCGTGCATTTGGTATGAGAGCATCAGTTCCATTCTTTAAGCTCATGAACATGAGACAGGCTACTATTGCAGCAGTTAATGGTTTTGCACTTGGCGGTGGTTGCGAAATCGCTATGGCTTGTGATATTCGTATTGCTAGCGAGAATGCTACATTTGGTCAGCCAGAGACAGGTCTTGGAATTATTCCAGGCTTTGGTGGCACACAGCGTCTTGCTCGTCTTGTTGGTATGGGACGCGCTAAGGAGCTTATCTTTACATGTGATTCTATCGATGCTAACGAAGCATACAGAATCGGTCTTGTAAACAAGGTTGTGGCTACAGATGAGCTTATGTCTACAGCTAAGGCTATGGCTGCTAAGATTGCTTCAAAGGGAAGCTATGCAGTATCTATCGCAAAGGCTGCTATCAACAACGGATACGATATGGATATCAAGAACGCAGTTGAGATGGAGGCTAATCTCTTTGGAATTACATGCTCTACACATGATAAGGCTGAGGGCATGGGAGCTTTCCTTGAGAGACGCGCAGCAAATCTTACAGATTTCTAATTTCTATAAGGCTATGTGACCTTCCGTTACGTAGACAAGCATAATGATTTTGAGCCACCTTCGGGTGGCTTTTTTTATGCAAAGAATATTCACATTTTTATGATAATATCCTTCAAAATGGAGGGCATATTAATGGAAGAAAACTATGTATTAATTACCCAAGACAATTATGCAGGTTTTGAAGGGGTTTTGCCAAAGGAATTGCTTAGTACCAGTACCAGATTCTCTATTGGCGCATTTGATGAGGAAGGCAATGTGCTAGGTGCAGTTTCCTTTACTATTTTCGAATATCAATATGAAGTTGATTGGCTGTATGTGGAACCAGAGATGAGACGTAAGAAAATAGGAACGCATCTGATGGATAGGGTAATAGCTGTAGCTACAGATACCATGGAAGCTTATCCTATATCAGCCCATTTCACTGACGAAAATGAGAATGCCTTATATGCCTTCTTTGTGTCTTATGACAAGATGGATATAAATTATTCCCATGAAAGATTTGTTGTGGCTCCAGAAGAAATAGTAAACTCACCTCTTTTACATAGTAGGCTCAAGGAAAACTATGATAAAAGAAAATTTTTTGCGGAAGACAACAAAAGTCAAAGAAATGTACTCAATTATCTAGCCAACAACAGTAGCTACATTATAGAAGATTATGACAAATGGGAGCGGGCATGTGTGAAAGATTTGTGCCAATGCATTTTTATCAATAATAAATTGGAGGCTGCCATATTTTTCCAGAAAAATACGGATAGTAGCTTGGAGCTTTCATTTCTATTTAGCAATAATCCAAAAGCTCTATTGCATTTGTTAGTTTCTGCCGTGGAAGAAATAGAGAAAAATTATCCAGATTATGATTTAAGGTTCGATGCAATTAATGAGGATTCTGAAAAAATAGCAAAGAAGCTTTTTGACTCAGCAAAAAGTGTAAGTGTGTATGAAGCTGAGTGGTGATGGAGAAGATAGGAGGTAGTATATGCCAAAGTTTGAAACACTTGTAAAGAATTTAGAGGAAGATCAATATAGACCTCTTTATGAATCAAAATCGGAACAAATGGTTTCTGACGAGACGAATGCGTCCTTTGATCGTCTTGGTGAAAATTATGCTGGAAACGAGGTTATTGACAGACTAGATGAACGTTTTAATGATGAATCTACATTTGAGACACGCACCAATTATTATTTTCAGGATAATAAAATGAATAAAGCCAAGGTGACTAGATATAGAAATATGAGCAAAGATAAGCGAGCTTCCAAAGCTATGCATACTGAATATGGAACTCGCGGTGGCTATAAGAGGCGCAAAGCTGCAGGAAAGGCAGCGGATAAATTTGAAAAAGCTAATAAGCTTGCAAGCCGATTTAGTGAAGAAGGCAAAACTCCTATGCAAATTTATAAGCATCGTGAAAAGATGATGAAACTACGTCTTGAAGGTAGAATTGCAGCAGCCGAAGCTAAGGCAAAGTCTCCGGAGCATGAAAAATATCTTAAGGCTAAGGCAAAAGTGTCAATACTAATGGTCTTACAGGACCAACTTGTACACCTAAAAGAAGAAGCCTTGGATAAAAAAATGGAAGACGAGTTCGCGGCTAAGGAAGAAACTATCCAGCAAGAAATTAAAGCCGCAAAGGAATATTTGGAACAGGTTTCACCTTCATCTAATGTACTGTGGCAAAAGCAACAGAAGGATGGGCGATTTGCCTGTGAGGGGGAAGCGTTCAATAGTAGAGTAGCAGTAGCTAATGAAAAGAATAGTAATTTTGGTGAACAGGAAGGACAAGTACTTACAACCTTGCAATATATGCATGAACAAAAAGTGCAATGGCCAAAGCGTGTGGTATTTAAGAATGGGATGAAACCAGTTAATAGTACTGAGCAGGAAAAACGAAATTGGAATTATGAATACGACCGAACAGTTAAGAATGCTCTTGATCCAGCTTTTGGGCAAAATGATAGGTTTAAAAAGGCGCAACAAAAATATATGGAAGAGGCCATGAGAAGAGTTGAGAAATTTAAAATTCCTAATATAGATAAGTTGGACGATATGGGTAAAGAGGAGTTTATAAAACTATACAATAGAAACCTTGAAGAATACTACGAGATGATTCATGTGGCACTACCTCATTTAAAGAATAAATTAAATTCCCAAGAGGATTCCTTTGAAAAAAGGTATATTAAAGAGCATAAAGAAATGGAACAAAAGCTTAAAGATTTGCAAGCCTTTGCCGACTTTATAAGTTTTAGGCTTCTTGATGAACATGGAATATATAATACAAAAGAACATAAAATTTCTGAATTGCCAAAGGGGGAGGGAGATATTGGTTTTTGGTTTGCTTCATCAGAAGATGCTACTGCCACGATTAATGCACTTAATAGATAGCGTATGAAGAACCCACAATTCTACTGAGTGTAAATTTTATTATAAAAATGCCTCACAGTTAATGCTGTGAGGCATTTTTGGGTATATTAACTTTTGAAGCGGTGATATTTGTTTAGGTCAATATCTTGATAAAAGGGGCATAAACAGTTAATATAATTAAGATTAGGTAAATATTAGTTTTTTGAAGGTGTTATATGAACGAAGATTACATGTTTGAAGATGAGGATTATAAGGAAGCAAGCTCAGAGGAAGCAGCCTATGTCCATTACGAGAAGCCAGAGAAAGAGGGAAGTATAGGGTTAGCTGTAGCATCCTTTGTTGTAGGTTTGCTATCCTTGATTTTCTTTCTTACCGGTATAAATTTCTTAGGAGCATTGGGCTCAATTATTTTAGGTATCATTTTTATTGCTGTATTTAAGCAAAAAAGAGGTAGAGGCTTTGCTATAGCAGGTATTATCTGCTCTGTACTTAGTATTGTAGTGGGCTTCGTAGCCTGGGCCTTTATTATCAATAATTTGGATAATCTAATGGTATTGTCAAATGATGATGAAGTAACCCAATATCTGTATGATTTTTATGGGATAACAGAAGATGAGTATCCTATGTTGAACCAAAATTCAGATGCTTTCCCATTTGATGCTGGTGAAATTGATATGGATGATACACTTTAAATTGGTTAAAGGTGCCTACTGGGCATTTTTTAATAGTAAGAGAAGGGATATCTGACGAGAAAGGATATCCTCATAGAAAGGAATTACTTATATGTACAACAAAGTAGACGCTAGCCTGAACTTCGTTGAAAGGGAGAAGCAGGTGCTGAAATTCTGGGAGGAGAATGATATCTTCCAGAAGTCAATGGATTCAAGAAAAGAGGGAGAGACTTACACATTTTACGATGGCCCTCCAACAGCAAACGGTAAGCCACACATTGGTCACGTAGAGACACGTGCCATCAAGGACATGATTCCTAGATACCAGACTATGAAGGGCAAATTCGTACCTAGAAAAGCTGGATGGGATACACATGGACTTCCAGTTGAGCTTGAGGTTGAGAAGCTTCTTGGTCTTAATGGTAAGGAACAGATTGAAGAATACGGAATGGAGCCTTTCATTAAAAAATGTAAGGAATCTGTTTGGAAATACAAGGGTATGTGGGAGGATTTCTCAGGAACAGTAGGTTTCTGGGCTGATATGGATAATCCTTACATCACATACGATGATAATTTTATTGAGTCTGAGTGGTGGGCACTTAAGACTATCTGGGACAAGAAGCTCCTATACAAGGGCTTCAAGATTGTTCCATATTGCCCTCGTTGCGGTACTCCACTTTCAGCACAGGAGGTTGCACAGGGATACAAGACAGTAAAGGAGCGTTCAGCAGTAGTTCGCTTCAAGATTAAGGGAGAGGATGCTTACTTCCTTGCATGGACAACAACACCATGGACACTTCCATCAAACCTTGCACTTTGCGTTAACCCTGATGAGACATATATTAAGGTTAAGGCAGCTGATGGATATACATACATCCTGGCAGAGGCACTTGCTGACAAGGTACTTTCAAAGGTTGCTACAGAAGAAGGTGTTAAGCCATACGAAGTACTTGAAACCTATAAGGGTACTGACCTTGAGTACAAGGAGTACGAACCACTTTTTGCTTGCGCAGGCGAGGCAGCTGAAAAGCAGCACAAGAAGGCTCACTTCGTAACATGTGACACATACGTTACTATGTCAGATGGTACAGGTATCGTACATATTGCACCAGCCTTTGGTGAGGACGATGCTAAGGTTGGCCGTAAGTACGACCTTCCATTCGTTCAGTTCGTAGATGGCAAGGGTGAGATGACTAAGGAGACTCCTTATGCAGGTCTTTTTGTTAAGAAGGCAGACCCAGAGGTCCTTAAGGACCTTGATAAGGAAGGCAAGCTTTTCGATGCTCCTAAGTTCGAGCACGAATATCCACACTGCTGGAGATGCGACACTCCACTTATCTACTACGCTAGAGAATCATGGTTTATCAAGATGACAGAGGTTAAGGATGACCTGATTAAGAATAACAATACAGTTAACTGGATTCCAGAGAATATCGGTAAGGGACGTTTTGGCGATTGGCTTGAGAACGTTCAGGACTGGGGTATTTCTCGTAACCGTTACTGGGGAACTCCACTTAACATTTGGGAATGTCCTGATTGCGGTAAGCAGATTTCTATCGGTAGCCGCAAGGAGCTTGCAGAGCTTTCAGGCAGACCTGAGGCTGAAAAAATCGAGCTTCACCGTCCATACATCGATGAGGTTACATGCACTTGTCCTGAGTGTGGCGGTACTATGAAGCGTGTACCAGAGGTTATTGACTGCTGGTTCGATTCAGGTGCTATGCCATTTGCTCAGCATCACTATCCATTCGAAAATAAAGAAGTATTTGAGCAGCAGTTCCCAGCTAAGTTTATTTCTGAGGCTGTTGACCAGACTCGTGGTTGGTTCTACTCACTTATGGCAGAGTCAACACTTCTTTTCAACAAGGCTCCTTATGAGAACGTTATCGTTCTTGGTCACGTTCAGGATGAGAATGGACAGAAGATGTCTAAGTCTAAGGGTAATGCAGTAGACCCATTCGATGCTCTTGAGAAGATGGGTGCAGATGCTATTAGATGGTATTTCTACACATCTAGCGCTCCATGGATTCCAAAGAGATTTGGTGAGAATGCAGTTATGGAAGGCCAGAGAAAGTTCCTTGGAACACTTTGGAATACATACGCTTTCTATATCCTTTATGCAAATATTGATGAGTTTGATCCTACAAAGTACGAGCTTGATTTTAATAAGCTTGCAGTTATGGATAAGTGGATTCTTTCTCGTCTTAACTCTAGCATCAAGGCTGTTGATGACAATCTTGGCTCATACAAGATTCCTGAGGCAGCACGTGCTCTTGATGAGTTTGTAGATGATATGTCTAACTGGTACGTTCGTCGTTGCCGTGACAGATTCTGGGCTAAGGGAATGGAGCAGGATAAGATTAATGCTTACATGACTCTTTACACATGCCTTAAGGATATCTCACTTGCAGCAGCACCAATGATTCCTTTCATGACAGAGGAAATCTACCAGAACATGGTTCGCTCAGTTGATAAGAATGCTCCAGAGTCTATCCACCTTTGCGACTTCCCAACTGTTAATGAGGCATTCATTGACAAGAAGCTTGAGGAAGACATGGATGAGCTTCTTAAGATTGTAGTTCACGGACGTGCTTGCCGTAACACAGCACAGATTAAGAATAGACAGCCAATAGGTCAGATGTACATCAAGGCTGAGCATGAGCTTGATGAAATGTATGTATCTATCATTGAGGATGAGCTTAACGTTAAGAAGGCTACATTCACAGATGATGTTTCAGCATTCACATCATACTCATTCAAGCCACAGCTTCGTACAGTAGGACCTAAGTATGGTAAGTTCCTTGGCGGTATCCAGAAGGCTCTTGCATCACTTGATGGCAACGCAGCTTATGCAGAACTTAAGGCAAATGGGGTATTAAAATTGCCTGAGGTTGATGCATCTATCGAGCTTGCAGAGGAAGACTTACTTATCTCTATGGCCCAGACAGAAGGCTTCGTAGCAGATGGTGACAATTACGTAACAGTAGTTCTTGATACAAATCTTTCAGAGGAGCTTCTTGAGGAAGGCTTCGTAAGAGAAATCGTTTCAAAGATTCAGACTATGCGTAAGGAAGCTGACTTTGAGGTTATGGACCGCATCAGCGTAGTATACGCAGGTACTGCTAAAGCCAATGAGATTTTCGCTAAGAATAAGGATGTTATCGCAGGCGAAGTTCTTGCGGATTCCATCGAAGAAGGCACCGCCGGCGACCACGTTAAGGAGTGGAACATCAATGGCGAAACCGTAACACTAGCTGTAACACGCCGTTAGGTAGTGGCTAGCCACTAGGCTGTGGCTCGTTCGTTACGACTACAAGCATTATATTACTCCGCTCGACAGCACGTCTCGCTAAAGTAATATAATAGCTTGATGTCTACGAACTATTGCTACGGTATAGCGGAGCTTGTGCACTACAGGCTATTTATACATCAGTTGGAAATCACAAGTGAGCACAGTATAAGCTGGTCATAACCATGGCAAGCGCGAGCAAGAGGGCCCCATGGGTGCAACAGAGGGGACCCACGCCGGCGGGGAGTTTCTGTTGCACCCAATGGGAGATGGCTTGCGGGAGCATGAAGTACTAATGACAGCTTATACGGGGATACAATGTGATATACGTAAAATAGGAGGGGTTGAGATATGAAGAGACAAATGCCAAGTACTAGGGAAATTGAGCGGGAGATAAAGAACCGCGTCAAGACAATGTTTAGAAAGGAATTTGAGGAAGCAACAGAGGAGGAGCTGTACAGAGCCTGCTCCGAGGTTGTAAATGAGGTTGTCATAGACAACTGGCTAAACACTCAGAAGGAATTCAATAAACAGGATCCTAAGTGCGTGTACTATATGTCCATGGAGTTCTTGATTGGACGACTTTTGGGCAACAACATGATAAACATGCGTGGCTATACAGAGGTCATGGATGCTTTGAATGATTTGGGAGTTGATATTAATTCTATTGAGGATCAGGAGCCAGACCCTGCACTAGGAAATGGTGGTTTGGGACGTCTTGCTGCATGCTTTTTAGATTCTCTTGCTACCTTGCAGTATCCAGCTTATGGCTGCGGTATTAGATATCACTATGGTATGTTTAAGCAAAAGATTGTGGATGGCTATCAGGAGGAGGTTCCAGATAATTGGCTTCAGACTCGCTATCCATTTGAGCTTGAACGGCCAGAATACCAGTTCGAGGTTAAATTTGGTGGCTGGGTTCGTTATGAAGGACAGCCAGATGGAACTACCAAATACATTCACGAAGGTTATAATTCAGTAATTGCTACACCATACGATATGCCAGTTACTGGCTTTGATAATGGTATGGTTAATACTCTTATGATTTGGGATGCCAAGCCAAAGGAGGTATTTCGCCTAGATTCATTTGAGCGAGGCGATTACAATAAGGCAGTTGAGGATATGAATCTTGCTCGTAATCTTACAGAGGTTTTGTATCCTAATGATAACCATGTACAGGGCAAGGAGCTGCGTTTGAAGCAGCAGTATTTCTTCGTATCAGCCTCTTTGCAACGCGCCATTTCCAAGTATCTGCGCTTCCATAATGATATTAAGAGGCTGCCAGAGAAGGTTGTATTCCAGATGAATGATACTCATCCTACTCTTACAGTAGCAGAGCTTATGCGTCTGTTGATGGATGAGCATGGACTTGGTTGGGATGATGCCTGGGAGATTACAACTCACTGCGTTGCCTACACTAATCATACAATTATGGCTGAAGCTCTTGAAAAATGGCCACAGGATATTTTCAAGAATCTGCTTCCTAGAATATTTATGATTGTTGAGGAAATCAACCGCAGATTCTGTGATGAGATTCGAGCTAAATTCCCAGGGGATGATGCTAGAGTGGCACGTATGGCAATACTTGCTGATGGGCAGGTAAAGATGGCCCATATGGCTATCGCAGCAAGCTTTAGCGTAAATGGTGTTGCCGCTTTACATACAGAAATTTTGAAGAATGTATCTCTCCATGATTTCTACGAAATGTATCCAGAAAAGTTTAATAACAAAACCAATGGTATTACCCAGCGTAGATTCCTTATGCATGGAAACTACAAGCTTTCAGATTGGGTGATTTCAAAGATTGGTCGTGGCTGGATTACAGACCTTTCTCAGATGGAAAAGCTGGAGCGATATATTGATGACAAGCGCTCAATCCAAGAGTTTATGGAAATTAAGCTGGAAAATAAAAAGCGCCTTGCAAAATATATATGGGATCATAACGGCATCAATGTAGACCCTAATTCTATATTTGATGTGCAGGTTAAGAGATTGCATGAGTACAAGAGACAGCTACTTAATATTCTTCATGTAATGTATCTGTACAATCAGATTAAGGAAAATCCAGAGATGGATTTCTACCCAACTACATTTATTTTTGGGGCTAAGGCTTCTGCTGGATACGAAAATGCGAAGCTCATTATTAAGCTTATAAATAATGTTGCCGCTGTAATCAACAATGATAAATCTATAGACAACAAGCTCAAGGTTGTTTTCATTGAGGATTACCGAGTTTCCAATGCGGAGTGGATTTTTGCAGCAGCAGATGTTTCAGAGCAGATTTCAACAGCTTCAAAGGAGGCTTCTGGTACAGGTAATATGAAATTCATGCTTAACGGTGCTGTCACCATTGGAACAATGGATGGTGCCAATGTTGAGATGTACCAGGAATTAGGCGGAAAGAATATATTTATTTTTGGTATGAGCTCAGACGAGGTTATAGCTCATGAGAAAAACAATGACTACAACCCTGTAGATGTTATGAATTCCGATTATCGTATTCAGAAGGTACTACAGCAGCTTGTCAACGGCAACTACAGCATTGACAATCCAGAGCTCTTTAGACCACTTTACAATTCACTTTTAAATACACAGTCTACATCTAAGGCTGATATGTATTTTGTATTAAAGGACTTTGCATCCTATGTAGAGGCTCACGAGAAAATTCAAGAAGCCTACAAGGATAAGTTCAAATGGGGACAGATGGCACTTGAAAATGTTGCTCATGTTGGAAAGTTCTCATCTGATAGAACCATACAAGAATATGTTGATGATATTTGGCACTTAGACAAGCTAGAATTGCACTAATTGCCTAGTAAGGATAGGACATGAATCAGAAAAAAACAAACAGAGGAAAATATATAGCTTGGATTTTTATACCAAGTGTTTTAGCTTTTATTATTCAGTTTTTAGCATCCGTTTTTGTGATGGAGGGTGGAGTAGTATATATACTGGGCACCTTTAAGGGAAAAACAGTTACAGATTTGTTTAATAGTATATATGATATGGCCTTTTCCACTTCATTAAATGGAATGATTTATGTTCTATATTCTGTAATTGGAATAGTATTGTTCCTGAACTACTTCAACAAGATGTTTATGCTAGAAAAGAGCTATAGCTTAAAGGGCGTTTCTAAAAATGTTCCTGCAACAATTGGCGGCATACTTCTATTTTGTATAGGAATGCAGTATGTTAGCACATTTTTAACCAGTGCTTTAGCATCCGCTTTTCCAACCTGGTGGGAGCAATACGAGATGATAATGGATAGCCTTGGTCTAGAGGAAGAGGTGTCAGTATTAATACTCCTATACACCTGGATTTTAGGTCCAATTGTTGAGGAGTTAACTTTTAGAGGACTAACACTTTCAGCAGCCAAAAAGGTAATGCCATACTATATGGCTATTATCGTACAGGCTATATTGTTTGGCGCATTTCATATGAATCCAATCCAAAGCTGCTATGCCTTTGTTTTGGGCTTAGGACTTGGATATATAATGCATATATATGACAATATTATTATCACCATTCTGATTCATATTGTGTTTAATTTTATTGGCACAGTTGGGGCTGCATTTTTACCTATAGGTGGAAATACACTGATTTCTTTCTTCGCATGGTTGCTTGGCTCACTAATCGTAAGCTACATAGGCCTTGTTTTATTAAAAAAGGGTGCAGCAGCTGTTAAGGAAGATGATTTCTTTGCCGATATATAATTACACGGACGATAATCACTAGACAGGGAAGGTCATTTGGCCTTCCCTGTTTTTTGCTTTGCAAATACTATTCTAGTGAAAAGGAAAACGGACTTTCCCTTTGTAAATGTTACTTTATTTATGGAGGAGGAAAGAGCATGGTAATTCAAAACTCTGAGGTATCAATGGCCTCAAAAAGTAGCTACACAGCTACTACAAAGGTTAATGTTCAAATTAGCCGGGAACCAGCAATCAAGCTGGGGGACATCACGTTTAAGCTCCCAAATAGTGAAGAAAATCAAAGTGATGAAAATGAAGTGAAGGAGGTAAAAGCCACAGAAGACACAGGGCTAGAATCCTTATCTGCCAATCGGCAAGCCAGATTGCAATCCATGAGATATTTGCTTCGTATTTTTTTGCTTAGCAGAGTGTTTGGAGAAAACACAAGCTTTAGCGACATGATGAAGGAGATGTTTGCGGAAAATTCAGGATTTACAACCACAACTACCTTAAGCTATGAAAGGACTGAAAGCCAGGAGCTTTCCTATATGGCAAAGGGCAGGGCAATGACAGCTGATGGAAGAAGGTTGGAATTTGATTATGGCTACAGTATGTCTGAAAGCTTTCGAGAGGAATTTCATAGTATAAATCAGGGGTTTTCCAATTATATAGACCCATTGGTGATAAATCTGGATGACTCTCCAGCAAGAATTTCAAACCAGTCATTTTATTTCGATCTTGATGGTGATGGAAAAAAGGATGAAATAAATCATTTAGCTCCAGGCTCAGGCTTTTTGGCTTTGGATAAAAATGAGGATGGCGAGATTAATGATGGCACAGAGCTTTTTGGTGCTGTGACGGGGGATGGCTTTGGGGAACTGGCTGTTTTCGATGAGGATGAAAACGGATGGATTGATGAAAATGATCCTGTATTTGAAAAGCTTAGAGTATGGTCCATGAACGAAAAGGGAGAAATGGAAATGTATACTCTAAAGGAATCAGATGTTGGCGCTATCTTTTTAGGCCGTGCCAGAAGCGAATTCATAAATCACGACGATGAACACAGAGCCCGGGCAGCAATTCGTGAATCTGGAATTTTCTTACATGAGTCCGACGGCCACGCCGGTGGAGTTCAACACGTTGATTTTGCTACCTGATTTACGTATAATCTAAAAGGAGGCAGTGGAGAATATTGTTATGGGTATTTTTAGGGGCAAAAGAAAGTTAAAGAGCAACAGTGCACTTGCTATTGCAGCAGGTTGTGCTGTTGTTTTTATGTTTATAGCTACAATTATTAGTGTATTTCTATACAAAAAAAGAATGGACGAAGCAGAAAATCTGCTTGCTGAGGCAAAATACAGCCAGTATCAATCCTATGTAGTAATGATTTCATCTGATGATGAATCAGATTTTTGGCAGCAGGTTTACATGGCGGCAAAAGAGTATGGGGATGAGTATGGTGTGTATGTTGATATGCTTTCGGAAAGCATAGACAACAATTATCGTAAAAACGAATTAATTGAAATGGCAATAGAATCAGACTGTGATGCTATTTTTGTGGAGGGGGATGACACTGTAGAAACAGCAGAAATGGTTGCAAAGGCAAATGCCCAGGGGATAGCTGTTTTTACATTAAGTAGTGATATGGCTGTGGAAAGCAGGGTTAGTTATATTGGCCCTAACAGCTATACTGTAGCCAGCCTGTATGGGAAAGCCCTGCTTGATAATTTGGTAAGACAAAATAAGGTAATGGTTTTTGGTGGAAATTCAATAAACAAAACCTATGCAGATACCTTTATAAGTAACATTCAAAATGTACTTGAGGGGGCTGATATAGTTAATGCCCCATTGGAATATGAGGAGAAAATTGTTGAAAAAGAGGGGGCTTTCGCCACAGAAGAATACATTCAAAATCTATTTAAGGAAAACACTCTTGCCCCTGTGGTAATCTGTCTTGACGAGGATTCTACCGACACATTTTATCAGGCGATGATAGATTACAACAAGGTAGGAACAATACTTCTTTTAGGAAGCAACTGTTCGGAAACTATTCTCACAGGAATAAAGCAGGGGGTAATTGCCAGTACAGTTTATGTTGACCCAACTGATATTGGAAAGGCTGCTGCTGGGGCTTATGTTGAATATAGGGATAGCGGATATGTGTCTGAATACATAAGTGTTGAAGCAAAAATAATAAATAAAGATAATGTAGATGCAGAACTGCAGGGGGTGGCTAATGACTAAAGAAAAGTTAAAATCCATTTCCCTTAGAAAGAAAATGATAATAGCATTTTTCTTACCAACAATCATTCTTTTTGTGGTAAATATGATGCTTTACATTGGAACCAATAGAGTGCTTGCTTCATTGGATGCAGTCTACGCCAGCAATAACTCACTTAGTCAATTAAGTGAGGGGCTTGCCAATTTGCAGGACGCCACAGAGGGGTATTTGAACACAAAAACAAGTGATGCTTTGGAACAGTATTACATTAATGAACAGGCGTATAGTGACCTTTTGTCTGCCTTGGATGACAACAATGACAAAAATGAGAGCCGGGTCATGGAGCGAAACATCAAAAATATGTCTGAAAAATATTTGGATTTAACAAATCAGGCTGTCGAAAGCAAACGTGGTGGAAATGTAGAAAAATATAAGAGCATTTATGAGGAGGCGGCTAGAACTTTTCAATATATTGATAGCAGTATAACCAGTTTAAATAACAAGCAATTCATAAATAACTCTCGCTCCTATGGGGCTATGATGGGAGCGCTGCAGACATTGGAACGATTAAATATTATTACATTAATAATAATTGGCCTGGCAAATCTATTTTTCATTGTACTTATAGCATCTACAATAGCCGACCCTTTGATAAAGCTAGCTGCAACTGCAGATACAGTGTCAAATGGTGATTTTGACGTGGAATTGCCAAAGGTAAAATCCAATGACGAAGTAGGAGTTGTTACCAAAGCCTTTAACGGAATGGTGGTATCAATCAAGGACTATATAGACCAGCTTACGGAATCTATGGAGGCAACCAGAAGACTTAGGGAAAATGAGCTCATTATGGAGAATCATATTAAGGATGCTGAGCTTAAATATTTGCAAAGTCAGATTAATCCCCATTTTCTGTTCAACACTCTTAATGCAGGGGCCCAGCTTGCAATGATGGAGGGAGCGGACAGAACGAATGTTTACATTCAAAAGGTTGCAGATTTCTTTAGATATAACATAAAAAAGAATAAGGATGTAGTCAGTCTGCAAGAAGAGATAGAGCTTGTGGATATTTATATCTATATAATAAATGTCAGGTTCGCAGGAGAGATTCAATTTAAAAAGGAAATAAATGAGGACCTGCTTTCAGTTCAAATTCCAAGCATGATTTTGCAGCCAATTGTGGAAAACAGTATAAATTATGGCTTGAGAAATATTGACTGGACTAAGAAGATTCTATTGTCAGTTTATGAGGTGGGAGACTATATTTGTGTCAGCATAAAGGACAATGGAATCGGAATGTCCCCTGAAACTATCGAGCAGATTCTAGACGGAAGCTATACCAGCAATTCCAAAAAATCATCAAATGGAGTAGGTCTAAATAATTGCATAGAAAGGTTAAATATTTTCTATGAAAGAGAAGATGTTCTTGATATTATATCAGAAGGTGAAAACAAGGGCACCGAAACCATATTATACTTACCTAAATAATTAGGCTTTCCTATTCTTAAGAGGAAGCTGTCAGCTTTGCTGATTAATGAGGATATAACCATGTACAAAATAATGCTAGCCGATGATGAAGGCATCGTTATCGATTCACTTAAATTTATTATAGAAAAAGAATTTGGCAGTCAGTGTGACATAAGAACTGCAAAAACAGGCAGACAAGTAATAGAACTGGCAGAGGAGTTTCAGCCAGATATTGCATTTATGGATATACAAATGCCTGGCATAAATGGAATAGAGGCAATGCGTGAGATACGCCGAACTAATAGCCATATAGTATTCATTGTCATGACCGCGTTTGACAAATTTGACTATGCAAAAGAAGCTATTTCTCTTGGGGTACTAGATTATCTTAATAAGCCTGTCAGCAAGGACAACATTTTAGAGGTCCTAAAAAAGGCAATGCAGCAGATTGACCGTGAACGAAAAAAGCGAAGCAACGATCTTCAGGTTCGGGAAAAATTAGAGACTGTGGTACCAATTATTGAAAATGGTCTTATTCAGGATTTACTTTTTAAGGAATATTTCAAGGAAGATATAGACAATTACAAAACCTTGCTTGGAATAGATTCCGAATATGGATATATGGCATGCATGGTCTTTGGACGAGAGCTTGTGGGAAACTATATGACAAGTGCTGTTGCAGTTTCAATTCAGGCACAAAAAGCATATCGTGAAATTCACACCATAACAGAGGATTACATAAAAGGCATTATGGGGGCGGTCATGTCTAACAAGATCCCCATACTGATTCCTACAAAAAGTGACACCCTGTCCTACAATGAGAGAAATCAGATTGTAGAGAATGCAAGAGCTCTATGCCGTAAGCTTTCAGATAGATTTGATATGGATTTTCGAATTGGCTTTGGTTCTGTAAAGCCTTTGGATAGAATGTCTGAATCCTACGAGGAAGGAAATTCTGTATTAATAGCAACTACTAGCCATGTGGCTCATGTGGATGATATGCCAGTGACCTGCCGCTATGAAGAAAACTATCCTATGGATTTGGAAAAGAGATTGTTTAATGAAATCACTCTAGGCAATGTAAATGAATCGGCGGCATTGGCACAAACCTTTTTTGAGTGGATGGAAAGAGATTATGCCAATGACAATGACAGCATAAGATTAAAATGCCTGGAGTTTGTTCTTTGGGCAGAGCATTTGGCATATGAAAAAACAGGTAGAATGTATGAATTTCAAAGCCGTTCAAAATATCTTTCTGAATTGCTTGGCTTTGCAAGCCTGCAGGAGCTTAAGTTTTGGTTTATTGAAAAAATAAAGGCTGCATCTTTTTGGGTATCTAATAAAAACCAGGAACAATCAATGAGTGCAGTTATAAAAGCCAAGCAGTACATAGATGAAAATTACATGAAGGAGTTAACATTAGATGATGTTTCAAGGGTGGTAAATATCAGCTCCTATTATTTTTCAAAGGTTTTCAAAGAGGAAACAGGGGAGAATTTTATAGATTATTTGACCAGACTTCGAATAGAGGCGGCGAAAAATCTATTAAAGACTACAAATAAATCCATGAAGGAAATAGCGATTGAGGTAGGCTATACCGATCCCAACTATTTTTCCAGAAACTTTAAAAAATATACTGGGAAGACACCTACCGAGTATGCAAAGGGGTAGGATGTTCTAGGAGGATAATGATGAAGGGGTTTGCAAAAAGTTTTGCGTTTATCATGGCAGCTTTGCTTACCATAACAGGCTGCGGAAATATGACAACAGCAAATGTAGAAGAAACGAATTCGGCTGAGGATTCAATAGAAATCGGTCTGTGCTTTGACTCGTTTGTAATCGAGCGCTGGGAGAAGGACAGGGATGTTTTTGTTGACACAGCATCAGGCTTGGGAGCAACTGTTAACGTTCAAAATGCAAATGGCAATGTGGACAAGCAGATAGAGCAAATCGAATATCTTATTGAAAAAAATGTAGATTGTCTGGTAATCATCCCAGTAGATGGAAATGCCCTAAAGGATGTTGTTTACAAAGCCAAGTCAAGAGAAATTCCTGTGGTTTGTTACGATAGATTAATTCCAAATGCATCTACGGACCTTTACATTTCCTTCGACAACACTATGGTTGGGGAAATGCTTGGGGAGGCAATAGCAAAGGAAGACGTGGAAGATGTGGTAATGATTTGCGGTTCACTTACGGACAGCAACGTTTCTATGGTTAATGAGGGATTTAAATCCGTGATGGATAAGCATGGAATAACAATATTGGATACTTATTATTGCGAGGGCTGGAAAGCAGAATTGGGGGAAGCCTATGTTTATGATAATAAAGAAATCATTACAGAGGCAGATGCAATTATGTGCGGCAATGATGATGTTGCCTCCGCCGTAATCAGAGCTCTGGCAATAAGTCAGCTTGCCGGGGTAAAGCCGGTAGTAGGTCAGGACGCAGATCTTCCTGCCTGCCAACACATTGTAGAGGGCACACAGCTAATGACAGTATACAAGCCAGTAGGAAAGCTGGCAGAGCAAGCCGCGCAGCTCTCCTACATCTTAGCCAGCGGTCAGGAAATCTCAGTAGACACCACAATAAATGACGGCTCTGAGGAAATACCTTATGTAGCCGTGGAGCCTATTGCTGTAACAAAGGATAATATGGATGAGGTGATTATCGATAGTGGCTTCCATTCACATGAGGATGTATATATGAATGTGGAGTAGGCTTTTTGTTATCTCGCTGTTGTTTTAAACTACAAGTAAGTCATTTAAAATAAAGGTAGAAAAATATGGGAATCTATTTAAATCCGAATAATGATAATTTCAAAAAAGTTTTAGCCAAGGAAATATATGTAGATAAAACTATGATGCTTCGTGAGATGAATGGTTTTATTGAGAAAGCTAATAATTCTATTTTCGTTTCTAAGGCTAGAAGATTTGGAAAAACTGTGGCAGGTAATATGCTTGTAGCATACTATTCTAAAGGTTGTGACTCTCTAGAGTTATTTGATGGATTGTCTATTTCTAAAGATTCTTCTTATAACAAGTCAAGGGAAATCTACTATTGGTAGGGATTAACTATGATGAAAAAAACAAAGACTCATACATGCAAAATTGAGAGACTGCAAAAGGGATAGATTTTCATAAGAGATAAAAAATACGGGAAGAGGTGCCTCAAATATAACGGCGCCTCTTCCTTTATTATAGTGAATCTAGATACGCATTAAGAATTGCTAGCGCAGTTTTTCTTTCTTTATAACTGCAGTTCTCAAGACGAGTTAATATATCTGATTGACCACTTTTTTGAATTTCATTATCTTCTTCGTCTAAAAGAATATCGTTTGGAAGAACTCCAAGAACATTACATATATTAATAATTGAATCTAAGCGAGCATTTGATTTCCCTCTTTCAATATCAGCATAGGCTCGTTCTGTGAAAAAGGCGGCTTCAGCAACCTCTAATTGGGTGTATCCTAACTTCTTTCTATATGAACGAATTCGTTCTCCAATTTTTTTAAAATCTGCCTCAATCATTATCCCTTCTCCTCTACTAGATATAGGAATTTTACTTCCTTTTTTGTTGACTAAAACAGAAGTTTAGTTCATACTAACAGGAAGAGAAGTTCCTGTACGGATGATTTGAAATGTCCGGAAACAGAAGTAATCTCAATAAATTAGCTTTAAGGACGACTTTTATATTATGCAAATTTTTAGGGGAGAAAAACTATCTAAGAACAAAGATTTTTGGGAAGGCGGAAGAACATCTATTTTATTGATTCCTTTAGAGATATCTTTAATTACAACACTAATTTTATGCAGAGGAATTTATGAAACAAATCCGAGATATGGATTGAGATGTTTATTGTTTGCAGCAGTTATTTTAATCATATGGATAAGTGCATTCGCATATCATCAGCGAAAACTTTGGAAAAATGAATCAGAAACATTTTATATTAAGTGTAATAGTATTATAGTTGCTGTTTTGGGAATATTTGTTGGAATATTCTTTTCGTATATGGCGTGGGGCGCTGGTTATTTAACTCTGATGCCTTATGAACAGTTGGATAACGGAGCACAGCATATTGATACATTATTTCATAGCTCAATAGCAGAAAGCTGGTTAAACAAGGGATATCCATCTACACTCCTTAATGATGAACCTTATTTGTCATATCACACATTTAGCCATTTATTACTGGGAATAATTGCAGGAATTCTGCAAGTTCCAGCATTTATAGCGTATAATTACACATATCCTATCGTTTTTTTGCCAATACACGTTCTGATGATTATGTGGGCAGTGTCAAATGCTAAGAACTATTTTGAAGGAAAGGTATGTGTAAGATTTCAAGATCTAATTATTGTTTGTCTATACATATTTGGTGTCACAGATAATATTGGAGCATATGGCATAGGGAAAACATCATTTTTTATATCTGAGTCATTTCTATTAGCAAACACGTTAAGTTTTCTGTTTTATGGATTATCATTTTGGGTATTAAGCAATTATGCAACTAAATCAAGGAAGTTGTTAATTTATAGCGTTGTAATTATACCAATTGAGATATTTCTAGTATCATGGGCAAAAATATCTGTTGGATGCATATTTACTGCAGGTGTAATGTTTTTTTTCTTTAGAAAAGGAATCAAATTAAAAAAACTATGGCTAATTGATATTGAATATTTATCAGTCTTTTTCCTTTGCTATAAATTATTTAGTTCATATGTTTCAAGTGGCTATAAAACTCCATTAAGTTCTATGTTTGAGTGGATGCCATTAAAAGAGCAAATTGGTGTAGGGTTGCTTGGAATGTGGGGACACTACTTAATATTATCTTTAATGGCAATATTATTTGTTTGTCTTGATATTAAGCGTAATAAGTATAAATGGATAGATTTTATTGAAGGAAAGACTATTTGGATTGAGTGTATAGTTGTAATGTGTCTGATTGCTTTTATGCCTTCGGCAATATTAAAGTTTGGATATTCAGATTCAGTATATTTTTCATTTTGCGTAGAAATACCTTCATTAGTGTTATTGTGTGGTCATGATTATTTCAATATTAAAGAGGATGCAAAAGGAGCATTAAGACCATTGGTGTACTGCATTTGCTTTGGTTATTGTTTATGGATGGGATACCACCATAAATTGACTAATCCGTTAACACTTATAACTAATGAACATTATTCTAATCTAAGTACAATGCTTTTGAATATTCGCGACGAGGTAGGGAATCAACCAGAGGAGTATACAATATACATAGACGGAGATTCTACATTATCTCAAGTATATCCTGAGGGAAGAAGAGCAATCTTTGTATGTCCAGCAATGACTGGTGTGGGCGTTATAAACGCAACATATCGTTATGAGAATAATTATTATGCATATAATGGCGAGCCAGTAACAAGATATGGGATGGACATGGTGAGTAATGGAATGCTAACCTACGAAGATGCCATTGAAGTTGCTAAATCTAGGGGAAAAACGCATCTTATACACTTAACGAATTATGGTTATGAGATTGTTGATTTAAATTAGCGAGGATTGACATGGAAAAAATACAAAGAATATTAAAAACGCGGTGTGATATATTTGCAGCACTATCACATTTCTTGCTTTCTTTTTGTTGGCAAGGAAAGGTATTTATCTATGACAAAGGATGGAGTGATTATCTTACTACTGTAAGAGATACGAATGTTATTTCGGATGTTCATGAAGCTTATCTGGTTTATATCTTATCAAGAGCCTTTTGCTTGTTAATTTTGTGGGGGGGTGGAAACTTTTTTTCTTTATATTAAATGGAAATGTTGATAAAATTGACCTAATTATTCTAGGAACAATATTAGTAGTTGGTCTATTTATAGGAGTAGTTTCATTTCCCAATAATATAGGTCTAGAAGTTGATAATTACGCAAATTTTTACATGTCTAGGAGATTTCAGCCTACATATTGGCAAAATATATACACAGGAGCATTATATGGCGGATGCCTTATGGTACTGCCACATCCAATAGCACTAGTTTTAATACAGTGGATTTTTTTCTGGGCTGTAGTTAGCTATATTTATTTAGGTATAAAGAGTTTGTATGCTGGTAATATAAAATATTTAGCATTGCTACTTTTCTTATTACCAGAATCATATTATTTATCTTACAATTCTTATAGAAATAATTATTATTCTGTATTGCTGTTACTGTACATTTCATATTTATATTTTTATGTAAAGAACAATAGTGAGCAAATTATTAGTCGAAAAAACATTTTATTATTTTCACTATTTACTTCCTTTTTGATGGTGTGGAGAAGTGAGGGTGTGCTAATTGGTGTAGGAGGATTATCTGTTTTTTTAATTGCTATTAATCTGAAAAAGGCAAAAAAGAAAATATATTTTGGGGTTCTTATTTTAACGATTATCTCTACTATATTTTTCAGCCAAATTCAATCTATAGGTGCAAAAAAGTATTATGGACAAGATTATATGATTATAAATACTACACAGGTTTTATATGGCATGTTGAACAATCCAAATATAAATCTCTCTTATGATGGGGCTGAGGAGGATTTAGAATCTATAGAAGCTATCGTTCCTGTTGAGGTGCTAAAAGAATATGGTATGACAGGATATAGAAATTATAATTGGAATAAAGGACGGGCAGATTTTAATCAAACATTAGCAACTGATAAACAAGCGGCAGATTATATGAAAGGGTATCGCCACATTGTTTTGAAAAATTTGAGTATTTTTTTGGATATTCAGGCTAATAGTTTTTTCCATGCTTTACAACTTGATACTAACCGGCCTGCATATGAGTACAAAGGTGCCCATGAGGTAGTATTGAGCTCATTTGCCTATGGACCACACCAAGCAGGATTTACAGAACTAGTAGAAACAAAATATACAAATATGTGGAGCCAAAATAGTGCGAGAATAGTATTAAATGCAATAGTGGGAGATTTTATTGGAATTTGGAGAGAATTCATTTTAAATTCAGGACTGAATAGTATAGCACATGCCGTCATTTTTTTGATGTTGGTTATTATAGCAATAAGAGAATTACTTCGTTTACTAGAAAAAGGTGAATACAGATTTTTTTCGGTCTACTTTGTCATAGCTGCTTTTATTGTTCTAGCAGAGTGTATGGTTATAATGATTTTTATGCCAGTGGCTAAAGAAGCATATCTTTATCCCATGCTATATAGTGGGTATCTAGTGATACTATTCTATTCATTAGAAAGAACTAGAATAAATAGTTTATAAAGTGCACGTTAAATTCAACTAATTTAGATACTATATAAATCAAGTAAGAAAGCATAAAATATTTGGGGTGATCTACCGCTACTAACCGGTGTGTCAGGGTTAGTAGCGGTATTTTTTGTTAATACCACTGGCAGTATATCTACTATTATATCCAGCGGTAAAGGATTATGTAGAGAATGTGCGCATATCGAGAGATGTAAAGCATGTAGGGGAGGGGTGGAATCATATATGCGTGCACATGGAAGGTAGTAAAGGCATGCAGGAGTTGGGATATTGGGAAATTGCGTGCAACGCCGAGGGGCGTAAAGCACGCAAAGCATGGGCTAAGTCTAGTATGCGTGCAGGAATAGAGCAGAAAAAACACGCAGGGGCTAGAGTATATAGAAAATGCGTGCAATGTCGAGTGGTATAGAGCACGCACGGAGAGGGAGGCGCAACTGCTGCGTGCAAGTAGAGGGCGAAAAAGCACGCAGAGACTAGAACATGTAGAGTATGCGTGTAATGTCGCGGTATGTGAGGCAGGCATGGATAGAGATGAGCAACTGCTGCGTGCAATTCACAGCCTAGAGAAAACATTTTAAGAGAAGGAACATCATAGTCTAGCAAATAATTGTCTTCAAAAAATTGGGCTAGCACAAAAAAGTGCTAGCCCGATTTTTTTATGCTAAAAAAGTATGACAAAAATGTGAAGAAAGTGACAACCATTTTAAGAAGCATCCATGCTAAATTAACTACAGTAACAAACATACCTAAACGAAAGGGAGGTTTTCAAAGAATGAAGAGAAAGTTATTAAGTGTACTTTTGACAGGTGCTCTTGCAGCTTCAATGTTTGTTGGCTGCGGTACTAGCACAGAGACAACAGACACAGGTGCAGCTGGTGGGGACACAGCTACAGAGACAACAGACACAGGAAGCACAGCTTCTAGCGGCACAAAGGTTGGTGTAGCAATGCCAACAAAGGATCTCCAGAGATGGAATCAGGATGGCGCAAACATGCAGAAAGAGCTTGAGGCCGCTGGTTATGAAGTAGATTTGCAGTATGCTTCAAATGATGTGCAGACACAGATTTCTCAGATTGAGAACATGATTAACTCAGGTTGTGATGTTCTTGTAGTTGCAGCAATCGAGGCTTCTTCACTTGGTGAAGCAATGGATATGGCTGCAGAGCAGAATATTCCAGTTATCGCATATGACCGTTTAATTATGAATACTGATGCAGTTTCATATTATGCAACATTCGATAACTACAAGGTAGGTACAGTTCAGGGCGAGTACATCGAAAAGGAACTTGACCTTGCAAATGCAACTGAAACTTACACAATGGAAATCACAGCTGGTGACCCAGGTGATAACAACGCAGGCTTCTTCTATCAGGGTGCTATGGATGTTCTTCAGCCATACATTGACAACGGAACAATCGAAGTAAAGTCTGGTCAGATAGAATTCTCTGAAGTTGCTACAGCACAGTGGGCAACAGAAACAGCTCAGAACCGTATGGAGAATATCCTTTCTTCTTACTATGCTGATGGTACAAACCTTGATATTTGCTTATGCTCAAATGATTCTACAGCACTTGGTGTTGAGAACGCACTTGCAGCTAACTACAACGGTGAATATCCAATCGTAACAGGTCAGGATTGCGATATTGAGAACGTAAAGAACATGCTTGCTGATAAGCAGTCTATGTCAGTATTCAAGGATACACGTACTCTTGCATCACAGGTTGTAAAGATGGTTGGACAGATTCTTAACAACGAAACTGTAGATGTTAATGATGAAGAGACATATGACAATGGTAACGGTGTTGTTCCTTCATACCTATGTGAGCCTGTATTCGCAGACAAAGACAACTACAAAGAGTTGCTTATCGAATCTGGTTACTACACAGAGGATCAGCTTAAGTAAATTTATCTGATTTTCGCGGGGCGAGCAATGCTCGCCCTATTTTTAAGAAAACAGAGAGTGTCTTGAAGAAGATAAAATAAAAGGTTTTAAGGAGGGAGACTTAAGTGGGAAATATATTACTTGAGATGAAAAACATTACCAAAGAATTCCCAGGTGTTAAGGCCCTTGATAACGTAAATCTAAAGGTTGAGCAGGGTGAAATTCATGCCTTGGTAGGTGAGAATGGAGCGGGAAAATCAACATTGATGAACGTTTTAAGTGGTATTTATCCATTTGGTACTTACACTGGCGATATTGTTTACAATGGTGAGGTTTGTCAATTCCAAAAAATCAAGGATTCTGAGGAAAAGGGAATAGTAATTATCCATCAGGAATTAGCACTTATCCCATATATGTCAATTGGAGAGAATATGTTCCTTGGAAATGAGCAGGGCAAAAAGGCTGCAATTGATTGGGATAAAACATATTCTGAGGCTGATAAATATCTTAAGATGGTTGGATTGTCAGAAAGCAGCCGCACACCTATAAAGGACATTGGTGTTGGTAAACAGCAGCTTGTAGAAATAGCAAAGGCTCTTGCAAAGCATGCAAAGCTTCTTATTCTTGATGAGCCTACATCATCTCTTAATGAGACTGATTCAAAAGCGCTTCTAGATTTATTGCTTAAGTTTAAGCAGGAGGGAATGACCTCAATCATCATTTCCCACAAGCTAAATGAAGTAAGTTATGTAGCTGACAAAATCACAGTAATTCGTGATGGTTCTACAATCGAGACATTAGATAAAAACGTTGATGATATTACTGAGGACAGAATCATAAAGGGCATGGTTGGTCGTGAAATGACAGACCGCTTCCCTAAGAGAGAAAATGTCCAGATTGGTGATATCGCAATGGAGGTAAAGGACTGGACAGTATATCATCCACAGTTTGCTGAAAGAAAAGTCGTTGACGGTGTATCAATGAATGTCCGCAAGGGTGAAGTAGTTGGTATTGCAGGTCTTATGGGAGCTGGACGTACCGAGCTTGCAATGAGTATCTTTGGTAAGGCATACGGTACAAATATTTCAGGTCAATTATTCTTGAACGGAAACGAGGTTAAGCTCAAGAACATCAAGGATGCAATCAAGCATAAGATAGCCTATGTAACAGAGGATAGAAAGGGCAATGGTTTAGTTCTTACAAATCCGATTAAGATTAACACAACTCTGGCTAATCTTTCTGAGCTTTGTACAAATCACGTGATAGATCAGGATAAGGAATATCAGGTGGCTGAGGAATATAGGGGCAAGCTTAAAACAAAATGTCCTTCTGTTGAGCAAAATGTTGGCAATCTTTCTGGTGGAAATCAGCAGAAGGTGCTTTTAGCAAAATGGATGTTTGCAGACCCAGACGTACTGATTCTTGATGAGCCAACTCGTGGTATTGATGTAGGTGCTAAGTATGAAATCTATTGTATTATCAATGATTTAGTTGCAGCAGGAAAATCAGTTATTATGATTTCTTCTGAGCTTCCTGAGGTACTTGGTATGTCAGACCGTATATACGTTATGAACGAAGGCAAGATGGTTGGAGAGATGGATATTTCAGAGGCATCTCAGGAAAGCATTATGTCTTGCATCTTGAAATCTTAGAAGGGAGAGAAAACATGGTTTCAGTTAATATTTCGCAAGTTTTGAAAAAATACACCATGGTAATCGCCCTGGTGGTTATAATTGCAATTTTCTATGTTGGTACTAATGGAACGATTTTATTACCGCAGAATATAAACAATCTGCTTTCACAAAATGCTTATGTTTTTGTGTTAGCAACAGGTATGTTACTTTGTATATTAACAGGTGGTAATATCGATCTTTCGGTTGGTTCAGTAGTTTGTTTCGTAGGTGGCATTGGCGCCGTTATGATGAGCAAGGGCATGAATGTATGGTTCTCAGTGCTTGTAATGCTTCTTGTAGGTGTTGCAGTTGGTGCATGGCAGGCATTTTGGGTTGCATATATAAATGTTCCTCCATTCATTGCCACATTGGCTGGTATGTACGCATTTAGAGGCTTGTCAAATGTGGTACTTAACGGTTATGCAGTTTCTATTACAAACACAACCTATCTAAATGTATTTGGTGGCGGCGCAGATTGCTATATACCCGATTTCTTCAATGGCAAGTCCATAAATATAACCTGTATGTTAGCAGGCGTTATTGCAGTAGCACTCTTTGTAATTGTGTCACTTAGAAACAGAATTGCAGCATCAAGAAAAGGTTATGAGACAAAAGGAATTGTTGGTTTTATCCTAAAGCTTGTTGTAATTTCAGCAGTGATTTTATTCCTGGCATATAAGCTCGCTGGTTACAAGGGAATACCTACATCACTTATTTGGATTATAGTTGTTGTACTTGCATATCATTATTTCACTACAAAAACTACAATGGGTCGCTATTTGTACGCTGTAGGTGGAAATGAAAAGGCAACTCAGTTATCAGGTATCAATACAAAGAAGGTATATTTCTTCGCATATACGAATATGGGATTTTTGACAGCCATTGCTGGTATCCTTACAGTGGCAAGAGCAGCAAGTGCTCAGCCTACATATGGACAGTTTTATGAAATGGATGCAATCGGCGCCTGCTTCATTGGTGGCGCAAGTGCATATGGCGGAACAGGTTCTGTATTTGGAGCAATCATAGGTGCTTTACTGATGGGTGTTATCAACCAGGGTATGTCAATCATGGGTGTAGACGCCAACTATCAAAAGGTAGTAAAGGGACTTGTACTTCTTGTAGCTGTTATCTTTGATGTAGTTTCAAAGAGAGAAAAGAAGTAGGAAGGGAGGATCATAAAAGTGAAAGACAAGATTTTAAAAGTATTCAAAGAAAACACAATGCTTATTGTACTGGTCCTTGTTGTCCTCTTCTTCAATGTGATGACAAGTGGTACTATGCTTCAGCCAAGTCAGTTTAATGCGTTAATAACACAAAATGCTTACGTTTATGTATTGGCAACTGGTATGCTGATGTGCATGCTTACAGGTGGAAATATCGATTTATCATGTGGTTCCTTTGTATGTTTTGTAGGTGTTATTGGAGCCAAGGTAATGGTAGATAGGGGGGCATCAACTCCTGTTGGAATTTTGGTAATGCTTCTCATAGGCGTTGTCTATGGTTGCTTACTGGGCTTTGTAATTGCATACATTAACATTCCACCTTGGATTGCAACTCTTGCAGGTTTCCTTGCCCTTCGTGGCTGGGGTGTTGCACTTATGCATGGTGCTTCTAATATCAGCCCACTTCCAAAGGCTTTCTGCGGATTATTTACCGGCAAGATGAATGATTTATTTGGTGGTCCTAGAATCGGCGGAGTTCAGTACAATATGACAAGTATTGTTATTGGAATTGTAGCATCAGTAATTGTTGTACTTCTTCTTGTAAGGGGAAGAATGATAAAGCTGAAAAAAGGTTATGAGGCAGATTCGATAGTAGCAGTTATTGTAAAGTGTGTGCTTATAGATTTTGTTATTATGCTATTCGCATATAAATTTTCCCTAGCAGGTGGTGTACCTTATGCACTTATCTGGGTGGCAGTAATTGTTCTTATTTACAGCTTTATTACATCTAAAACAGATATTGGTCGTTATTTCTATACAATCGGTGGTAATGCAGAGGCAACAAGATTATCAGGTATTGATACAAAGAAAATTATGTTCCTTGCATACCTTAACATGGCAGTGCTTACAGTAATTTCAGCATTCCTTACTATGTCTCGTTTCTCAGCTGCAAATTCTACAGCTGGTACAAACTACGAAATGGATGCAATTTCAGCCTGCGTTGTTGGTGGAGTAAGTGCATATGGTGGTAGCGGTACAGTATTTGGAATGATTGTTGGTGCTACACTTATCGGTGTAATAAACCTCGGAATGTCACTTATGGGTATTGACGCTAACTGGCAAAAGGTTGTAAAGGGCGTGGTACTTTTAGGTGCTGTTGTTTTTGAAATATTAAACAACAGGAAAAACGCTACTAGATAATTAGTAAGTTTTATTTTCTTCATTATATTCTCTTATATAGAGCCTGCAGCAATTCCTTTTTGGACTGCTGTAGGCTTTTAGTTTTTCTGGATAAGTGATAGTATAAACAATATGGAAATAGTAAAAGGATTTATTCAAAGAAAAGTGGTTATATTACTGGCAGCCATTGTACTTGTATTTTTTGTTCTTTTTAATTCTGGCTTTTTCGGTGGTCAGGATGAAAGGGTAAAAATCGCCTGTGTAGGGGATAGCCTGACATACGGAAGTGGGGTTCTTGAAACTAGAGAGATGGACTCTTATCCTGCTCAGCTGCAGACAAAGCTTGGTACATCTCATATAGTGTACAATTATGGATTGAGGAATGCCACAGCTTCCCAGTCTGGTGATTTGCCATATATAGAATCGGAAGAATACAAGGAATCACTTACATCAGAACCGGATATTGTGATTTTGATGCTTGGCACAAATGATACCAAAACCTACAATTGGAATTCCAAAGATTATGAAAAAGGTCTGGAGGAGCTTGTAAGATCATATCAGAGTCTTGACACAAAGCCTACTGTCTACCTGATGAGAAGTCCATATTGTTATGCTACAGACGGCGGGGATGTTGCCAAATACAATATTCAACCAGGGATTGTGGCTGACGAATTAGGTGATATCGTGACAAAGGTGGCAGAGAGTACCGGGGTAGAAGTTATTGATTTATATACGCCAACGTATGGCAAGGACGATTTGTACACTGATGGAATTCACTTTAATGCAGATGGATATAAGCTGATTGCTGATGAAGTTTATGCTGCGGTGAAATAGAATTTCGCTGTTTATATTGAAAATTGGATATACCTGAAAGCGATTATGATAAGTACATGAGGATGCTGTAAATGGAGCGGACTTGATGTACTGAAGTCAGCGCGATGGCTGTAAACTTGGAATGAAAAAGAATTAAACAAATATATTTATACTTAAGATAAGGTAAATCAGTGGAGACAGTTTATATTAAAGATGAAATTGCTAGATGTGAGGATGCAGATGAGTTAAAGCAAAGAATTTTTCCGCTAATCACTTCACAACAGGAACAGTGGAAGGGAAAAATAGCTGAGATAATAACAGCTTCTGGTATGACTAAATCAAAATTTGCTGAGTTATGTGGAGTCAGCAGAGTTTCACTGGATAAATGGTGCAAAGGTTCTATACCTAAGAATAGGGAAACTTTTCTTAGAATAGGTATGCTTGCAGGATATGATTTAGATGAAATGAATCAGCTATTACAACGCTATGGTAGATATCCGTCACTTTATTCTAAAAGTTTGGAAGACTGCATATGCATATTTGTAGTAGAGCATAATTCTGGTGAGTTACAAATTGAAAAGTACGAAAAAATCCTTAACAGAATTAAGACTAACATTGTAAATACTGAAGCTGTTAATGATGATATGACTACACTAGATTTTAATGAAAAACTATCCCAAGTAAAAGATGAGAATGAACTTGAAAGTTTTATCACTGAAAACAGTCATATTTTTGCAACTGCTTATCATCGATTCTACGCATATGTAAAGATGAATATCATGGCAAATTATACTGATTCAGTATATGAATTAGCAGAAGGTCAGGGATGGTCATCCTCGCTAAGGCAGTGTGTATCAGCCATTAGGCAGAACAAATGGTATCCAACTAGAAATAAGATAATATCGTTAGGTCTTCATCTTAGCATGGATCATGAACAAATAGATGAAATGCTGGAACTGGCACATATGGAACCACTGTGTGCTAAAAATATATTTGAAAGTGTAATTATGTTCATTTTAGATGATGCTAGTTTGAACGATATGCTGAATGAAGAGTTAGATACTTATGATCCAGATGAACTCTGCCGATATGCGAAAAGCGTTTTGTCTGAATTCGATTTACCTGAAATAGAAAGTTTTATTTCGGAAATTGCGGAGATGGATTAATATGCCTCAAGAAAATCTACTATTAATTGAAGAAGATAATCATGAGTATAGAATATGCCTTGATAACAGAATTTCATGGAGTTTAGGACGCCCATCAAATGAGAATATTCCAGATATTATTCTGAACTCTAGGACGGTAAGTAGAAAACATGGAAAGTTTCAAAACATGGATGGAATATGGTTTTATCTAGATTTCAATGGGAAAAATGGAACCATATATAACGATAAGCTCCTAGAGCCTGGTATAAATGGAAGAATGAAGCCCATCATGCTAAAGAATGGTGATGAGTTTATATTTGGGCGTACAGTACATGCTCGTTTTGTAACTGAAAAAGTAGAGGACTAGATTGATGAATATTGTGGAGAGCGAAAAGATTGATTCTCTTCTAATGGAAATGGAAAGTAGAGGAGAATTATTTGAAGCTTATTCTTTTGCTAAAGCTGATGATAGCTTGATATCAGTTGGGACAGGTGGTTTTTCAACAGTATACTCAGGAAATGGTGACTATGTAATTAAGGTCATTGGCTTGAATGGACAGAATGTCTCAATAGATAGATTTAATCAGACCATACTTATCCAAAAAGCATTGGCTTCTAAAAGTGAAAACATAGTAAAGATATTTGATTTTAAGCAGTTATATATTAGCTTAGATGAACAGGGTAATCTTAACCAAAGCTATGATATTAATGAACTTCCTAAAAAGGAAGTTGTTTTTTTATTGCAATTTGTTGTAATGGAAAAACTTCATCCAATTATCATTCGAGATAAATTAGGAAGAATTAAAACTGATTATATAGATGTACAAGAACCACAGGTGATAGACAAATTTGCCTGTGATATTGGTCAAGCTATTGCTGTTGCACACAAAAGCAATATTTTGCATAGAGATATCAAGCTGGAAAATATTTTTTGGGATGAAAAGAATAATTTATATAAGCTTGGTGATTTTGGAATAGCTAAGTATGACAAAGAAGGAAATGCAGAAACAGTAGTATATACAGATGGATATGGTGCACCAGAGATAGAACGTAGATTGGTAGAAATATACAACAGTAGAGCAGACTTATATTCTTTTGGAATTACTCTATACTTGTTGCTAAATGATTTACGTTTTCCAGGTTCGCCAGGATACTATGCTGTGCCAATTCAATATGATAAGAATTTTGTGTTTCCAGCCGCCATTAATGGTTCTGAACAGAAGAATACCGCCATAAGACAGATGTGTTCCTATAATTATGAAGAACGTTTTGAGTGCATCGAAGACGCAATCAGTTCATTCACGAATAATATGGTGGATATTCAAACAAAGGAAATACATTACGAGGATCTTGCTACTGAAACATACATAGAGGATAAAGAGAAAGTATCAAATACCACTAATATTGAAAATGGTATTGATAGACAAAAGAAACGAGAATATAGAAAAAAGCTTAAAGAAATCGAGAATTCTAAATTAAAATTTAATGTTATAGCAAGTTGTGTACTGAGCCTGTTGTTACTTCAAGATATAGTAAACGAAAGCATGACCATGCCTGAATTAGTAGTTGCTATAGTAGTCGTAATTTTGGTGTATTTCTTCGAACTTGCAAGTATAATGTCAGGTTCAATTATTGCACTTGTTCTATGGGTTACAAATCGTCATTTTGGATTTATGCCATTTATTTCTAACATATCTAAAGGGCTGAATGTATTGATAGTATTTGTATTATTTATAGCTTTAATAATAAAGGCTAGATATGACAAGAGTAATATTGAAGATATGAGGGAAATGTTAAATGAGCCAATGGACAATGACTGAAATTGAAGGTTTGCTTTTTCAATTGGAAGAACGTAATGCTATTTTTACAGGCTATAGGTTTAAGCGTAATGCCAATGGACATGTAGAAGTTTTAGGTAGCGGTGCGACAGGTATCGTATTTACGGTTTTAAAGGGTGCAAAAGAGTATGCGCTGAAAATAATTGGCTTTAACAATAAGCATGTTGAATCAGATTATTTTAAGGAGACGATTGAAGCCCAAAGATTTGCAGATTGGTCTGATGAATTTGTAATTAAATTGCTTGCATCAAAAGAAATTTGGTTAGAATTCGATGAGTCGTTAAATATAATTGATATCACAAATAAAGACAATGGCAATACTAACTTTTTACTACAGGCCATTTTAATGGAAAAGCTTACGCCTGTATTTAGCAGGAATCCATCCGGAAAAATTGAATTATGCAATGAGTTGTTGCAGGTTGGTAAGGAGACTGAAATAGTTAAGTTGGCATACGATATAGGCAATGCTTTGAAGATGGCTCATGGACAAGGAATTTTGCATAGAGATTTAAAGTTGGAAAATGTATTTTATGATCCAATAAAAGACAGCTATAAGTTAGGAGATTTTGGAGTTGCAAAAGTTACCGTTGACACTGGAGCTAGAACAGTTGCCTTTACAAAGGGCTATGGAGCACCTGAAGTAGTGGCCTGCGATGACTTTAAATATGATAATACAGCTGATATTTATTCTCTTGGAATAATGCTTTATTTGCTATCAAATAATATGCATTTCCCTGATTCTGATAGTTATCATGTGAACATGGGTATGCAGTATAAAAATGGATATGTTTTACCAAAGCCTGGCTATATTTCAGAAGAACTATATTCCATTATAAAAAGAATGTGCAATTTTAGTCCTGATGGAAGATACCAGAATATAGAGGCTGTATTACAAGACCTTGAAGATCTTAGATATAATGAATACGTTTCAGAGAATATTTTTTTTAAAGAGGGTAAGCTGAGAATAGCACTGACACTGTTTTTACTGTCAGGAATTCTCATGATTAATCCTTTGATAAAAGGTGCTACAGTATTATCCATATCAGTGTCTTTTATATTGTTGGCAGTTAATTTTCTGATGGAATTTTTTATTTTGTCTGTCCCCAAAAAGGATTTGCTGTTTAGCATCTACGAAAGGAGATTATTAGTAAAGCTCTTTGCAATAGTCTTTTGTGCCATGATAATATGTCCATTTATATTTTCATGGTATCCTTTGAAACCGATAGCAGGTATAGTGGGACTTATTGTTACAATTTTAATGAAGTAAAAGTCATTAGTATTAGAGAAAGACATCCTTGTGATGTCTTTTTTTTGATAATGATTTATTGGCGGCATTGTTATTTGAGAGAAAATCCTAAAATGTGTGCTTACTGTAATATTATATGGTTGGTTTAGTGAAAAAGTCGTAACAGTTAATGAGTATTAATAAGGCTGGTTTTGAAGCGGTGTAAACTTTAGGTGAAAATGGATTATCTTTGTGATGATATATTTATTTCATCAAAGAGATAAACCATATTTAGGAGGAAATAACAATGAAAAATGAAAAGAATGGATTATTTGGAAAAGTAGAATTTGAGAATGCTGATTATGCTAAAGATGTAGTGGATACAGCAGCAGAAAAGGTTGAAAAATGCAAGCGTGGTATACTTGTTGGCTTGGCATCCACAGTTGGTTGGATTATGTTTTTAGCCCTTGAACAAATAAGTCCAGGTCTTGCATGTTTAGGTGCTTTAATCGGAGTAGTTGGAGCGATTGCAGCTTATGTAATTGGGGGCGGATTAGGAAAAGCTTTTTCAGTTGCATTTAAGATGGCAAAATTTGGGTGGTTTATTATTCCGGTTTTTCCGGTTGATGTTTTCGTAGGAATTACAGCATTTTGTGTAGTAGCTTGGTTGTTCTGCTGTGTGCCTTCTTTATTTGTGTTTGTTAATATGAGACAGATTTCTAAAGAAAAGGCTGAGGCTGAAAAATACTTAAAGTACTGCAATTAAAAAAGAATTTATAAAACCAAGCTCCATAAATGCGCATGGTTATTAATAAGAGGAAGGAAGATAAAATGAAAAAGGCTAAATTAGGGGTACTTATAATTGCCATTACAGGGGCAATGCTTGCATTCACTGGATGTGGTGCAAAAAAGGTAAATTTGAATGACTATATGACGATCAGTTTTTCTGGATATGATGGATATGGTACAGCATCAGCTCATTTGGAAAATGAAAAGCTAGAGGAAGCTCTAGGGGATTTAGATGATGATGAGATGAACGGAATGGGCGCCATAGCTGTTGAAATGATTATCGATGGAAATTTTGATGTCTCTGAGAATTTGTCCAACGGTGATAAAGTAACTTACAAGTGGAATATTTCTGATAGTGATGCTAAGACAATAAAGGAAAAGCTAAATGTTAAGCTTAAGTATTCTGACGAGTCTTTCACAGTTAAAGACTTGAAGGACCCTTCAGAATTTGATCCTGCAGAAATTCTTACAATAAATGTAAATGGATTTGAACCTGCCGGAACAATCAGCGTATCAGCTGAAACTGGATTTACAGCAACAGTTGATAAAGCAGATAAGCTTTCAAATGGTGATGAGGTAGTTATTACAATTAAACCATCTGATTCAAGCAAAACAATGGAAGAGGTATGTGCAAAAAATCATATTCCTACATTTGATGGAACATATAAATATAAAGTAGAAGGTCTTGCATCTTATGTAACTCAGTATAGTGAAATACCAGAAGAAACTGAGAAATACATGAGAAGTAAAGCAGAGGAAGCTTTAAACAATTTCAGAGAAGAAGATGATTGCGAGGACGATTGGTTACCTCAATTCACAAATCATAAGAATTTTGATTCTTATAAACTTGTTGCAGTTGCAGTTGATCCAATCGATGCTGATGCGATAACTAATTCAGCTATTTATAAGTCAAATAGCGTAATATACATTTATGAGACAAAATATAGCAAACATAGTGATGTGACTACATACAATTTTGTTAGATTTAATAGTGTTATTGACTCTGCTGAAGGTATCGAAAAACTTGAAAAAGATACTACAAGTGGTAAAGTGGGGGATGTAGTTAGCGAACACGATGGATATTCTTATTTTGGTGACTCTAGCATAGAAGATTTATTAGAATATATAGCTGGTAAAAATGGGGATGCCTCTAGGTATAATGTAGAAACAGTTGACAGTGAAGTAGTGACTGTATCTTCAGAAGATAGTGATGATACTACAAAAACTGAAGAAAATAAGGAGGAAGAAGGAGCTGCAGATGTCAGCCAGTCTTTAAGTGGTTGGTATGGTCTTACAGAATCTAGCTGGGAAGAATATGGCAATGATTTATACCTTAATTTTACAGATAATAATTCAGGTTCCATTAGAGATGGTGACTTAGGTGGTACATTTAAGAAAAATGGAAATGAGTATACATATACAACTGAATTTGGAACATTTACATTTACTTTAGATATTAATAGTGATGGAACCCTAACATATCATAATGATGACGGTACATTCAATTTAGAAAAATGTGATGCTCCTATGTAAAAGCACCACTCCTCTACGCCGCTGGGCTGGATGCGGTTATGAAATAGTTTTTCAATAAACCTGTTGACATATTCTGTTAGCAGGTTTATATTTAAATCAAACATATGAACAATTATTCAAGTGTTCAAATCGATAAATAATACGGAGGAAAATATCATGAAGAAAACTTATAAGATTGATGTGGATTGTGCCAACTGTGCAAATAAGATGGAGCAGGCAGCTAAAGAGACTGCTGGTGTAGCAGATGCTACTGTAAACTTTATGGCTCTCAAAATGAATGTGGAATTTGAAGAGGGAGCAGATGTAAAGGCAGTTATGGCAGAAGTACTTAAGAATTGCAAGAAGGTTGAAGACGACTGTGAGATATTTATTTAGAGTTTGTTTTTCATCAGAAAGCAAATAGTTTTAGGAGTAAGTGACATGAATAAAAAGCAAAAAAAGGTTTTGATAAGGATAATTGCAGCAGCAGTAATGATGATAGTGCTGTTGCCAATTCCTCTAGAAGAAAAAAGTATATTAAGGTTTTTACTGTTTTTGATTCCTTATTTTACCATTGGTTATGACATATTACGGAAAGCTTTTAAGGGAATAAAGAACAAACAGGTATTTGATGAAAACTTTCTTATGGCTGTTGCAACAATAGGTGCAATGGCACTTGGAGAATATACTGAGGGCGTAGCGGTTATGCTGTTTTATCAAATCGGCGAGCTGTTTCAGTCCTATGCCGTAGGAAAGAGTCGTCGTAATATTTCGGCACTTATGGATATCAGACCTGATTTTGCAAATGTTATGTTGGATGGAAAGCTCACTCAGATTGACCCAGATGAGGTTGAAGTAGGAAGTGAAATTATTGTTCAGCCAGGGGAAAAGATTCCAATTGATGGCATTGTGGTAAATGGCGTATCAACACTTGATACAGCGGCCCTTACAGGAGAAAGTGTACCAAGAAGTGCCAAGCCTTCTGATGAGGTAATATCAGGCTGTATCAATATGTCGGGAGTGCTTACCATCAAAACTACAAAAGAATTTGGTGAATCAACAGCTTCAAAGATTTTGGACCTTGTGGAAAATGCCTCCTCAAAAAAATCTAAACCGGAAAATTTTATATCAAAATTTGCTAGAATTTACACACCTGTTGTATGTTACTTGGCAGTAGCACTGGCCGTGCTTCCACCTGTAATCAGAGCCATTGTTGGAATGAACCCACTTTGGTCACAGTGGATTTATAGAGCATTGACATTCCTTGTTATCAGCTGCCCTTGTGCACTAGTGATAAGCATTCCACTTACATTTTTTGCTGGAATTGGCGGAGCAAGTAGAGAAGGTGTTTTGGTCAAAGGCTCTAATTATTTGGATTTACTGTCAAAGGCTAAAATCGCAGTAATGGATAAGACTGGAACATTGACAGAGGGTGTGTTCAAGGTTACCAAGCTAGTGCCAGTGGATATTTCTGCTGAAAAGCTTTTAGAAATAACTGCAATGGCAGAGGTATATTCTAATCATCCTATTTCAAAGAGCCTGAAGGATTCCTACAACAGACCTATAGATACAAGTAGGGTGACTGATGTGGAGGAAATATCTGGCCAGGGGATTAGGGCAACAGTTGATGGAGCAATTGTATACGCTGGAAACGAAAAGCTCATGTCTTCGATAGGCGTAAACATTTTAAATGTAACAGAGCCTGGAACAGTTATTCATGTAGTAGTGGATGATAAGTACGAGGGCTATATACTTATCTCAGATCAATTAAAGGCCACCTCAAAGAGTGCTATAGCTGCTATGAAAAAGGCTGGAATTAGCCAAACAGTCATGCTTACAGGAGACAGTAAAAATGTGGCTGACATAGTATCTGGTGAATTGGGAATTGACAAAACATTTTCAGAGCTTCTGCCAGCAGATAAGGTTGAGAAGGTTGAAGAATTGCTTGAGCTTAAGGAGGCAAAGGAACAACTAATTTTTGTTGGAGATGGAATAAATGATGCCCCTGTTTTATCCAGGGCTGATGTAGGAATAGCAATGGGGGCTTTAGGCTCTGATGCTGCAATTGAGGCAGCGGATATTGTTCTCATGGATGATGATCCAATGAAGATAGCAAAGGCTATAGGAATTTCCAAAAAATGTATGCGTATTGTATATGAAAATATTTATTTTGCCATCGGCGTAAAGGTACTGTGCTTGTTGCTTGGAGCCATCGGAATAGCAAATATGTGGTATGCGATTTTTGCAGATGTTGGTGTAATGGTGCTTGCTGTGTTAAATGCAATTCGTGCATTGCGTGTACGGAACGTATAGCTATAATAGCTTCTAGTAAACAATTAAAGTGTTTATATAACAGGCAAGTGATATAACAGGAGGTAGAAATGGTAAAACATGCAGAGTGCTGTGACGAACAGTGTGTTCATAAAGAATTGGTGGCCGATGTATTAAAGGATTTACCAGATGAAGAAGTGCTATATGATTTAGCTGAGCTTTTTAAAGTGTTTGGAGATAGTACACGAGTGAGAATATTAATAGCTCTTTTTGAGGCAGAGTTGTGTGTGTGTGATATATCTGAAACATTAAATATGACTCAGTCTGCTGTATCACACCAATTGCAAATTCTGCGCACAAATAAACTAGTAAAGAGCCGCAGAGAGGGGAAACAGGTTTATTACAGCCTGGCTGATGAACACGTTGTGACTATTATAGCCCAAGGACTGGAACATATATTGGAATAACCATTTTTAGATTTATCGAAAGTATTTATCAATAAAGAAATAAATGTGAAAAAAGTGTTGACTTCGAACTATTATTAGGGTATGATAACCACAGTTAGCAAGAGCTAACTTAGAACAGGGGAAGCTAACACTTATGTGCAAAGAAGTATTTGAAATGATTTGTGCCATGGACAGGCGAAAGGTTGAATTGCAGATTGTTCTTCAATGTGCACCAACTATAGCAGGCCTTAAAACTTCAAATCTTCTGATTGTCCCAAAAGAACAGGAAGACAAGGTCCGATTTGTGTTACGACATTCTGGATTGTTGGGGTATCGTCTTGTATATGATCGTTCTCGCGTAGTCTTTCTAGTGTTTAACAGGGATATGCTCATAAGCTATCTAGCAAAGAGTGAAATCAAGGACTTCCTATCCGAAAATGGTTATCGTACGGATGCATTCGGATACTACTTGAAACATTTCCAGGAAAGATACGATTCATATGTTCGCAACAGGAAAGAATTTCCTCACGAAATGGGCGTATTTCTAGGTTATCCTCTTTGCGATGTAGAAGGCTTCATCGAAAACGGCGGAGGCAATTTTGTGTTAGCTGGTTATTGGAAGGTCTATGGCAATGCTAGCAAGACACAAGAGCTATTTGAAAAATTTGATGATGTTAAGGATGAGATGGTTCGCAAAATATCCTTGGGCTATTCCATAAAGGAAATAGTTAGTGAGTATGGTTGCGATGCCTCATCAAAAGCGGCAGTTTGATGCCAATTTATTCAAAGGAGAGGTTAACATGAGTAAAGTAAACGTAGTATTTTGGTCACAATCAGGCAATACAGAAAGCATGGCCAACGCAGTAGGCGCTGGTGTTACAGCAGCAGGCGGCGAGGCAAACGTGGTTTTTGTAGGTGATGCTTCAATAGATGAACTCAAGAATGCAAAGGCTTTTGCACTTGGTTGCCCAGCTATGGGTGCTGAGGTTCTTGAGGAAGGCGAGATGGAGCCTTTTGTTACAGATTTAGAGGGCTTTGTTTCAGGTAAGACAATCGGTCTTTTCGGCTCATACGGCTGGGGAGATGGACAGTGGATGCGCGACTGGGTTGATAGAATGACTGCAGCTGGCGCAACAGTTGTAAATGGCGAGGGTGTAATCTGCCAGGATGCCCCTGATGGAGCTGCTGAAGCTGCATGTCAGGAGTTGGGCAAGGCTCTTGCTGCAATCTAATTTAAATTTGCTTATTTCCTTTCCCTGAGTTTCTAACCGGGTTTCTTGGGGAAGTTATTAGACTCCTTTTACAGCCTCCAGGTATGCCAGTGCCTGGAGGTATTTATTATACTTGAGGAGCTATTTCCTCAGGCAAAATTTAACTGATTGCTACTTGTCTGAACAGCCTTTTTGGTTGGTAAAATGAAGCTGTTTTAATATCAGAAATTTTATATTAAATTCTAACAATTAAATTTGTGAAAAATTGTTGACAAAGCCTTGATTCTCATATATACTCTCTATTGTTCGCGAGAGAGATACGAAGCAAACGCAGAACGTTCACTTATCGGGGTGTGGCTCAGTTTGGCTAGAGCACCTGGTTTGGGACCAGGGGGTCGCAGGTTCGAATCCTGTCACCCCGACT
>SVES01000090.1 GCA_015057305.1 Pseudobutyrivibrio ruminis | reverse complement strand
TAGCGTCTATCCGAATGGATAGACGCCAAAACTTTTAATTATTTGACCTGTCTACTTGACAGGGGGCTGTTCAAACAAGGAACCTTATTTGTCTATTTGCGTTTGTCCATTTTGTTTGCTATAGACATGCCGATATTTTGTATTATTTGAAACAATATAATAAGAAGTATTACAGTGACAATCATAATTGAAGTTTGCCATCTGTAGTATCCGTAGCGAACTGCTATATCTCCTAAACCGCCACCACCTACGGTGCCAGACATAGCCGAGTAGCCTAAAATATTTCCAGTGGTAATAGTAGCGCCAACAATAAGAGAAGTACGAGCTTCTACTAGCATCACATGGACAACAATATCCCAATTACTAGCTCCCATTGATTTGGCAGCTTCTATGACGCCAGAATCAACCTCATTTAGTGAGGATTCTACCATTCGAGCAATATATGGAGCAGCACATACCACAAGAGGTACAATAGTGGCTGTGGATCCATAGCTTTTCCCAACAACAAATCTTGTAAATGGAATGAGTAAAATCAATAGAATTAAAAATGGAATTGACCTTACTATATTGCAAAGCACATCAAGAAATCCATACACAATCTTATTTGGTTTTAATCCATCCTTACTAGTTACTTTAAGACAAATTCCAAGTGGCAAACCAAATGCATAAGCAATAACGGTGGAAAAAATAGTCATGTAAAGGGTATCACGAATACCTTCAACAAGCATACTTATAACTTCTGGTGTGAATATACTAAACATCCTCAGTTACCTCCTCAAGCTCCAAACCTCGTTCTGTAAGATAAGAAATGATATTGTCTTGAACATCCTTTCCTTCTGGAAGGCCAAGAATCATTTCTCCTTTTGCGATGCCGCCAACATTTCTTGTATCAGCCCTAAGAATATTAACAGGGGTTTGGAATTTTAAAACCATATTCGCAATGACTGGTTCAAATGAAGAATTATCCGTAAATACGATACGGATTTTTCTTTCCCCATTTAGAGTCTCAACAGTGCCTGCCTGACTCTCACCATCCCTTCTGAGGATTAGCTCTCTGGCTGCATTTGACTTTGGATGATTGAACACATCCTCTACCAGACCGTTTTCTACGACCTGTCCTTTTTCAATGATAGCAACCTTATTGCATATTTCAGATACCACAGACATTTGATGGGTGATAACTACTATGGTGATGCCTAGCTTTTGGTTAATATCCTTTAGAAGGCTAAGTATAGATGATGTGGTTTGAGGATCTAAAGCAGAGGTGGCCTCGTCGCATAAAAGTATACGAGGATTGTTGGCGAGTGCCCTTGCAATAGCTACTCTTTGCCTTTGCCCTCCGGAAAGCTGAGCTGGGTAGGCTTTTTCTTTGTCAGAAAGACCCACTAACTCAAGAAGCTCTTTTGCTTTGCTTCTAGCCTGCTTTTTTGAAATCTTTTGAAGGCGAAGAGGAAAGCAGACGTTATCCAATACATTCTTTTGCATAAGCAAATTGAAGCCTTGGAAAATCATTGCTATTTCGCTACGTTCCTTGCGAAGCTCCTGCTCCGATAATGAACCAAGATTTTTGCCCCCTATCCAAACTTCACCTGAAGTAGGCTTTTCAAGAAAATTGAAGCATCTTACGATGGTACTTTTACCAGCACCTGACATACCGATTATGCCGTAAATATCCCCAGTTTCTATGGTTAGATTAATGTCTTTTAATGCATCTACCTTGGAAGCTGTCTGTCCGAATGTCTTTGAAAGATTTTTTACAACTATTTCACTCATAATGTTTCCTTATCTGTTAAAAGAAATGAGTGTAGCCATAGACTACACTCTAATTAGATTACTATTTGTTTGAAATAAGGTCAAGCAAGCCTTATTTATCATAGAAAACAACAGCCCCATCGTAAGTATCTTCGATAAACTTTTTAATATCATCTGATTTGAGAACAGATACTAATGCCTGAATCTTTGGGCTATTTTCATTACCCTCATATACGGCAATGATATTAACATAGGTTTCGGCGGCAACAGAATCTGATGCTTCATAAGCGATAGAATCCTTGGCAACAGAGTAGCCAACTTCAAGTGCGTAGTTTCCATTTAAAACTACGAATGCAACTTCTCCCGCAACACGGGCAACCTGGGCTGCCTCAAGCTCCTCGAAATCGATGTTGTGAGGATTTTCAGTGATATCATTTACAGTTGCCTCTAATCCAACTCCATCCTTTAGTGTGAGAAGACCGTTGTCTTGGAGAAGAAGAAGGGCTCTTGCTTCATTTGTAGTGTCATTTGGAATAGCGATTACATCTCCGTCCTCAATATCATCAAGAGAAGACTTTGTTCCTGGATAAATTCCAAATGGCTCATAGTGGATATCTCCTGCATCCACAAGATGAGTGCCATGTTCTTCATTGTAGCTCTCAAGATATGGAATATGCTGGAAATAATTTGCATCAAACTGTCCTGATTCTACAACCTCGTTTGGCTGAACGTAATCATCAAAAACGGTAACCTGTAAGTCGTAGCCCTGCGCCTTTAAAGCTTCCTTTGCAGCCTCTAGAATTTCAGCATGTGGTGTAGCAGAAGCAGCAACAGTGATGGTTTCTAATTCTTGTGATTCTGACGAAGCAGCCTCTGTAGTTTCAGTAGCAGTACCGTCTGCACTACCTGTTGTATCTGATGAGCTGCCACCGCAGCCAACTAATGCACTTGCTGCAACTATAGTTGTTAATGATAAACTTGTAAGCTTTGTTAAAAAATTCTTTTTCATATACTTGCCTCCTTTGTTTTGCTTGATGTGAATTTAACACATACTAATTACGCATTCAATGGGGTTTATTATACCTAGAATTTATAATTCGCTATCAATTTTATTTATACCAAAGTGGGAGCATAGCTTAAAGTCTTTGTTTTTTGAATAAAAAGGGATATAATTTAGAAGCATATAAGAGGATGAATTAGATGAAAAAGAAACGAATAATTACAGCAGTTGTGTTGCTGGCTGTGCTGATTACCGGTGCGGTAGTGTCATATCTTATATTTTTATTGAAAAATGACATGGTATATAAAGAGGTATATATAGAGGCTGGTGCAGATGGGTGTAATGCTGGGGATTTCCTCAAACATAATGTGGCAGCTATTCAATTTTCAGAGGACACTTCATTTGAGCTGAACAAAGCTGGTGACTATCCTGTTACACTGGAATGGAAGCTGCCAATCATAGGAAAACTTACTTATGATAGCACATTGCATGTTCAGGATACGGTGGCACCGGAGGCTACATTAACCACAGATTCAGTTGAAATGTACACCACGGGAACACCACCTACTGCAGCAGATTTGGTGGAATCAGTATATGATGTCTCAGATTGTTCTATCGACTACAAGGAGAAATATGATTTTTCTACCGAAGGTACATTTGATGCTGTTATCGTAATTACGGATTCCTCAGGTAACGAATCCGAGTATACAGTTGCTTGCAATGTTTTGCAGGATGTTACACCTCCTGAAATTTCAGGGGTAGAACAGTTGGAATTTGCTCAAGGGGATGCTATTTCTTACAAGAAAAATATAGTTGTTACAGATGACATAGATGAGAATCCAACCCTAGAGGTTGATACTTCGGAGGTTAATCCAGATAAGCGAGGCATATATCCAATAACCTATATTGCCACTGATGCGGCAGGAAACACCACTGAAAAATCTACAAAGGTAAGAATTGTTTCGGCAAAAATTGCTGCGGCAACTGAAGAAACTGTAAATGCAATGGCAGATGAAATCCTGGCGGAAATAATTACTGATGATATGGATCAATTGCAGCAGGCTAGAGCTGTATATGATTGGGTTGTTGATAATATCACCTATTCAGAATCCGCAGGAATAGATGATTTGTATTCCGCAGCCTACAAGGGCATGTATAATCGAATAGGAGATTGTACTGTAAAGCAAAAGACCGCAGAGGTCATGCTGAATCGCCTTGGTATCAAAAATATGGAAATAGAAAAGATTCGAGATACCAGAGGTCATTATTGGCTGCTTATTGATGTGGGAGAGGGCTGGTATCATTATGACCCTAATCTACAGTTGGATGGTACAAAGATTTTTTATTGGCATGACGCTGATTTGTGGGAGTATTCTAATAGCCACCACAATACCCACAATTATGACAAAAGCAAATATCCTCAAATTCAATAAGAGGATGTTTGAAGTTTGCAAGAACTACCTTTAAAAGTTTATAAAATTAGATTTCAAGAAGGAGAATACAATGAAAAAAAGAATTATTACAGTAGGATTGATTATGACTATGACAGTTAGCCTAATGGCATGTGGCAGCTCTGATGACACAAAGGTTATAGAATCAAATGCTGCATCTAGTGAAACAGCATCTACCTCTGAGGAAACTACTGCGGCTGGCTACGTGTTTAATTATGATGGAATGGATATAGCAGTAGATGCAGATGCGGCACCAGTTATAGAAAAGCTCGGTGATTACAATAGTTATTTTGAGTCACCTAGTTGTGCAGCAGAGGGTATAGGAAAGCTATATACTTATAACGACTTTGAGATTCAGACATATCCAGACGGAGATACAGATAGAATTCTCTACGTTATGCTTAGAACAGACAATGTAGCAACAGCAGAGGGGATAGACTTGTCCAGCACTAGGGAGGATATAGTTGAAGCCTATGGACAGGCTACTGAAGAAGAGACTGGTTCTATGAAATATGAGAAGGATGGAATGACTTTAGTATTCCTATTTGATGGCGAAAGTTTAATCTCTATTGAGTATGATAGTGCGTTGAATTAGTGTGTGAATTTTCTGAAAATCAAGTGGATTTTTTAAAGCTTTGCAACTTTAAAAAATCCCTTGACTTATCGCTATAGTTACTATAGAATACATATTGTTGTTGAGGCAAACAGCTAAGACAAACGAAATAAGAAAATGCGCGAGTGGCTCAGTTGGTGGAGCACCACCTTGCCAAGGTGGGGGTCGCGGGTTCGAGTCCCGTCTCGCGCTCTTAAAGTTATTAATGTGAAAGTCCTACAAATTCACAGTTTGTAGGGCTTTTTTCTTTTGTAAAATCCAAGAAATTTACAACATTTTGGGGTGACTTGCTGATTTAACAAGGCTTTTAAGTCATTTTCTACACCCAAACGTGCATAACTGTAATGTCTCAAATTAGTTTCTACGCTATGTCCTAAAAGTCTAGCACGGTCTGTAACAGGTATTCCAAGTGGAATAAACACGTTAGAATTAAGGCTCTTACGGAAAGCGTGATTATTAGTAACATTATGCCCTAGAGACTTCATTAGACGTTGTAAACAAGCGGTATAGCGATTAGATTTAATCCACTCACCATTTTCATCACAGAAGACGTATTCGGAATGAATGCCTTTGGAATTTTGGATTAGTGCTAAGCGCTTTAAAATATCACTAATGGCATCAGTTAAAGGAAAGTGTCTCCCTCCTTTACTAATACCCTTTTCATCCTTAGTCCAGTCGGTATAGTAGAAAGTTTTCACTCCGTCTCTGGTCTCAAACAACTGTTGAGCATGAATATGGATATCAGTAGAGATATCACACCATTTTAAAGCACAAAGCTCACCTACTCTCATGCCTGTTTCAATTGCAAGCAAAATAATAAATCCATTAACAAAATAACCATTATAGCGGTCGGCAAGCATTCTTTATTGAATCCACTGGATTTACAGAAATAATCTCATATTCCAAAGAGGCTATTAGTACATAATATATTGTAATTATGTAAAGTACGAATTAAGCTTTCATAAATACACTTTATATAATTTATCATTATATCTTAAAACAAAGAACCAAAGAATGATATTTAATCAGTAATCATTCTTTGGTTCTTTGTTTATGGCTTCAAATAAATCATCAAAGTCGACATCTAAAGCATTCTTTAGTTTTTCCAATGTCTCAAATTTTATGGAAGAAGTTTCGTTGTTATATATTTTATTAAAATTTTGATAACTCATTGGCTCCATGCGCTTAAAAAGCCAATACTTTGTATGACCTTGTTCTTCTAATATTTCGTCAATCCTCAGTTGGAGCATAATATACCTCCTCGTCATAGATTTATTATAATTGTTCACTAATTCACAGATAATTCATGTATGAGTTATATAATGTTCACATTAGGTATCTTGTTATTTTTACTGTGCAGAGAACGTATATTGTAATTGGAGGAAGTTTATGGACGATGAGCTATACCAAAATCTTATTGCTAGAAAAGAATATGATATTAAAACAATGGAAAAAATTGTTGTTACTGGTGATATTAATATTTCTACGCCAGTAGAAAAAACATTGGGCACTGCGACATACAGTTCCATGGATATTTTGAATATAATTTTTGTAAATTCAAAATGTTCTGTTGAGAATTTAAAAAAATTTTTTTTTAAACAATTGATTTCACAATTAGAGTCTAATAAAACACTTGCAATTTATCGTATGTCATATGATGAATTTGGTTTAGATACGAGAAAGTTTATGAATGAACTAAAAACGTTTGAAACACTTAATCTAGTAGCTATAAAAGGTGGATTCATTGAGCTGAGTTCAAAGAGCGCTGAAATTGTCGCAAAATATAGATTAAATATGAATTTATAAGTTATTACCAAAATAAATATCTTAGGAG
>SVES01000089.1 GCA_015057305.1 Pseudobutyrivibrio ruminis | reverse complement strand
TATTTATTTTTTAGCTTTACTTTTGTGAGTTCCCGAACAGAATACTCATCCTCAATTAACAATATCTTTACCATAATTTTTAAGCGGTTTGTGGGAGCTTTTTATATATCTTGACACCGTAGGCTCTAACTACGCTTACATTGACGCTCTGATCACACATATCACAGAAATACTGTGTGATTAGCCTGCTTGCTTTAATACCATTATCCATGGCTCTTCCAATATCCAGATTTTAAGCACACGGACTTACCTAAAGGTTATTTTAATGATCTGCATCTTAACAAGTCCATCACAATCCTTTTTTCCCTTTCACAATCATATACACTCCTATGATGGTTACAAGGATAGTGATTCCCATTCCTGTGATTCCTACCATTCGCTCAGCAAACAGCGCCGGGTCATTTGTTCCAAACTGATGAAGTAGCGCAATCTCCAATGATAAAATGGAAATCAAGGCTCCGGCAAAGTTCACCGCTCTGGTAGCCGAAAGCAGGGGACTGTTATATTTTTTATAAGTAACCATTCCATATACGGCCAATCCAAGAGAATAAAAAGCGTAAGCTGCCATGGCATAAATCAAAAAACCCGGGTAAGAGAAAACTCTGCCTTCCTGAAACATCATGGTCACAATACCGGTAACAATGAGGTTCATAAACAAAAGCAGAATCCCCGTTTGCAAATATTTTTTATACTCTGATTTTAAATTGATTCCGATTTGCTGTGCTTGAACATTCCGAAGCAATCCCGTTCTCATAACAATCAACAAAATATAATAAACTCCTAATGTTACAAACCAAAGAGTCCGGTAATACGCTCCATAACTGATTTGTAGAAGGCCATACAAAACATTCATAATGACTGAAAATCTTGTAAAAAACAAAGTACGGTATTTCACATCATAAAACAATTTATGAAAAAAAGGCACTTGATTCAAAACCGGACATAGGCGTTGTTTCCAAATATTTCTTGAGCCAAGAATCGCAATAACCAAAGCATAAAAAGAAAATGGATAGAGAAGATATGCAAACAAAGTATCTTCCATACTGTAAGAGAAGCAAACTATAAGTCCTACTACCGATAAAATGATAAACACTACGATCACATACCATTTTGGCAATAATATTTTTTTCAGATAATTCTTCCAGTCCATTTTCTCCCTCATAAAAAAACTCTGCTTAAAAAGTATCCTAAAGATTTAAACTGTTTTAAGGAAATAATTATCACAGCATCAAAACAAGAGCGAAATAATAAAAGGGATGACGTTACCAAAGATAATTTCCCTTGTTAATTACAGCTTTATATCCAACTCCTCTAGCTGAAACAATATCAAAAGAATCGCAATTTCCGATTTTATTTCTTATTCGATTTATATAAACTTTTATAGTTCCATAGTCTGACTCTGAATCATATCCCCAAATATCATCCATCAACTGTTGCTTTGTAAAGATAACACCTGGATATGATAAAAGCTTATAAAGAAGTTTAAACTCAGTTTCAGTCAAATCAATACTCCTACCTTTCATAGTAACAGACATAGTCTCCTCAGATATCACAAAATCACCAATTGCTATTTCTTTTTCACTATTTATTTTATAACGTCTAAGAATAGCTTCAATATGCCAGGTCAGTTCTTCATAATCTATAGGCTTAGTAAGATACTCATCTATGCCAAGGTTATAGCCCTTTTTCTTATGAGCAAATGTATCCATGGCTGTAAGCATAATAACAGGAGTATCGTCTTCCATGGCTCTAAGCTCAGAAACAAATTCATAGCCATCCATATTTGGCATCATCACATCTACAATAATCAAATCCGCATGGTCATGCTCTAGTACATCAAAGGCTTTTAACCCATCTTCCGCCTCCAGAATCTCATATTTATTTTTTAGCTTTACTTTTGTGAGTTCCCGAACAGGACGCTCATCTTCAATTAGTAATATCTTTACCATAATCTACCTCTTCTGGTTCCATTTATTATCAAAAACTTTATTATAATAGGTAAATGAACCGTAAATGTAGTTCCAGTTCCTTTGCAAAATCCTGCATTTCCTCCTTTCAAGCATAGACAAAGAGCTTTCCTTTGTAAAGCCAAATACCAGCACTCCTACCATTCCATAAGCCATGACACTACCAGCTTTCTGTTAATTATACCAACAAAAAACGCTTACCCCGCTAGGAGGTAAGCTAAATGTGTCTAATGATGTTATTACTAACCTAATGTTATATCTGACAATGCCCATCCTTCAACAACTCGCACACCAATTGGTTCAGGATTTTCCTTGAACTTAACAAATTCCATAGTATTTTGATGGATTTCTTCTCCTGTATCAAGATTGGTGATTTTTACTGTGTATCTTATTGCGCACCAGTTATCTCGGATAATCATATTTTCAAACTGACCTAAATCCATAGTAAAGTGTTTAAATAACTCACCCATTGCGTCTTTATACTGTTGTAATGTAAGTCTCACCTGCCCCTTTGGTCCTGGAATATTGTAATATGCATCTGGTTCATAAAGAGTTTCACACCATTTTAGCCATCCATCATAACCGCCATTCCAATTATTGAATCCATTGAAAAGTCTGTCTTTGATTGCCTTTTCAATATCCTTTTCAATTACCGACTCATTTTTAATTTCTGTTACTTCCATAACGATACCTCTCTTTCTTTTTTGTTATTTCTATCAACAAAAAGGAGTATAAAAGTGTATGGTTAACAGAAAGTTAATTTATCTATATCTCATATTTGTATTCCCCTGCATTCACATTTATTGAATCCATTCCCTTAATCTTAATAAGAGCTTTACAATTACTTGGGATAGAAATCGTATATACGTATTTATCACCTTTCTTTTCCCATCCAGATTTTATTTCTCCATAAAGGCTCTTGTAGACTGCCTTAGCCTCTAGCAATCCACCGCCTGGAATTGGTGCTATTTCAAAGTGCCTTTCCCCATCCGGTCTTATTCCACAAACTGTATCAAATAGCCATTCACAGGATGCTCCTGGGGAATAATGGTTAAAGCTGCCTTTGCCCTTTTCATCTTTACCCTCCCAGTTTTCCCATACTGTTGTGGAATCTTGCAATACTTCATAAAGCCATCCTGGATTTTTTTCATTAAGAAGAACTTTGTAAGCTACTTCGCTTTTTCCTGCATCAGATAAAGTTTTCAATAAAAACGGTGTGGATAAAAAACCTGTTCCAACACGATACTCATAATCTACCACAGCTTTTTCCAAAGAATCCTGTGCTTTTTTTAGAAGTGCCGGTGTATCATCCAAGAGACCCAGTGCAATAGGTCTTACAAGTTTTGCTTGACGTTTTGTATTCATACAATCATCTGTCATAAACAGTGCAATATAGGCTTCCTTTGCTTTTTCTGCCGCTGTCTGATACTCTTCTGAAATAGCCTTTTCACCCAAAACATCCGCTATTTCACTTAATATTTTCATTGCATAATACAAATATGCTGTACATTCTTCTGTGTGTAATGCCCTGGCACCATATACTTTATCTCTGAATTCCACTGGCTCCAGCCACTCTCCAAGATGTACTCCTTTTTCATAAACATATGGATTATAAGGATTATTCTTAGCCTTTTTTTTGTCTTTAAATCCTCGATGGCTTAAAAGGTAATCCCCGTATTTTTTCATCATGTTCCAATACTGCCTTAGGATTCCCTCATCTCCATAAAGCTTGTAGTATCTATATGGAATTAAATATACAGCGTCTGCCCAGCCAACACTTGATCCAGTAGATTTATACATCATCTCCACACCTTCATATGGGAGCACTGCTGGAATCAATCCATCATCATATTGAGCATCTTCCATATCAATCAACCACTTCCTAAAAAAGGCAGTAGTGTCCATAAAATATGTACCCGTATTAAAGAACACCTGAGCATCCCCGGTCCATCCTAATCGTTCTCTAGTAGGACAGTCTGTTGGAATATCTAGGAAATTTCCTTTCATACTCCATCTTGTGTTTTCCACAAATTTATTGATTCTTTCATCAGAACAGGTGAATTCACCAACCTCCTCTAAATCAGAATAAACTGCAATTGATTCAAAGGAATCCAGGTCAATTTCAGCTGCACCTTCTACTTGAACATACCTAAAGCCAAAAATAGAAAAACTTGTCTTGTAACTATCCCAATTTCCTGAGCATTCAAAAACAACTTCCTGTCGTGGGGTAGGATTAATATCACCTTTTACATTACCAGTCATTAGTTTGGTTAAAAGCTTAGGTGTGGTCCAACCCCCAGCTGGTCTTGATTCTTGCATTGGTGTAATGTCTGGATAACCATTTGCATCTAATATTTCAGCAGCAAACATTCTAATTTTGTCACCCTTACCGCCCTTTATCTTAAACTTAAAATATCCAGCAATATTTTGACCAAAATCAAAAACCTTAATATTTCCTGTTTCTTTTATAAGTGTGGCCTTGAAATGTTCATGTTCCTTAACATATACATTATCAGCTCCAACCAAATTGATGGGGTTCTTAAGCTTGGCAAGTTTGGCACAACCTGCATAGCTTGGACTAAGATTTGCATTTATATGTTCTCCATCTTTTAAATCTGCAAATCTAATTGGTCCATCATTACTCCATTGCCAATCAGTGTCTGTGCATACAAGCTCTTTTGCGCCATCCTCAAAAGTCAATTCAAGCTGCATAATAACAGCTGTAGTGGTGCCATATACATTCGTAACCCCATATGCAGCCGAACTTCCTCTATACCAACCATCGGCAAGCCTAAGCTTAATATCATAATCACCAATTTCCGTAAAATAAGAAGTAACATCGTAAGTCTGATATTGAACTCTCTTGCGATAGTCAGTGATTCCTGGTGCCAGAATAAAATCTTCGATTCTGTTATCGCCAATAGTAATATCGTATAATCCTAGAGCTGATGCATAGATTCTAGCTTTTTTGACTTTGGATGCAATCTTAACAGTTCGCTTAAAATAATCGACAGGATATCTTTCTTTTCTACCTGATTTGTAGTCACCAGTAATCCATCTTGACTTAAAATCATCCATGTGAAGTAGGCCCATTTCAAAGTGCCCATATATTTTCTCCCCTGCTTCATCATTTTCATCCCACAATTGTATGCTAAACTCCACACTGTCCCGGCTTTTTAGTTCTTTACCTTCATAGGAAATATGTGTCATAGAGGATGAAGAAACCTTCCCACTATCCCAAATCACTTCTTTCTCCCGCAAACATACTATTTGGTACGCACTCTGCGACACACTTCCATCACAGTTCCAATAAAATCTAGGGCTTGCATTAACAAGCCCTAGTGGATTTTTCAAATAATCAACCTTTACATTTATCGCCTTCATCATAGCCCCCCTAGTTAGACAGCAATTCATTTACATGATCTCAAAACTATCAAAGTCCATACTTCCAGTTCCCAAATATTTAAAATATAATGGCATCACTGCATTTGGCAGTGCAATAGAATTTTCATAAGTAATCCATTCATCAGATGAATGAATATTAATATCTACAAGCCCACCATTTAAATCAGTTCCAATCCTCATTAGTCCATTGCCTGTACATTTTACTTTTACAGAAACGCTGTGCACCTTGCCGTCAAACTTGAAATATTTAAATCCAGCCCATGCTCCATCTTTCATATTAGCAATGTACTGATTTCCATCCGATTCACGGTCCATTCCTGTTTGAGTAAAATACGGGTACAAATCTTTTTTGTCTTTCGAGGCATCATCACTTTTTATAATCCCATTTTTAGCATTCAAATTACATGCAATCCTAGCTTCATATTTACCAACCCCGCTAAGAGGAGTTGGATTTAAACCACAACTTGTAATTTCTGCTTGCGCAATCAAACCATTGGAATCGATATATATTTTTTCAGCACAGCCTTGTCTAGCGCATTTTTGTTTATTGGTCTGCCTATGGTAGAAAATATACCATTGATTATTAATCTTTATCATTCCACCGTGAGTATTCCCCAGATAATTCAGTGGTTTAACGTTACCATTTAACCCAATATCGCCTATGCTCACTAGCGTCCCACCGTATTTAAAGCCCTTATTTGGATATTCACTTATTGCATAACATAATTCGTGGCTTAATTCTGAAGAATAAACATAGTAGTACCTTCCATTAATTTTTCTAATGGAGCTTGCCTCAAAAAATGCATGACCTTCATATGGAGTCCCTTTTGATTTGGCTGGTCCTGGAACAATTGGCTGTTCAACACTAATAACAGTCATCATATCATCAGCCAATTCCAAACATACAGACTCATCTACCTTATTTCCACGCAGCTTAAAAACCATCTTAAATAATCCAACAGTAGAAAATCCTGCGTATAAATAAATTCTGCCGTCATCGTCTATTAAGACGCCTGGATCAAATATAAATGAATCGCCCCTTTTCTCACCCCAAGGAGTTCCATCTTCGTGTTTAACATAGCCTAAAAATTCAAAAGGGCCAACAGGATTATCCGCCACTGCAACAGATGTGCACTGTAGCATATGAAGCTGATAATAAAGATAAAAGCGTCCATCTTTCCCCTTTATACAATCAGGGGCACACATATGCATCTTTCCATCAGTATTTCTTGGATCGAGAGTTTTCTTGTATATTACTCCTTCATATTTCCAATCGCTCAAATCATCTATAGGCGCAGACCAACAAACATAATCATTTATACAAAAATCACTACCGTTAAATGCGTCATGACTCCCATAAACATATAATCTATCGCCAAATACCCTTGGTTCCCCATCTGGTACATACTC
>SVES01000088.1 GCA_015057305.1 Pseudobutyrivibrio ruminis | reverse complement strand
TTATTTGTTTTGCTCTGTGTGACTTGCTGTCCCTCAGTGCTCGATTATAATATCACCCGTAATTGCAGAAGTCAACGATTTTTTTTCATTTTCTTAAAATGCATCTATTTCTAATTTTGGAAGCAATTGTATGAATTGAGCAAACATTGCATACAAATTAATAATAAGGTGTTTCCACTCAAAACAAGTCTAGCATACTATCTAAATATATTTCCTCCCTTACGTTAATCCAGTACTCCTGCTTTGTCATATAGTATAGAAAAAATTCTAATAATAAAGCACTCCCCAGACTACGACCTTCGATTTTAAAATTTGTGAATCCATATTTCATGTATACATTCTGAATTTCCGCAACTCCAATGAACCCAGGATTTTTCATGGCATCAGAAAAACGATACCCGTTTGAAATTTCAGAGTACTTACATATATGATCCCCACAATCCTCTCCTAAATTTTTCCTGCTCACATTTTCATAGCACGTTTTTCTATCCATGCATCCAAATGGACAACACTCATTACATAGGAACTCCACCTTATCCTTTTGATGTTGTGATAATGCGTTTAGTTTTGCAAATGTTTTGTTTAACCGAAAATCTGGAACAACATATTTGAATTCTTCACGATTTAATTCTTTTACTAAATCATCAAAATATGTCAACACCTTGGTGGTTGTTGATACAAAATAAAAATTCTTATAGTTATCCTTTATATAATCCAACAAGAGATCAGAATATATTATTACTCCATTTTGGACCTTTCCGCTTTTTGCAAACAATTCACATAATTGATTGCATCTCTTATCATCTAAATGTTCCTTTCTTATTTGCGAATTACTAAAGGTCAATCGAGCAGAAATATCATAATCATTTAATAGTTTAATGACCTCTGTGGCCTGATTTTCACCAAATCCCACTCTCCCTCCGCCCCACAGGCAATCTGCTGGTGCCCCATAAATTGAGCCTATTTCACACCAATCATAAAAATAATCTCTTTTCTCCCTGTACAATGGAAGGAATACCTTATAAAATTCATAAAATTCAAATAGCCCAGGCAGATGATAATACGCCTTCAATATCGTATACTCCTAATACACATTTTTATAAAAATCCAAACTCAACACTAACTTAAATCCATTACTATATCCTCTGGTAAATGTTTTCTTATTGCACTCTCTAAAGCTTTTGAATCTATCGGTTTAACAAAATAACCATCAAATCCCTTTGAAACATAATATTCCTCTCCACCAGCTTCGTTATTAGCCGTAATTGCATATACTGGAATATTTGGATGTTTCTTTCTAATTCTCTCTAATGTTTCTAAACCGTCCATTACTGGCATCATTTGATCTAACAAAACAACGTTAAATGTTCCCTCCTTTAGCTTTTCCAAACATTCTTCCCCAGAATGTGCTGTAGATACAAACATTTTTGTTGATGCCAATAATCCTTTTATAACATTTAAATTCATTTGATCGTCATCTACCACAAGAATAGCTGCATCTGGTGCAATAAACTGTGGAACATATGGTTTTCTAGGTTCTTCTTCCTTATCTTCATCAAATTTTCCGATAGGCTTAGAATCAATGACCTTTTGATTTATTGTAAATTTAAATTTTGTCCCTTTTCCATACTCGCTTTCGCAAACTAATTCCCCTCCAAGCATCTCTACAAACTGTCTAGAAATATCTAGTCCTAATCCTGTGCCCTGAATTGAAACATTTTTAACTTCATCAAGACGCTCAAATGCAGAATAAAGCTTGTCCATATCCTCTGCTTTTATGCCAACGCCAGAATCTTCTACGTAATACTCTAGTCGACTTATCTCTGAATCCGTTTCGAGAACTTTTATTCCAAATGTGAAGCCGCCTTCATCAGTATATTTTAAAGAATTTGTTAATAAATTAACTATAACCTGTTTAATCTTTCCATAATCTCCATACAATCTTGAAGGAATATTTTCATCCACATCAACGCTAAACTTTAGATCCTTTTGATTGCTTTTTACACGAATCATTTTTGCAACACTTCTTATTTGTTCCTCCGGTGAATACTCCTGCTCTACAAGATGCACTTTTCCAGATTCTATCTTAGATAAATCCAATATATCATCTATAAGGCTAAGGAGTGATTCTGATGCGGTTTTTATATCTAACGCATAATTTGAAATTGAAGTTGCAAAATTGTTAGGCACTCCATTAGCATCTTCCCTTAAAATCAATTCATCCATACCTATTATTGTATTGATTGGTGTACGAATTTCATGGGACATATTTGCGAGAAAACGAGATTTTGCACTATTGGCTCTTTCAGCTTCTTCTTTCGCTATCTGTATTTCTTTGTATTGTCTACGAATAATTGTGCTGGACATGATTCGCCAAACTATAAGTGCCACTAACATCGCTAATAGAGCTATAGAAAGGGCCTTAACCACATTTAACTCAAAGAAAGTAGGTTTTTTTTCTAGAAAATATGTATTGTCTTGACAGACTGCCCCCGTATTCTCATCAATAGTTTGTATGTGGAGAATATAGTTGCCATATTTTAATCCCGTATATTCTAAAGATGTAAGATTACTCTGGTGCATAGTAATACCAGGGTCTCCAGCATTCTCTAAATACATCTTAATAAGCGGATTCTCTAATGTATAATTTAGCACCGCAGCATTTATTTGAATTCGTCCTGCTTCAGATGGGATGATATATATACCATCTTCATCTTGATTTACCTCAATATCATCGTATGAAATACTCTTTAAATCTAGCTTGATCTCACTTTCTTGATTATAAAAATTGCTTATATTAACGCGGCATACTCCTGTACGACCGGAAATGTACAGATTTCCATTTTCATCCAAATAACTAAATGCGTTGTTAGTGGGAATACTTGTTAAACCATTGGCATAGTCATAGAGCTTATAATCAAAGTTTTGCTTATCAAGCATGTCTTGAGCTTTGACACAATATATACCAAATGATGATAAAATCCAAACATTTTCGTTATTATCAAAATATATATCAAAATTATTGGTATATGGGAATTTTGGGACTTCATACACTAATTCATCTTTAATATACTCAATTGAATTAGATGTAATAATCCACATAACTTTCCTGGCATCATCCCTCTTTATTCTGAGAATAACATCAGATGTTAATCCTTCGTCTCTTCCTATATTTGTTACCTTTGTGCCATCAATAATATATATTCCTCCACCATCTGTCCCTATAAATATCTTGCCATCCTGATTTTCTTCAACTGTTAGACAAACTGTATTATTTAATCCATTGGCTTCTGTAATAGAGCCTACATATTCTCCGTTTTTAAGAATAGCTAACCCTGCATTTGTACCAACCAAAATTGTTCCATCATTAGTGACTTTTATGCATCTAGTTCCATTACTTAAGAAACCATTTTCTTCATTGTAACTGATTATTTGTCCGCTTTTGCTATAGCATACTAACCCTTTACCGTTGGTGTATGTTGCAATCCAAAGATTTTCGTTTTTATCTTCTTGTATGCATCTAATTCTTGTGTCCTTGAGAAATTCTGTTAATGAATTATTTATATCAGTTTTATCTTCCCCGACTACTCGAAGCCCCTTATCAGTACCAATATATAGTTCCTTGTTGTATATATAAGTACTGTTAACTACATCTTCATCTATTTCTGCAGCCTCTGAAATATTTTTGAAATTGCTGGTTACAATCTTTGCAACTCCCTGTCTTGTTGATGCCATCCAAATATTACCTTGGTAATCTTCAGCAATCATTTCTATTCCACTATTTAGTGGTATATTAGCTAAAGCTATAAATGTATCTGATTCATCCAAATATCCTGCAATATCTTCAGCTACAACCCAAATTCTATTAGCCGCATATGTAATGTAATTAATATTTACTGCCGGTGACGTATCTATTGTCTCAAGTTTTTCTGCATTTTCTCCGAATGAGCCGTAATAAATTTTTCCCTCATCATTTCCAATATAGACATTTCCAACTTCATTTTCATTAGCATAAATAGCTGTTGCTGTGCCTATATCAAGAGACTCTCCCTTATAATAGTTGTCAAGTATTCCAGATTTTATACTAAAAATATCTCCATTTCGGGTATTACCATAAACTGTCCCAGCTCCGTCAACTGTAAGTCTAATTACATATCCATCTAGGAATCGTGAATCATCAATTGGCACTACAGCATTATTTTCATCTATGTAACAAACTCCATTAGTTGTGGCTATATAAATACGACCTTCAGAATCCTCTGCAAAAGAGCGTATTGTAGAACTAGGCAGACCTTCCTTATAAGTAATCCTAGTGGATTTTTTTCCATCGAGAATTACTATTCCATTATCATTTGTTCCAACCCATATACGCCCATTTTTGTCCTCATATATTGCCCTACCATTTGTTAATCCAGCGGATGAATCAAGTCTTTCGAAGCTATTGCCATCATATCTTATAATTCCACTATAGCTACCAATCCATATATAACCATCTTTATCTGCATAGATACAATTTGCATCTGATGTTGGCAATCCATTTGAAGCGTTATATAGCGTGCATGAATAACCTGCTTCTCCTAGTTGTCCTGTTACTGCATATCCTCCGCCGGTTTCATATGTTTTAGAGTCTTCTTTAGCCGAAGCACTTATTAAGGTATCGCTTGAGTAAAATACAGAAAAAAGCAGTGTTGCACTTATAATAATGGCATTTAAAATTCTAATATTTTTCATTTAACCCCCGCTATCAGACATTAATATTAATCTTGATACTTCTTTAATACCCTTCTAACCTCTTTCTCTGATTCAACAAATACCTCTACTATAGTTGGATCAAAATGCGTTCCCGCGCCTTCTTTTATGATTGACATTGCCTTTTCAAATGGCATTGGATCCTTATATACACGTTTTGCAGTTAACGCGTCAAAAACATCCGCGACTGCCATTATTCTAGCAGAAAGAGGAATAACTGATCCTTTTAATCCATCAGGATAACCTGATCCATCCCACTTTTCGTGATGATAGGCAGCCATATTTCTAGCTTCTTTTAAGTAATTCTCGCCCTGTACTGTATCTATCGCCTTTTCCAAAAGTTTCTTTCCCTCAATAGTATGACGTTTCATGATCTCATATTCTTCGTCAGTCAACTTTCCTGGCTTGTTTAAAACTGCATCTGGAATGTTGATTTTACCAATATCATGAAGAGGAGCCGACATCTTTACGTCTTCTATATATTTAGGTGTTAGCTTGTCTGCATAACATCCTTTTTCTTTTAATGCCTCTAAAATAATTGCAACATAATCTGCTGTTTTTAATATATGATAACCTGTATTAGAATCACGACTTTCAACCATGTCTGCCATCGTAATAATTAGACCAGACTGCATTTGACTAATACGTTTTGCTTGAATTCTAATATCATTAATCTGCTCTACTGTGTCTTCTGCCATCTTACAAATAATATGATACAAGTTTTCAAGCTCATCATTAGTGTGTATATCGAGAGCTTCTATTTTTTTTACGTTTTCCCTAAGTTGTTTATTATCTTCTGACTCAAAATTAAAGGAAGCAGCAATTCCAGCCATACTATTAATTGGATATACCAGATAGAATCGAGCTACCCACAAACCATACGCTACTATTAACAAGAAAAATCCTGAAAAAATCAGCCCAGCTTTCAGTATATATTCTTTAATGTAGTCAGATAAATATAACATTGATACATCTGCACAAGCATAAGCCACAGTTACATTTTCTTGATTTTTAATTGGGTAATATGTTGTTAACACCCAACCTGAAATGTCATTCGATTCTATTGGTGCTATTTCTTTTCCCTCAAGCAAATCACTTATATATGGATAAAACGCTTTCTCAAATTCAATTAAATCGCCATTTTTATATGCTTCAACATCATCTGTTTCCACATCAAAAACAACTCTACACCCTTCCTCTACAATTTTTATTACGTATAAATATTGAATTCCTGGTGTTTCATACTTAATGTTGTATAGATGTTCATATGTCTCAATATAACCTGGTACATTTTTCCCCTTTTTTATATATGCATCTATCATCTCAGGATCGATAGCTGCAGCTGCTAACTTTACTGCTCCAAGTGAATTAGCCTGATATTCTAATTTTTGATTTTTATAATAGAGCTGCACGTTTATAGTACCCATTATTAATGTCATTAATACCGCGGCAGTAATCAAAAGTCTAGTCAATCGTCGCTGAACCGTTTGAACACCTTTTCCAACAAATCGATAGTTATTTATTTCAATTGTTGTCAGAGGTCTTTGCATCCAACCGCTATTCCAAATTGATATTCTTTGTTCTTTTGGAATTACTTTTATAATTATGTAAATCATAACTGCAGAAATTCCTTTATCAATAAAATTCAGCAGTATATTTAATATTATGAAGCAGCAATAATAATTAAGCCCTGTCGAATAAGAAAAGTATTCAGTCGTTTCTGCAATAGCCTGAAATTGAGGGTGTCCCAATAAAGCTAACTGAAAAAGTGAACCTATTCCTCCGCCTATTATTGCCAAAATCAAAACGTACTCAAGTACTTTTACTTTAATTTTAAAATAATCTTTCTTGATAAAAAATGCTGTGACCCCAGCTATTAGAATATTTAGGATGGTATAGTATATTGCCATACTATTAAATAAAGAACATAAAAGATTAGTTAATACCGCAACTATGAATCCTGGCAATATTCCACATAGTGCGGCCACTCCAATAGTACCTATCGTATCAAAATACATAGGTATTTTTAGTTTATATGTTGCAAAGCCAAAACATACATTTTAAAATGAACCCCATAGAGTGGACACGCTCAAAAATGAATAAACCGTATTTTTTATAACAAATCCAAGCCATAGA
>SVES01000007.1 GCA_015057305.1 Pseudobutyrivibrio ruminis | reverse complement strand
AAAATATAATCTTAGAAAAAAGGAAATGATGCTGCAAAACTTAGTTTTGCAGCATCTTCTTTGTCTACACTCTGAATCCCTTGTAATTAACAAGGGATTTTTTTATGTCTGATTTATTTAATTGGTATAGGCTTTATAAATATCTACATGGTCGTAAATACATCTCCAGGATGAGGTTGAATTGGCAGTGCAACATATGTATTCTGTGCCTGAAGTCGATACCATAGAGCTAACAGCGCAGTTTCCAGACTCATTGACAAATCCTGTTTTAGCTCCGCCGATTTCGCCACCGATATCTTTATCTTCAATTTTTCTAAGAAACCAGTTAGATATAGTAATTCCCTCTGGATTAACATCTGTCGCTGATGAATTGTATACCTTTGTGGTTAGCACCTCTTTACAAAGTTCATTATCCAGTGCAGCCATCATAATAATCGAAATTTCATATGGTGTGCTGTAGTGATTATCATCATAAAAGCCCACAGGGTTTGTAAAATGAGTATTTGTCAAACCAAGGGCAGACACTTCTTCATTCATCATTTCAACAAAGCTATCTACATCCCCTGCCAAATATATTGCAAGCTGCGCCGCCGCATCACCACCTGACGGCAGAATCGTCCCATAGAAAAGATCCCTGATAGTCACCTGCTCGTCTTCCACAAAACCAGAGGTAGAGCCACCACCAGCATATGAATAATCCACTGCTTCATGGGACAATGGTATGACCTCGTCCAGTTGTTCTTCAGTAATATGATTTGCTGCTACTAGTATGGTCATTACCTTAGTCATTGAAGCTGGCACGATTTTGTCATATGCATTTCTTGTTGCAACAATTTCCTTAGTATCATTATTAATTAATATGGCATTGGAGCTGACTACATCACCACTTATTTCTGTTACACTTTCAGCCTCTTTTGCAGAGTATGTTGCAGTAGCTTCCTGTTCTGCCGCTGAAGCATCTTCTGTCTCGGTTTCCTCAGCCTGGGATTTTGAAGATGATATTTTTAAGCCCTTGCTTTCCTCCTGAGCATCTTCACTTTCTGCTTCCTGCTCAGTATTAGCCTGTTCCTCAGCAGCTACAGTAATAGAATTATCCTTTCCTTTACCATGGGAAAGGATTAACGCCCCAGCTACAATTATTGCAATAGATATAATTCCTATTTCAGAATATACTTGGATTTTTCTAAGAAGTCTTTTGCGCTTACGATATGCTCTGCGCTCACTTTCAGACATGTTTCTTCTATATTTACCCATAATGAAATTAGTCTCCCTACTTTTAAAAAAAATTTTATCATTAAAAAAAATTCCGTTCAATTCAGAACGGAATTTTTGTTAAATATAACGAAAGTTATTAATTTATATTTCAAAATTTATAAATCAGCTAAAGAAGTAAAAGTTAACTGAGTGTAATCTTCAGCTGGGGCTTCTCTACTAAGATATTCATCCTCAGTAACATTTTCCCATTCATCTTCAGTGTAACTAATGAACCATGGTTCTTCTTCATTTTCATATGCATCATATTTTGTAGCCCACTGATATACCATATCGGTTGAGTTTGATTCTAAGGCATAAACAACTTTGCCATTTTCCATGGCACCACCTGAATACTCATTTACAATGAAGCTACCCATATAAACAAAATATCTGTCACGTGCCGTTCCTGAGACTACGTGTGTAGGGACACCATCCACCATAGTGTAAATATCATATATTGCACCATTAAGCTCATCATCCTTGATTGTGCCAACAAAAAGCTCATCTATTCCATCTTTATCAGTATCATAATATGCAAAGCCAATATTATTTGCCCCCTCCAAAGATAGATTATAAAATTCAGGGCTCATGTTATTTTCTTCGTATTTAGAAGCATCCCAGCCCTCATCTATTGCTTTTTTGTATAAATCCACTATATCGCTATATAAGTCTTCGCCTGAAGTTCCAGCGCCATAGACATAGGTTGCACCATTAACACCAGTAATATTTTCAGCAACCTCATAGCCTATACCTGAAAGCTTAGCAAAATCCTCTGGCATTTCTTCTGATTCTTCCATATCCCACTGAAGCTCAGTAGCAAAACCAAGCATCACTTCATACTTATTTCCATCAGCATCTGTAAGCTCTCCTTGCTTTACATATGGGCCACCAGCCATCTCTGAAGGAAAAGGTCTTGCCCAAATAGTAAATGCCATGCCACCAAAGCCTGCTTCCTTATATTCCTTATGATAAATAGTTATTTTGTCATCAGTAACTTCTGAATCATAAATATCCTGAAACTCTGCTGGAATTGTAATAGAAAATAGACTATTGGAAATTTCTATATCCGCCTGTGTACTAGCATCCTCAGCTTTTTCAGTTGTCTCATTATTGTTTGAAAGCTCAACTGAATTAGAAGCTGCAGTATTATTAGTACCACATGCAGATAAAAGAATCAAAGAACTAGCAAATAAAGCAAATACTTTTTTATTCATAATCTCCCCCCTTAATAAATAGTGGACCTGACGGGAGTCGAACCCGTGTCCAAAAGCCAATTCCCGGCCCTTCTACGAGTGTAGTTTGTAATTTAACATTCCCTCCACATGGCTCTTACAAACAAGATACATGCTTTAGTAGCTTCATGATACGCCCACCATCTCAAAGCTTTGATAGTGTCGTTTCCTACAGAGTCGAAGTCTGGGTCCTAAGGTGTAGGTGCCCTAGGTCAGACTGCCGCAACTAGGCAGCGTATGCTAAATTATCTTCAGCGTTTAATTTTAATTTTGGCCATTTAACCCATTACCGTGGGACTCGCTTCTTCCGCTGCATGACCCCTGTCGAAACCATGACAGGCCCATAATCAAAAGCATATATTATTATAAAGGTTTCTCAATAAAAATCAATGAACTTACAGTTCAAAATTTAACTCTTTGCAAACCCTTGATAAAGGTAACCCTACAACATTATTGTAGTCCCCCTTTATTTCTTTTACAAGGACTGCCCCCTTACCCTGGATTCCATAAGCTCCAGCTTTATCCATAGGTTCACCAGTAGCAATATATTTTTTGAGTAGTTCGTCAGAGTTTTCATACATTAAAACATCCGTGGACTCAAAAAACGAATTACTTTCACCAGCTTCATCCACAATAGTCACACCTGTAAATACCTGATGTGCTTTTCCTGAAAGAAGCTTTAGCATTTTAAAGGCATCAGCTTCCCCCTTTGGTTTTCCAAGAATCTGTCCGTTATAAGCTACTACTGTATCAGCCGCAAGAACTACAACACCTTTATTATTTCTTGCAATTGCTTCAGCCTTTATACGGCTTAAATCCATAACAACATCTGCTGGTGCTGTCTTATCTGTTATCTCATCCACATCTGAGGACATTACCTCAAATTCAATTCCCACCTGCTCTAACAGTTCTTTCCTACGTGGCGAGTTTGATGCAAGTATTATTTTCATTATCGCAAATTCCTTACCTTAAAGTCTCTTTCCGCTTCTCTTTTTAAATCCTTTTTCTGAATATCTGCTCTCTTATCATAAAGCTTTTTACCTTTTGCAAGGGCAATCTTTACCTTAACAAGACCATTGTTAAGATAAACCTCAAGAGGAACAATAGTATATCCACTTTCTTTAATCTTACTTAAAAGGCGGTTAATCTCTGATTTGTGTAACAAAAGCTTACGTGGACGAAGTGGATCACGATTAAAAATATTCCCTTTCTCATAAGGATTTACATGCATCTGATAAATAAACATCTCGCCATTATCTATACGCACGAAAGCTTCTTTAATGGAGCACTGGCCCATTCGCATAGACTTTACTTCTGTTCCGTGTAACTCTATGCCTGCCTCGTACTCCTCTTCCATGAAATATTCATGATAAGCTTTTTTATTATTAGCAATTAATTTACGTCCTTCTTTATTCATAATCAAATAATCTCCTAGTCTTTCGCTCGCTTGTTACGCTGACAAGCATTATGATTTCTACGCTCCGCATAAAAAGCTCCGCTTAAGAAATATAATAGCTTGTCAACTACAAGCTATTTTTACTTCTTTGAATATCTCATATACGTTAGAAACGTTGAAACTCTTCTAAAACGAAATCGATTGTTCGGGCGTTTTCATCTACGGAATCCAGGATTACGGTAACAGGTTGACCCAGTTTAAATGTACGGCCTGTACGCTCTCCTACCAGGGTAAGATTCTCTTCAATGAAATCGTAATGGTCATCATAAAGAGTGGATACATGAACAAGTCCTTCTACTGTATTTTCAAGCTCTACATACATTCCCCAACCAGTAATGGATGAAATACTTCCCTCAAACTGTTGTCCAATATACTGACGCATGTATTGAACAATTTTCAGCTTATCAACCTCACGCTCACACTCTTCTGCTCTCCGTTCAAGCTTACTTGTCTCCATAGCCACCTGAGGCAAAATACTTTCGTAATGAGAAATTTTTCTCTCATTCATACGTCCTCGCAAGTGGTCCTTAATAATGCGGTGTATCTGCAAATCAGGATACCTTCTAATTGGAGAAGTGAAATGACAGTAGTATTCAGCCGCAAGTCCAAAGTGTCCCTTACATTCAGTATCATATTTAGCCTGTTGCATGCTACGTAGTGTCATTTTGGTAATAACTGCTTCATCCTCATGGCCTGCAAGTGATTCTAGCATCTTTTGAATCTCCTTTGGATGAATACTATCTTTATTTCCCTTTAAGCTATAGCCACATGCTCCCAAAAATCTAGCCAAACCTTGTATTTTTTCTGGATCTGGTGCCCCATGAACACGATACACAAATGGAGATTCCATAAGTGAAAAATGCTCTGCAACAGTCTCATTAGCTGCAAGCATAAAATCCTCTATAAGCTTATGAGCATCATTTCTCTCATATGGAACAAGACCTGCCACCTTTCCATTTTCGTCTATTAAAATATGTGTCTCAGGAAAATCAAAGTCGATTGCCCCTCTCTTTTTTCTCTTTGCCCTGAGAATCTGGGATAGCTTGTACATATTATCAACCATCTCAGAAATATCTGCATAGCGATTTCTTGTAGCTTCATCACCAGTCATTATGGCATAGACATCAGTATAAGTCATGCGGTGATTACTATTAATTACAGATTCGCAAATATCATGATCAATAAGCTCACCCTTAGGTGAAAACTTCATAATGCAAGATAAAGCCAGTCTATCTTCTCCTTCATTCAAGGAACACATACCATTTGAAAGTGTATGGGGCAACATAGGGATAACTCTGTCAGCAAGATATACCGATGTACCTCGTTTTAATGCTTCCACATCCAAGGCTGAGGATTCCTGTACATAATTTGTAACATCAGCAATATGCACACCTAAGATATAGTTTTCTCCATCCATTTCAAGAGAAACGCCATCATCAATATCCTTAGTGTCTTCTCCATCTATCGTGATAACCACCTTTTCTCGTATATCATTACGTCCCGCCATATCTGCTTCAGATACTGGCTTAGCAACATTTGTAGCCTGCTTTAAAACCTTGTCAGAAAACTCAGTATCTATGCCAAAGCTTTTTACTATAGACATAATGTCTACGCCTGGATCATTTTTATGACCAATAATCTCAGTAATAACTCCCTCAGGCTTGTGACTATCATCACCGTAATCCTCTATGTGGCATACAACCTTGTGTCCAGACACAGCTCCCATATCCTTGCCGGCAGGGATGAAGATGTCTCTATCTAATTTGTTGCTATCTGCTACTACAAACCCAAAGCTAGGGTTCTTCTCATATGTTCCTACAACATCAGAAAAGCCATGAGTAATTATTCTAATGACCTTTGCTTCCTGACGCTTGCCTGGAGCTCCAAAGGTAAGCACGGCTGCAACTGTATCATCCTGCATGGCAAAGCCTGTATTATCCCTGCCAACAAAATAATCTTCCTCTGAACCTTCAACTTCTATAAAGCCGTAACCATCCTTATGGGAAATAAAACGCCCAATAATATCTGGCTCAACGTCTTTATTGCTTGGCTTATTTGCTTTCCTTGCCACCTCGTTAAGAGACTGCTTTCTAATAGAAGTCTCAGCCTTAGTAGGTTTCTTTGAGCGATGGTCCTTTAGCTTAACAAACTTAGGTCGATTCTCAGCAATCTGATACTTACCACGCTTGGTAATCTCAACTTGCCCTTCCTCAACAAGTTCCTTTAAAACCTGAGCGAACTCTTCTCTTTTATCCTTTTCAACATCAAGTAATATTTCCAAATCCTTTTTCTTCATTGGAATATATGCTTGGCTCTTAAAAACATCCATTAAAAAATGCTTTTGTCTATCGAATTCTTTCATAAACCTCCTAAAAAAATAGCCACCCTATCGGGTGGCAAATCTAAAATCTAAATTAAAAGCTTCCAATATTAAGTACAGCAGAAAGGATAAAGAAAAGAATAACACATACACTTGTAAGCTTTACAAGTAAGCCCTCTCTAGAACGTCCCTTATTGCGGCTCCAATATGAATCAAACTGCTGACCCGATAAAGAACCTAAACCGTTCTGCTTTCCCTCTTGGAATAGAATAATAACTGTGAGTGCCACACATATAATAATCAATAATATTATAAGAACTAATTTTAATGTTTCCATAATGCCTCCCATATAGGCTTTTTATTTACGAAGGATGTTTCGCAACATTTGAAGTATATCATAGCTACTTATCCTTTTCAAGCCTAAATAATATCTTTATTTAAGCCATTTTTTCAAAAATTTGGTAATTACTTCTCTTTTAATATTATTGCTTTTTAATTATACTATTTTTATTAAGTTTGGGGGAATAATTATGCTTAGCAAATATTTTGTTTTATTCATAATATATAGCTTCTTAGGTTGGATATATGAGACCTGTTATTGTACTATCCGGGAAAAGTCTTGGCAGAACCGTGGTTTTTTGTACGGTCCCTGCATACCCCTCTACGGAGTTGGAGCCACATTGGCCCAAATAATATTTATTGATTTGCCATTTGATACATTACAAAATGCATCCTATTTTTCAATATTTTTAGGTTGCTCTATTGGTTCCTTTTTCCTGGAATATTCCACTTCTTATATTTTAGAAAAAAAGTTTCACGCCAGATGGTGGGATTATTCAGACATGCCACTTAATATTAATGGTCGTGTATGCCTAATTTTTACTGCCTGCTTTGGCATTGCAGGAATCATTGTTACACAGTTTATTATCCCACCGATAGTTAATTCCATTAGCTACATTCCTCAAAATCTAATAGAATTAATCGCCCTAGTATTTATGTTTTTATTCGGCATGGATATGGCTCTTACTGTTTCAGCACTTACCACCTTTGCCAAGGATTTTGAGAGAATTAATGAACAAATCAACAACCAGATGGCCGAGCGAATAGAGACCTGGCAGGCAAACCGCGTTGAAGCCAAAGTCGCCAAAATTGAGAAGGCCGCCGTCCGAAAGGAAGCTGCCTTTGTAAAAATAGAGCTGACAGCTGAAAAGATTGCAGAAATAAAAGAACAGATTTCTACCGAAGCAGTTAAGCAATGGATACTCAATGCAACCGAGACTCAGCGTGGCCAGTTTAGACACATTGCAAAATTCACCCACCCTGTGGCTTCTACCAAAGCTCTGCTTGATAAGGGATCAGAGTTCTTGCGAAATAAAAGAAGTAGTTGACAAAATAAAATTTCCTTCGGTTAAAGGACTTATTTTTCATTCCGATCAAGGCTGGCATATAGATTACTACAATAACAAAAGAATTCAGGCAAAAAAAGGACTGGCATTAGCCAGTCCCGATAGTTCATTATTTATTTTGCTTTTTCTTCTGTAGCCTTTACTGCATCCTCAGGCTTTTCAACCTGTGCGATAGAGGCCTTTGTCATAGGTATACGACAATGCTTGTCACTACCAAACTCAACGATTACTGTGTCATCCTGAATAGCAATGATTACACCGTAAAATCCTGATGTGGTAAGAATTGTATCACCAATTGCAAGTGTAGCCATCATAGCTGACTTCTCTTTTTGTTCCTTTTGCTGTGGGCGAATCATGAAAAAGTACATGAATGCGAAAAGTACAACCACCCATACTACTAATACTATTGAATTATTTGCTTCCATTTAAATTATTCCTCCTAATTATTGACCGTTATAGGTCAGTCACTGAAAAATATTTTACATAAATAATCTATAGCTTGCAAGGAAAATAAATCATTTAATAATAATTTAAGATTTATTCTTCACCAGCCTCCATTGAAGATAGCTTGTTCTTCTTGTAGGTTGCAAAAACACCTGCGTCTAAAGCATCCCTTATTTCTTCCATCATAGTGTTGTAGAAATAAAGATTATGAAGTACACAAAGTCTCATTCCAAGCATTTCTTTTGCTTTTAAGAGATGGCGTACATAAGCTCTTGAATAGGTACGACATGTTGGACAACCACAGCCTTCTTCGATTGGTCTCATATCCTTTTCAAACCTTTGGTTAAAAAGATTAAGCTTGCCATGGTTAGTGTAGACATGCCCATGACGACCGTTTCTACTAGGATAAACACAATCAAAGAAATCTATACCACGCTCTACAGACTCTAAAATATTTGCTGGTGTACCAACTCCCATAAGGTAAGTTGGTTTGTTTTGTGGCAAATATGGCACTACATTATCAAGCACATCATACATCTGCTCATGGCTCTCTCCTACAGCTAATCCACCAACTGCATAGCCTGGCAAATCAAGCTCCGATATAGCTTTTGCATGCTCAATTCTGATATCGTTATAAATAGCACCTTGATTTATACCAAATAAAAGCTGCTCCTTATTAATAGTATCTTCTAAAGAATTAAGGCGATTCATTTCATCCTTGCAGCGATATAGCCATCTAGTTGTTCTTGCCACAGAATCTTCTACATATTTACGCTCGGCAAGTGCTGGAGGACACTCATCAAATGCCATTGCAATTGTTGAGCCAAGATTTGATTGAATCTGCATTGATTCCTCTGGCCCCATAAAAATTTTGCGACCATCAATATGAGAATTGAAGGTGACGCCCTCTTCTTTTATTTTCCTGATGCCAGCTAATGAGAATACCTGAAACCCACCAGAATCTGTAAGAATCGGTTTGTCCCATGCCATAAATTTGTGCAGACCTCCAAGCTCTTTTATTAGTTTGTCACCTGTACGAACATGCAAATGATATGTATTAGAAAGCTCTACCTGGGTCTTTATCTGACGCAAATCGTCAGTGGAAACAGCGCCTTTTATAGCTGCCACGGTACCTACATTCATAAATACTGGAGTCTCTATAACTCCATGAACCGTGTGAAATCTACCACGCTTCGCCATGCCCTCAGTCTTTAATAACTCGTACTTCACTTTTTATAAAACTCCTTTAAATAATCAACTCTATCGGTCATATGTCCTAGCATTGCATCACAAACAGCAATTGCGCACATAGCCTCAACAACAACTACAGCCCTAGGCACAATAACTGGATCATGTCTTCCATGAATCTCTATTTCAACATCCTCATGCTGCTCATTAACAGTTTTCTGGGGCTGTGAAATAGATGGTGTTGGCTTAATTGCACATCTGACAATTATGTCATCACCGTCAGAAATACCTCCTAAGATTCCTCCGCTATGATTTGTTAGCTTAGTAACATTTCCATTTTCCATTTTAAACTTGTCATTGTTAATACTTCCAACGGTTTTGGCTGCAGCAAAACCATCGCCAATCTCCACGCCTTTAACAGCTCCAATGGAAACAAGAGCCCCAGCAAGCTTGGCATCAAGCTTGTCAAAAACTGGCTCTCCTACACCTGCTGGAACACCAGAAATCAAACACTCCACTGTTCCTCCAGCACTATCCTTGTTAAGCATGCAGGCCTCTAGGTATTCCTCTGCTTTCTTAGCTGCATTGGCATCTGGCATGCACAAAGGATTGTTATCTCTTTCAGATAAATCAAAATCGTATATTTTAATATCACCAATTGATTTTGTATAGGCGCATACAGTAACACCTAGCTCCTGCAATAATTTAGCACAAACAGCACCAGCAGCCACACGACCTATAGTCTCTCTTCCAGATGATCTGCCGCCACCTCTATAGTCTCTGATTCCATATTTTTCTATGAAACCATAATCTGCATGACCAGGCCTAAAGGTGGTTGCAATATTACCATAATCCTTAGAATGTTGGTCTTTGTTTTCAACCATCAAGGATATAGGTGTACCAGTTGTAACACCGTTAAAAACTCCTGATAAAATTACAACTTCATCTCCCTCAGCCCTAGCTGTAGTGAATTTAGACTGTCCTGGTTTTCTCCTATCCAGATAAAGCTGTATATCCTGTTCGGAAAGCTTCAAGCCTGCTGGAAAACCATCTATAACAACGCCAAGTGCCTTGCCATGTGATTCTCCCCAAGTAGTGATTTTAATATAGTTTCCAAAAGTTGAACCTGCCATACAATCCTCCTAAATAAAATGGGGCTGTCTTAGCAGCCCCTAATCACTAACAATATTCAAAGCAAACTGTTACTTTATTTTTACAATAATAATGCTATTAGGCTTAGCAATTTTGATTGGCGGATTCTGCATCAAAGAATGTCCAGCCTTTTTATCAATAGTAAAGCTTCGTATTTCATTTGTATCATGGTTTAATGAAACAAAATATTTATCCTTTGGAAGAATAGCAAAGCTCTTTGGATAATCTCCGCTGATAAAGCTATGTGAGAAATATTTAATCTTACCAGTCTTAGGGTCTCTCTCATACATACAAACTGCATTAAGTCCATCCACACTGGCATAGAGGAATTTATCATCCTCACCAAATTTTATATTAGTACCAGTACTAATTTCCTCGTCAACGCCTACCAGCAATGATACTGTTTGTATGTTTTCAAAATCAGGATGACCATCAATAATATGATAATCATATACTAAAATCTCATTTGACATTTCTGTTATGACATAAGCATACTTGCCATCCTGAGAAAATTTCATTTTCAGTGGAGCTGAGCCCATTGAACATCTAACAATATCCACTAAGCGAAGCTTGCCCAGTTCATAGTCAACTTCATATATCTTAATCTGATGTAAACCATTTTCGACAACGCAAAGGAATTTCTCGTCCTTGGTAAGCTCTACACAAGTACAATGTGGATATAGTGGTCTATCAGCCACCGACTTACCAATGCCCTGGTGAAATATACCATCAGCAATACCTGCAATAGAGCCATCCTTATTTAGCCTCATCATTGTAACACGACCATCATGATATCCAGCTACAAATAAAAATCTGTTTTGTGAGTCAACGCAAAGATTACAACCTCTCATGCCGCCAACCCATTCCTGATTAATCTTTTCAAGGTCACCATTTTCAAGAATCCTGAAAGAGGCAACACCCTCATCTGCAATGGAATAAAGGAATTTGTTATCCTTTGAATTAATAATATCTGACGGATTATTGATAGGAGCAACGCTTCTTTCAACTAAAACTCCTGTGTCAGGATTAACATCATAAACATATATACCAACACTAGTTTCATGAGTGTAGGTACCTACATAAGCCACATATTTACTATCTGCCATCGTTTTCTCCTCGTAACTTTATGCTTCCTTACGTCTTAGGATATCGAAATCAGTTGGTGCAATAGAAAGCTTAATAAAAAGCTTTTGCTTTGGATGAGGACATGATTCCATGCTCTCCCCAGCTTCATTCTTTATCTCAAGAACTTTTACCTCTATATTATCTCCGTTTGGCTTCATAATTTCAATAGTTTCGCCAACTGAAAATTTATTTCTCTGCTCAATTTCGAAAAATCCATCAGAAGTAACATTTTCAGCAATTCCCAAATATGTGTAGCCAATATTATATGTATTATTATCATATATCTGAGATTCCTCTGATGGTTTGCCATAGAAAAAGCCTGTGGTGAATTGACGATAAGTGCACGCGGAAATCTGATCCTTGTACCAAGCTAGGTTAGCCAAATATTTTTCCTCGGATTCCTTGCAATCATCAATAGCTTTCCGATATGTTCTTGCAACAGTGGCGACATAGAGAGCGGTTTTCATTCGGCCTTCTATTTTAAAGCTATCTATTCCTGAAGAAAGCAAATCTGGAATATGCTCAATCATACATAAATCTTTGGAATTGAAAATATATGTGCCTCGTTCATTTTCGTATACAGGAAGATATTCCCCTGGTCTTTGTTCCTCAACAACTGAATACTTCCAACGGCATGGATGTGTACAAGCCCCCTGATTGGCATCTCTACCTGTAAAATAATTAGAAAGCAGGCATCTTCCCGAATATGAAATGCACATTGCACCATGAATAAATGTTTCAATCTCCAAATCATCAGGGATATTTGCTCGGATTTCTTTGATTTCCTCTAAAGAAAGCTCTCTTGCAGATACAACTCTCTTTGCTCCAAGCTCATACCAGAATTTATATGTGCCATAGTTAGTGTTGTTGGCTTGTGTGCTAACATGACGTTCAATTTCTGGGCAAATCTCCTTTGCAAGCATGAAAACTGCAGGGTCTGCAATAATAAGAGCATCTGGCTTAATTTCCTTAAGCTCCTTGAAGTATTCTTTAACACCTTCCAAATCACCATTGTGTGCAAGAATATTTGCTGTAACATAAACCTTTACCCCATGTTCATGGGCAAACCTTATGCCTTCAATCATATCCTCTTTGGAGAAGTTCTTAGCCTTTGCTCTAAGCCCATAAACTTCACCACCAATATAAACTGCATCAGCTCCATAAATAACAGCAACCTTTAAAACTTCCAGGCTGCTGGCTGGAACTAGTAATTCTGTTTCTCTCATTTTATTCCTTTCACACTAATACTAACTCCATCCCCCAATGGCAATATAGTGGTAACAAAATCCTTGTCGTGAGTCAACTCATAAAGGTAGTCTCTCATCCTTTTATGAATTGTACGATTTCGCCTTACGATTGCATAACGAGATTCAATAATATCTCCATCCTGTAGCACATTATCTGTAACTACAATACCTCCATCAGAAATCAGCCTTTTTATATCGGGCCAAAAATTAATGTATTGCCCCTTGGCTGCATCCATAAATATAAAATCATAGGGACCTTGCAAGGTTGGTAGAACATCAATGGCATCACCTTCAATAAGAGTGATTTGCTTTTCTTTGCCAGCCTTTTTGATATTGGCCATTGCGATTGGTATCCTTGGCTCATAGTTTTCAATGGTGGTAATTTTTGCAGCTTTTCCAGCTGCTTCAGCCATAATGCAGGATGAAAATCCTACTGCGGCACCAACCTCAAGAATATTCTTAGGCCTATTCATTTTAATCAAAGTCCGAAGCAGATTTACTGTTTCATCTCTGATGATTGGGACAAAGGCTTCTAATGCCTCCCGCCTGATATCACTTAAGACCGGGGAAAGGTCAGGATACAGACTATTTAAGTATGTGGTATATCTTTCGTCTACAATCATTTTATACTTCCATTATAATTGGAATTATCATAGGGCGACGGCCAGTCTCGTGCCAAACAAAATCAGAAAGATTATCTCTAATATCTGATTTAATCTTATTCCAATCAGTAATACTCTTCTCCTCAAGATTCTGAACAGTATCATTAAGGACGGCTCTTGCACTTTCCATTAAATCCTCTGAATCCCTAACGTATACAAAACCTCTTGAAACGATATCGGGTCCAGCTAAAACAGTACCTGAGGAACTATCCAAGGTAAGTACAACAATTATAATTCCATCCTCAGCGAGCTTTTGTCTATCACGAAGAACGATATTACCAACATCACCGACACCAATACCATCAACCATGATAGCTCCAGTATGAACATGTCCTGCGATTTTAGAATAATTATCTCCAAGCTCTAAAACATCACCTGAGCGAATAATTTTTATATGGTCATGATCCCATCCTAAGGATTCTGCAATCTTGGCCTGGGCAACCAAATGCTTGTATTCACCATGGACAGGAATTGCAAACTGTGGACGAACAAGAGAATAAATAAGCTTTATTTCCTCTGCACAAGCATGTCCTGAAACGTGCACATCCTGCATAACAATCTGGGCACCACGCATGGTCAAATCATTGATTACATTGGATACAGCCTTTTCGTTTCCAGGAATTGGATGAGATGAAAATACAATCATATCGCCTGGTTTAATCTGAACCTTCTTGTGAGTGCCATTTGCCATTCGAGACAAGGCAGCCATTGACTCCCCCTGTGAACCAGTTGTAACAAGAACGATTTTTTCATCTGGATATGACTTTAGTGACTCAATATCAATAAGTGTGTTGTCAGGTATTTGTAAATATCCAAGCTTAGATGCAGTTTCTATGGTATTTACCATGGAACGACCTTCCACGCACACCTTTCTTCCATATTTGTCTGCTGAGTTAATAATCTGCTGAACTCTATCAACATTTGATGCAAAGGTGGCAATGATAATACGAGTCTTGTCATTGTCTGCAAAAATAGAATCAATTGTTTTACCTACTGTCTTTTCTGAAGCAGTAAAACCAGGACGTTCTGCATTTGTAGAATCACACATAAGTGCTAAAACGCCTTTCTTGCCAATCTCTCCAAGACGCTGTAAATCAATTGGATCACCATAAACTGGAGTGTAATCAACTTTAAAATCTCCAGTATGCACAACAATTCCAGCTGGCGAATATATTGCAAGTGCCGCAGCATCTTGAATACTATGGTTTGTGCGAATAAATTCTACTCTGAAATCACCTGCATTAATATGTGTTCCATATTTAACAACCTTACGCTTAACCTTTGTAAGCATTCTGTGTTCTTCAAGCTTATGCTCAATTAAGCCGTTTGTAAGCTTGGTAGAATAAATAGGGCAAACATTTAGCTCGTGAAATACATAAGGAATTGCTCCTATATGATCCTCATGACCATGAGTAATAAAAAAGCCCTTTAACTTATCTTGATTCTCCTTGAGATATGTTATATCTGGAATAACCAGATCTACGCCCAGCATATCATCCTCAGGAAATGAAAGTCCGCAATCCACCACAATAATACTGTCCTTGTATTCAAAGGCAGTAATATTCATGCCGATTTGCTCAAGACCTCCAAGTGGAATTATCTTTAGCCTTTCAGCCGTATTTTCAGTTTTCTTTTTCAAAAATAAACCTCCTATATCTTTTTAATAATCAATGTCAGCATCGTCGCCAACTAACTCTTCAAATAGTTTTGCAACTGCGTCAAATTCTACGTCGTCCTCTACCATTTCGTAGACAACATCAGAACCATCCTCAGTTACTTCTTTCAAAATAAAAGCATTGCTATCTTCATTTTCATCTTCGCTGTCGCAAACAAGTAAATATTTATTTCCTGAAAGCTGGGTCTCCTCCAAAATATAAACCTCTAACTCTTCGCCATCAGCACCTGATAAAATAATAGAATCCATAAAATCTCCTAATCAAACTAAGCTTTTCATATATCAATCTTATTTGTTGTCAAGATATTCTTGAAGAATAATGGCAGCAGCAATCTGGTCAATATATTTTTTTCTGTCCTTTTTGGCCACTCCTGATTCCTCTAAAATCTCATCAGCATATACGGTAGTAAGTTGCTCATCAATTAAAGTGATTGGAATGTCTACTCGCTTTTCCAGTAGAGCCTTAAATTCAAGGGTGTCCTGGCAACGAAAGCCCTCTGTATCATCCATATTTCTAGGATAACCAAGGACGATTTCACTTACTTCATACTCCTGACATAACTCCTTGATTCGAACTAAGGTGTGTCTAAGGGCGCTAGCCCTTTCTCGAGTAATAGTTTCCAATTCCTGAGCAGTCAAAAGTAAAGGGTCACTAATCGCGACCCCAACTGTTTTTGTGCCATAATCAAGCCCAAGTATTCTGCCACCCATTATTTATTCCAACTTTCGCTTTCAATATACTCTTTGAGTAGCTCCTCTACAAGTTCATCACGCTCAACTTTCATAATAAGACTTCTAGCATTATTATGACTAGTAATGTAAGTAGGATCACCAGACATAATGTATCCCACAATCTGATTAACAGGATTATACCCCTTTTCTGATAAAGCACTATAAACCTGCTCAATTACGTCCTTAACCCCAACGGGATTTTCTTTTTGAACTTTAAAATATTGTGTGTTACTTAAATCTGCCATATCAACCTCGTATTAATAAAAATATCCCACACTAAGAATCTATTAAATTAATATTAATATACAAAGGCTTAAATTTCAACAATCAAGTACTCATAATCTGGTGTAAATTTTGTGACCTTTACAGATAATATTTGATTTGATAAATCTTTGTCTTCTGCAAGAATTATGCATTTAATATATTCTCTAGAAAAGCCTACGTAATAATCCTTATTATCAATCTTGATTTTTTCCTCAAACAACACTTCTACCCACTTGCCCATATAGGATTTTTTAAAAAGCTCACTTTCCTTATTGCCCTGAGCAATTAACTTTGAGCTTCTTTCCTTTTTAACAGCATTTGTAATCTGATTAGGCATTGTGGCTGCTCGAGTACCTTTTCTCTTAGAGTATGCAAATACATGCAGCTCAGCAAACCTAATTTCATCAACATAAGCTAATGTGGTGTTATATTCCTCTTCTGTCTCCCCAGGGAAGCCAACTATAATATCTGTTGTGATTGCAGGGTTATCAAAATATTTTCTAAGAATTTCCACGCCCTTTGTATATTCTGCAGCTGTGTATTTTCTGTTCATTCGAGTAAGCACGCTGTCACAACCTGACTGTAGAGATAAATGGAAATGAGGGCAAATCTTTGAAAGAGCCGATACTCTTTTTGCAAAATCCTCTGTAACGATTTGTGGTTCCAATGAACCCATTCTAATACGCTCTATACCGTCAATTTTTTCAACTGCCTCTAATAAATCTGCAAGATTAAACTCTGTGCCACTGCCAAAGGAGCTAAGATGAATTCCAGTGATTACCACCTCTTTATAGCCTGCCTTTGCAAGACCAGTAATTTCCTTTACAACATCAGGTATTTGGCGACTTCTTATTCTTCCTCGTGCAAATGGAATAATGCAGTATGTGCAAAACTGATTACAACCATCCTGAACCTTTACAAAAGCTCTAGTGTGCTCCGAATCTTTTTCAATTATCATATCCTCATAATCAACACTTCCATCATTGATATCATACCAATCAAGTATTGGTTTTTCTCTATCTATGGAAGCAAAAAATTCATGAACCTTAGGCACTAAATCATTCTTCTTATTGTTTCCAAGAATAATATCTGCTCCCAGCTCATCTGCTACGTCCTTGCCAAAATTCTGAACATAACAGCCTGCGGCAACAACGCATGCATTTGGATTAAGTTTTTTACATTTATGAATCATTTGCCGGGATTTCCTATCAGCTATGTTTGTGACAGAGCAGGTATTTATAACATAAACATCAGCCTTATCATCAAAGCTTACTATTTCAAAGCCATCTTTTCTGAGAAGCTCTTCCATTGCTTCAGTTTCATATGCATTAACCTTGCAACCAAGATTATGTAATGCTGCTTTTTTCATTAATATAAACCTTTCTAAAATATGTTTAAAAATATTGAAAAATCTAAGACTTTATTGACTTTTGCCAACCGTTGTTTTAGTATAATTTTAAATAAAAATCTTTGGAGGAGGCAAGCAGAATGAAAACAGTTCAAATTTCTCTTAACTCAATTGACAAGGTAAAGTCTTTTGTTAACACAATTAGCCAGTTTGACTATGATTTTGATCTTGTTAGCGGACGTTATGTAATCGATGCTAAGTCTATCATGGGTATTTTCTCCCTTGATTTATCTAAGCCTATCGACCTTACAGTACACGCTGAGGGTGATGCTGAGGATGTTATGTCAACATTAAAGGATTATATTGTTTAATTCAATCCTTTCTAAAGGTGTAATAATTATGAGCTTTGCGTTAAAGCAAAGCTCATTTTTTATCTTACTTTTATAACCTCGACACTATCAATAGCCTGTTGCATCAATTCGTCAATCTTTTCATCTAATAGATGCTCATGCTTTTCAATGGCCTCGAGCTTTGGTTTTGTAACCGGATGCTTGGCTACAAATATAGTGCAGCAATCTTCGTAAGGCAAAATCGAAGTCTCATAGGTATCAATTTTTTCAGAAATATCAACAATATCCTGCTTATCGAATGCAATAAGAGGTCTGTATACAGGCAATGAACATACAGCATTTGTACAGTTAAGAGACTGCATTGTCTGACTTGCTACCTGGCCTATAGACTCCCCTGTTACAAGCCCAATGCAATCGTTTTCCTTTGCAAAATGCTCTGCCAAGCGCATCATGTAACGGCGCATGATAATTGTAAGCTCCTCATGGGCACATTGCTGATAGATATATAGCTGTATATCTGTAAAATTAACAATATGTAAATCAATAGGACCAGAATATTTAGCAACAAGCTTCGCTAAATCCACAACCTTTTGCTTTGCCTGCTCTGATGTGTATGGAGGTGCATGGAAATATGTAGCTGAAAGTGTAACACCACGCTTTGAAATCATATAGCCTGCAACTGGAGAATCGATTCCTCCTGAAAGAAGTAACATAGCCTTACCAGCTGTGCCTACGGGCATACCATGTGGTCCTGGAATTTCAGTAGAATAAATAGCCATATTCTCTCTTACTTCTACATAGATTATTCTATCTGGATGATGTACATCTACACTCAGCTCAGGAAAAGCCTCTAGAAGTCTGGCACCTATTTCAGAAGCCACTTCCATAGATGTCATAGGATACTGCTTGTTAGCACGGCGACCCATAACCTTGAAAGAGAAATTTTTGTCTTCAAATTCCTCATCCACATACTTTATAACAGCCTCAGCAAGCTTATCAAAGCCTTCATCTGGTACAACTACAGTAGGGCAAATTGCACTGATTCCAAACACATGCTGCAGAGCATCTACAGCTTCATCATAATCGTATTCACCCTCTACAGAAATAAATATTCTTCCGCTTTGCTTCTTTACGATAAAATGTCCCTCAACGCTGTCAAGGGCTCTTTTAATCTGGCGAACAAGAGCGTCCTCGAAAACATATCGATTCTTACCCTTTACACCAATCTCTGAATATTTAATCAAAAATGCTTGATATGTCATATTATCTTCCTTCTTATAAAACCATTTTAGGAACAAGTTCCTTAAGTGCTGCTATTGCCCCATCAACTTCCTCTATGGTGTTTTCTGGACAAAAGCTAAATCGTATAGTTCTTTCTAGTAAATCCTTTTCAAGACCTATAGCTTTAAGTGTTTCGCTAATGGCTGGTTTGTTTGATGAACAAGCTGAACCAGCAGACACATATATATCGTAGTCATCCTGTAAAGCATTGAGTATAACCTGTGCTCTAGTGCGATTTCCCTTAATGGAAACACTGACGATGTGAGGAGCACCACTTTCATCATGATATCCATTTACAGTGACACCATCTATCCCAGTCAATCCATCTATAAGTCTTGCTCTCATAGCATACATGTGCTTTCTATTTACGTCAAGCTTATCGTATGCTTCCTTTGCCGCCACACCAAGGGCTGCAATAGCAGGGACATTTTCCGTGCCTGAACGCATACCTCTCTCATGACCACCACCTAAAATCTGAGGGACCATAATATTAAATATAGATTCTTTAATATAAATAAAACCTGAACCCTTTGGGCCATGAATTTTGTGCCCACTGACTGTCAGAAAATCAACTCCTAATTTTTTAGGGCATAGTTCCATTTTGCCAAAGGCCTGTATACAATCTGTGTGAAACAAAATATCAGGATTAGCTTTTTTAACAATTTCAGCAGCCTTTGCAACAGGCTGAATACTTCCAATTTCATTGTTCACCATCATGATAGAAACGAAAATTGTATCTTCTCTAATGGCACTTTTTAATTGTTCTAAATCTATAACTCCATATTCATCTGTTCCAATATAAGTTACTTCAAAGCCTTCTTTTTCCAGTGCCTTAATAGGATTGATAACACTGGCATGCTCTATTTTGGTGGTAATTATATGATTGCCCTTACGCCTTTTTGCATATACACCACCTTTGATAGCAAGATTGTTTCCCTCTGTACCTCCGCTTGTAAAGTAGATTTCCTTGGGTTGGCATTTTAGGATTCCCGCTATGGTATCTCTAGAAGCCTTTAAATAATCCTTGCCCTTGAAGCCCATTTTATGTAATGAGGAAGGGTTGCCAAAATTTTCCTGTAAACATTCCTGCATTATTTTCATTGCACCATCAGAGCATCTGGTGGTAGCAGAATTATCAAAATAAATCATTTTATTCCTCGCATTTAAGCATCAACATACTAAGTGTACATATGGCAGCTGTTTCCGTCCGCAAAATACGTCTTCCTAAAGATATGATGCTACAGCTGTCCTTAACCATTTCGATTTCAGATGAATCAAAGCCTCCCTCGGGTCCTATAAAAACCCCTATGCTATCCCCTTTTTCAATAGAATCAAGAAGCTCATAGGTAGCAGCCATGCCGTTTTTGCTTTCATATGGAAGCAATACCTTATCAAGTGTTATTGCATAATTATAGGCTTCCTTAAAGGTCATAAACTCATGAACCTGTGGAATAATAGAGCGCTTTGATTGCTTTGCAGCAGTCTCTGCAATAGTCTGAAAACGTGTTAGTTTTGATTTCTTTTTCTTATCATCAAGCTTGACTATACAATTTTTCATTTCCACTGGGATAATTTCATATACCCCAAGCTCAACACATTTTTCAATAATCGTTTCCATTTTGTCTCCCTTTGGGACAGCCTGGAAAAGATATATTTTATTAGAAAGCTCAGTAGAAGGAACTTCTTGATTGATTTTAATAATCAAGGAATCATCGGTGATATTCTCTACCTGACAAAGATAATTATTGCCTTCCAAGGTAGAAACTCTAAGTATCTCGGCTTTTTTAATGCGCACCACCCTGGCAAGATGATGCATGTCATCTCCAAAAATCTCGAATCTATCATTTACTGGACTTTCATTAACAAATATTTGCTGCATAATTTATTTACGAGCGGTGATATTCACCCACTCTCCCTGATGATTAATTTCTACAATAGTAAGACCAACCTTCTCAAGAGCTTGCTTTACTTCATCTTCTTTAAAATTAATAATTCCGGATGAAATAAATATTCCGCCTTCTTTTAGTGTTGGATAAATGGCTGGCGCCATACCAATTATAATATCTGCCAGAATATTAGCAACTACAATATCGTATTTACCATATCCTACTTTATCCTGTAAAGCCTTGTCCTCTGTGAGATTTCCAACATAAAAATCCCCAGCATCATTAGGAATATTATTAACTGCAAAATTCTCATAGGTAGAGGCAATACAATCTTCATCTATATCTGTGCCAACCAAATGGCATTTTCCGTCCAAAAGCTTATTTGCAATGATAGAAAGTATACCAGAGCCACAGCCAATATCAAGTATTTCGTCCTGCTCTTTAAGGTATTTCTTTAGCTGTCTAATACATAGCTGAGTAGTCTCATGCTTTCCTGTGCCAAAGGATACACCTGGGTCAATTTCTATTACTATTCTATCTTTATCAGCTTCTGTGATTTCTTCCCATGTAGGTTTGATTAAAATATCATCTATGTAGAAGGATTTGAAGAATTGCTTCCAATTATTAATCCAATCCTCCTGCTTTGTAATAGATGTGTCAATTGTTCCAAGACCAATATCCATAGTTTTTTTAAGCTCTGAAAGTGCTGCTTTGACTTCTGAGATTTTGCTTTCGTGGTCTTCGTCCTCTCCCAGATAAAAGCAAACCTTTGAGCTACCATCATCTTCTGGTAAATCTGGCTGAAGTTCCTTAAATTCTCCACCTTGTTTTTCACCAGAAACAGGAACATTGTTCTCTATTTCAACTGAAACAATATCAAGCTCCATTAACATTGCGCTGACAAAATCCTCAGCATCTGTTGTTGTATTTATAGAATATTTTATCCAATTCATAATAACCTCAAAAAAGAACTGCCATGTAGGAGATTTGACCTATTGGCAGTTCATTAAATCAATTAGCCTTGCTCTGCTATAATCTGTTCCTTAAGCTCTACACATTTATCCTTAATCTTTCTGTTTGTGCTAGGAGACTGAATAAGTCTTGCAATGATTTTCATAGCAGCATCATATTTCTTGTAGTATACAGACATATTCGCCAACATGAATTCTACTGCCTCTGAAGACATTCCACAATATGGTGGAGTCTCCTGAGAAATAGCCTTCATAAAGCCTTCATAAGCCTGAGCATAAAAGCCATCATACTCTTTTTTAACAAGCTCAACTACCTTTGGATCCGCATCCTTATTTCCCTCAAGCTCCTTTAATTGTGCACGACGTAACCATGCTATCTTGAGACAAACATAAGCCTTTTCAGACATTTTGGCACGCTTTTTCATAGTACAAATCAATGCCAGCTTGAACTTCTCGATTGAATACTCGTAAGAATAAGTCTCCTGTAATTCTTCCTTTTGAGGCTTAAAGCTAGGGCAAAATTCTGCACGAATAAGCTTCACTCTAGCAGTATCAATCTTGGCAAAAGTGGTATCAAGTGCAGAATAACCACAATTTGGGCAAGACATAAAATCGTACTTACATTTATCAACATGCTCATAATTTGGACGCAAATCGAAGTCTGGTTCAAGTCTTTTAAGCTTTGTGGTAAGAACCGCCTTTATAGGAAATTCCTTGTCACAAACTGGGCATCTGACCTTTTTATCTATTATAAAATCCTTTTCTTGTTTAACTACCGGCGCAGCCTTCTTAGCGACCGAATCATCTTTTTTAGGCTTCTCATCAGCCAAAATATCTAGCTCTCCATCCATTGAAAAGCCAAACTTTTCCATTCCTGATAATAAATTCATGATGTAATCCTTTTCTGTTAGGTTACTATTATTAGTTATTAGTAGGTAATTTAAATGAGCTCTTTAAGGATACAATCCTGTTAAATACAAGGGCTCCTTCCTTAGAATCCTTTGCGTCAACGCAGAAGAATCCCTGTCTAACAAACTGGAAGCTATCATATGCCTTAGCATCTTTAAGAGATGGCTCAACGAGACAATCCTTTAGAACTGTTAATGAATTTGGGTTAAGATTTAAACTACCATCCTCATTATACACTCCTTTTTCTTCATCCACAATGTTTTCATATAGACGAACCTCAGCTTTAACAGCTGTAGCAGCCGCAACCCAGTGGATTGTTCCCTTAACCTTGCGACCGTCAGGGCTATCTCCTCCCTTGGTAGCTGGGTCATAGGTACAATGGATACAGGTAACTTTGCCGTCTTCATCTGTTTCATAGCTTGTACATGTAACAAAGTATGCATTCATAAGGCGAACTTCGTTTCCTGGATACAATCTAAAATATTTCTTAGGAGGTTCAACCATGAAGTCCTCTCTATCAATATATAGCTCCTTACCAAATGGAACCTTTCTGCTGCCAAGCTCAGGGTTTTCAAGATTGTTTGGAGCATCAAGCCATTCAACCTCATCACTGTCATAGTTGTCAATAACAAGCTTAACTGGATCAAGTACTGCCATTACACGACTGCGGCTGGTCTTAAGATCCTCTCTGATGCAATATTCAAGCATTGCATAGTCAGATGAAGAATTAGCCTTGGAAACCCCTGAAAGCTCAACGAACTTTCTAATAGATTCTGGAGTAAAGCCGCGTCTACGTAATGCTGCGATAGATACAAGACGTGGATCGTCCCAGCCATCAACTATACCATCTTCAACTAATTTCTTAATGTATCTTTTGCCAGTAACAACATTGGTAAGATACATCTTTGCAAACTCAATCTGACGTGGAGGATTTGCAAAGCCAGCTGACTTAACAACCCAATCGTAAAGAGGTCTATGATCCTCGAATTCCAGTGTACAGATAGAGTGTGTTATATTTTCAAAGGCGTCCTCCAAAGGATGTGCAAAGTCATACATTGGGTAGATGCACCACTTATCCCCTGTATTATGATGTGTCATATGAGCAACTCTGTAGAGAATAGGGTCTCTCATATTAATATTAGGTGAAGCCATATCTATTTTTGCTCTAAGGGTGTGGCTACCATCTTCGTATTTACCATTTTTCATGTCCTCGAACATCTGAAGATTTTCTTCAATTGAACGGTTACGATTAGGGTCATCCTTTCCTGGATGCTCAAAATCTCCACGGTACTGTCTCATTTCCTCTGCAGAAAGGTCTGAAACATAAGCCAGGCCCTTTTTGATGAGATCAACAGCTACTTCATACATTCTGTCGAAGTAGTTAGAGGCAAAATACAAATGCTCCCCCCAATCAGCACCAAGCCACTTAATATCAGCCTTTATTGAATCTACAAACTCCACCTTTTCCTTAGTAGGATTTGTATCATCAAATCTCATATGAAACTCCCCGTTATATTTTTTAGCAAGTCCATAGTTTAAAAGAATTGACTTAGCATGACCTATATGTAGATAACCATTAGGCTCTGGTGGAAAACGGGTACACACATGATCATATACACCCTCTCTTAAATCCTTATCAATTTCAAGTTCAATAAAATTTTTGCTTACAACTTCTTCGCTCATTTCTAATTATCCCTTCGTATTTCTACTAATTTTTAATATGACTGTGTGTAAATAAATGATCACTACAGTACTCGTAATTGCCATTACATTTACTACAGAACCTAAACTCAAGCTCAGGGTTTGAAATTTCAGTGCGCCCACAAACTGCACACTTATGTCTGGCAATAGGTGAGCCATCTCTATACTGAGTGCGAGGCGGTGTTGCCTGACGTTTGAATTCTGCTCTCCTATGGATTTCCTTAGGATCAAATCTGCGATAATTTCTTGTTGAAAGATAGAAAATCAAAAAATTCAACAATGAGGCAATAATAGGCACTGCTGCCGGCCAAGCGCCAGAGATAAAATCTGCTAAAATTTCATAGCCAATAATTACAATATAAAATATGGACAGCCACTTCATTTTTACAGGAATTATAAAATATAAAAGTAACTGCATATCTGGAAAATACATGGAAAATGCAAGGAAAATCGACAGGTTAATATAGTAGGTACTAACCACGCTTCCAATACCCATTGGAAATATACCATACAGCAATCCATATAATCCATAGGTCAAAAATGCTCCAATTATAGTGAACAAAATTCCACCAAAAATATAGACATTAAAGCGGAAGGAACCCCAGGTGTTTTCTAAGCTTCCGCCCAATTGATAATACAATAAAAACATGAATAGTGCCCAAATAATGCTCACATTAGGTGGAATCACTACCCAGGTAAAAAGTCTCCATATCTGTAGTTCATGGATAATCTTAAATGGTTCTAGTGTAAGATAGCTAATATATGGAACTCCAGTATATTTCTGACCAAACTCTAAAAGATATCCAATTGCATATCCTATAAGTAAGTAAACGGTAAGATTTCGAATAGCGTATTTTCCTATTTTTTTCTCTAATTTATCTAGCAAGATGAACCTCCAAAGGTGTTAAATTACATAATAATAGACTTTAAAGATTATAAACCTTTAAAGCCATTGTTAGCAACTATTATTTATCACAGCTTGGAGTGTAATTACAGTAAAAATGCAAATAAAGCAATCAGTAATACTATAACTATTACAAATGCTATTTTAACTGCTACATTAATAATTGATGGAAGCCTATAGCTTTCATCCCCATATATAAAAAGATGAATAATATATGGCAATGCCCCTATTATGCCTATAATTGCAAATACAGCCACTGTAATTGGAAATAAGACAATTGATATAATTTGTTTTCTTTCAGATTGATTCACAAACCATATTCTAAAGAAAATAAAAAAGAATCCGAAAATAAAAAATGCCAAACCACTAATCAAACATCCCAGCAAACTATTTATACCAAAATTTGGAGAAAAGGCTGCTCCATACAATGGATCAAGCATATCAATAAGATTAAAAATCATTCCAACAAGTCCAAAGGTAATAGGGATTCTAAATCGTTGTCCCAGTGGTACTCTGCCATGATTTCCATTCTTTTCTCTTAATTCTTTATAATAGTTCTTCGCTTCTTTTCTATCTCCCTTTTCAGAATTAACTAATTTTTTCTTTTCAGCTTTTGAAATATTTTCAGCTTTTTTTATACATTCCTTTAGAGCATCAGCATCTCCAGAAACAAAGCCATTTAAATAGACTACAAATGTATAATCTCCTGTTTCTAAAAACATAAAATCAGCTTTAGTAATTGTTCTTTTAATGTCACTAAAACTAACCTGTACATCCTTAAATACGCCATCTTCATTTTTGATAACTTCTCTAATAGTATCATCCTTAATTGTGATAATACTGGTGGCATCGTTTCTTCCATACATATCAATATCAGGAAAACCTACACCTTTATAGGTAGCTTTGATGCTTTGTACTAATGCCGCATTGTATTCATGTTTTATTTCAATCATTACTTTTAATTCTCCCAAATATAAAATCCTGATTAATTTTACACTAATACAAGCTCAACTACAAATACAACAACACAGCATATAACTGCCACTCTAAACAAGCTTTGATTAAACCATGCAGCAATCGTTCCGCAAATAAGAGCCAATACTCCTGCAAGCTTGCTTTGAGTAGCCTCAATAATTGCTGGGAAAGTCATTACCGCCAAGGTAACAAAAGGCACATAGTACAAAAAAGATTTTATGAATTTATTTTTTATTGGCTTTCTGAAAATAGTTGTTGGAAGTGCTCTTATAATAAAGCTCACCAGCCCAGCCACTAATATGTAAATGTAAATATTATGATTCATATTCTTATCCTTTTCCTATTCTTCCTGCACATTTTCATCATGAGGAAACAAAACAGCCAAAACAGAGGCTATTACCACAGTAAGTATTATGGTTCTCGTTCCGCTGCTAATTTGAGAAATGCCTGGCAGAACCGATGCCAGATAACTCATAACAAAGCATACTATAATAGCAAATGCAACCACCCTGTTTTTTCTGGCAGTGGGCATAATGCAAGCTAAAAACATACCATATAAGGCAACAGAAAAGGCACTGACAACCCTAATAGGAAGTACCCCTCCTGCTACAATTCCAGCAGCTGTACCTAAGCACCAGCCTAATACTGCTATTAGAAAAGCACCGTAGCAATAAAAGGGATTCACATAACCTGGTCTTTTTATTGAGATTGCAAAAAGTTCATCGGTCACATGAAATCCAATTAATAGCCTGTGAATAAATGGAGTCTTTGGATGAATTTTTTGACTTAAAGCAGTAGACATAAGTAAGTATCTGGCATTAACCACAAGGGTCATAATAGCCATTTCTATATAACTAGCTCCTGCCCCTATTAAAGAATATACTGCATATTCACCAGCGCTGGCATGATTTAGAAATGAATTAACAATTCCCTGAACCACATTAGCGCCTACTTTTTTGGCAAATATTCCAAGGGAAAATGAAACTGCAAAATATCCTAATCCAATGGGAAAACCATCACGTAATCCCTCTACAAAAATATTTTTACTAAAAGCTATCTCTTTATCTTTCATATCTATTCCTTTAATTCACTAAATTTTCAAACCTTTTTGCATCTCAAAAGTGTAAAATAATCATTGTAAGGATAATTGGAGGCAAAATATATGAAACCTGGTGTATTCAAAGCAACTAAAAAAAATGGAACTGTTTATTATCGTGGAAATATAACCTACAACGGAAAACACATCAGCTTAGGCAGCTTTGACAATGAAGATGAATGTGCCACAGCATATAATGAGGCTTGGCAAATTATCAGGGATGATTCCAGCACCATCCTTTCCTGTCAAAAGGAAGTTAATTATTTATCATTTGAAAAATGTGTATCACTAATAAATTTCAGGGATAATCGTATCTATATTAAAAATCCTATCTACCTTCAAAAAAACTATTTTTTATACTACATAGACCAAAATACAATATTGAAATTTGATAACGATGATCTATTTTATTATTCCAGCCACAAAATCCAAATGCGTGGCTCCCACATGTTTGTTACAGACTATGGTATGCAGTATAACATCTTAGGCAGATATGGAATTAAGTCCTACAGCGTAAAGGGTCGAGATTATTTATTTGCCAATGGGGATGAGAACGATTATCGCTATTCCAATATAATAGTTGTAAACAAATATCACGGAGTGTATAAAGAAGAAAAAAGAGGCAAGGTGGTATATGCTGCAAAAATCCACCTGAATGGTGATTTTATAGTAGGTCGTTATAACAACGAAGCCACTGCAGCCATTGCATACAACAAGGCTGTTGACTTGTGTAAATCCCGTGGAATGACAAAATCATTTCCTGTAAACTATATTACCGAATTCACCCCTCGAGAATACGCAGATATATATACAGAAATCAAGATTTCCTCTCACCTATACAAATTCTTCCGTAATAAAAACTTCCGTGAAGCATAAAAAACGCCACCCGCTACTTTCAAATCCTGGAAGCTACGGGTGGCTCATTTTATTATCTTAGTTGTTTATAAACTTGTCTTCTTCGTTGTTCCAAGAATATAACTTACGGATTTCTTCTCCGACCTTCTCTGAAGGGTGCTCTGATGCAAGCTTACGCATAGCATTGAAGTGTACCTGACGTCCTGCTGGCGACATATCAAGTAAGAATTCCTTAGCAAATGTACCATCCTGAATATCACTTAAGATCTGCTTCATAGCCTTCTTAGTATCCTCTGTGATAATCTTTGGTCCAGTAACGTAATCACCGTATTCTGCTGTATTAGAAATAGAATATCTCATTCCAGCAAAGCCTGACTGATAGATAAGGTCAACGATAAGCTTCATCTCGTGAATACATTCGAAGTATGCATTTCTTGGATCATAGCCAGCCTCAACAAGTGTCTCAAATCCAGCCTGCATAAGTGCACAAACACCACCGCAAAGAACTGCCTGCTCACCAAATAAGTCTGTCTCTGTCTCTGTTCTAAATGTTGTCTCAAGAATACCAGCACGAGCACCACCGATACCAGCGCCATAAGCAAGTGCAAGATCAAGTGCCTTACCTGTAGCATCCTGATATACAGCTACAAGACAAGGTGTACCTTTGCCTGCCTGATACTCTGAACGTACAGTGTGTCCTGGAGCCTTTGGAGCAATCATAGTAACATCAACATCTGCTGGTGGCTTAATGCAACCAAAGTGAATGTTGAAACCATGAGCGAACATAAGCATGTTGCCTGCTTCAAGGTTTGGCTCAATGTCTTTCTTGTACATATCAGCCTGCTTCTCATCATTGATAAGAATCATGATAATATCTGCTTTCTTAGCAGCTTCTGCAGCTGTGTATACAGTAAGACCCTGCTTTTCAGCCTTTGCCCATGACTTAGAACCTTCGTATAAGCCGATAATGACATCGCAGCCGCTCTCCTTAAGGTTAAGAGCATGTGCATGGCCCTGGCTACCGTAACCGATAATAGCTATTGTCTTACCCTTTAATAATGAAAGATTACAATCTTCCTGATAAAAAATCCTTGCTTCCTGTGACATTCTTTTATCCTCCTACTTTTAATTTATAAAATAACTACATCCTCCGAGCCACGAGTAAGTCCTGTAAGACCTGTACGTGCCAGCTCAAGAATATCGTAGTCACCAAGCATATCTATAAATGCTTCAAGCTTATCCTGATTTCCTGTAACTTCCAGAATCATGGAATCATGTGTAACATCTACAACCTTTCCATGGAAAATCTCAACTATTGTGAGAACATCCTGTCTATCGCTGTTTCTAGCAGATATTTTCACAAGCATAAGTTCTCTCTTTACAGATAGACCATGCTCTAATACCTTAAGATCAACAACCTCTGTAAGCTTGGAAACCTGCTTTTCTATTTGCTCTAGAATCATATCATCCCCATGGGTAACTATTGTCACTCGGGTATATCTTGGATCAGCAGTAACTCCTGCGGAGAAGCTGTCAATATTATATCCCCTACGAGAAAATAAGCCTGAAATGCGGCTTGTAAGACCTGGTGTATTCTCTACTAAAATAGAAAGAACTTTTTTAGACTCCATAAAACTCTCCTAAAAACAAATTTTCAAAGCACTTTAATACTTTGAAGTACGAAACTGTAATAGATTTTATCACAATCTTTTTATTAGTACAAGGATGAAAAACCACTAAAATCTATATTTAATAATACTTGCCATCATACGGATTATACAGTCCCATTTGAATAGGCTGCCTCTTATCCTCATAGCAAAGAGTGATGTAGAAATCTCTGAACTCAAAGCCCTGCTTAGTCCAATCAATCTTGCCCTTTTCAAAATCGCAGTATTCACTGTAATCAATCCATTGTAAAATCTGCATCAATGGTCTATCCATCATTTTGCAGGTAGCCTCCTTAAAGGTCCATACCTCAGTAAATTTTTTATTGACCTCAGATTTCTTAATTGACTCAAGATATTCAAAATCAGATTTCGTAAAAAACCGTTTCACCAAATCTCTATCGTATGGACGGATTTTCTCCACATCAATACCCACAGGTTTATCTGAAATTGCTGCAACCGCGAAAAAATTTGAATGAGAAATGCTAAAGTATACATTCTTAGGCTGTATAAAAATTGGCTTACCCTGTGAAGTGGTGGAATAAACATAAGGCCTTTGAATATGATTTTCCCAAAGAAGCTTTTCAAGAAGATGAGCAGCACCTAACCTCTCACACTTTCCCTTGAGAGTCTTTGCCTCATCCACATGCTCCCTGCGCTGAGGGCTAATGAAATTGTACACTTCATCAAAGATGAAGGGATTTTGTAATGCTTCACAATTATATGCTGCCGCTTTAATCATGCTCTCCCCCTAGTTATCTCTTTTTAAAAGTATAACATAGCAGGCTATTGATATGCTAAAATAATTTATGAAGATTCTTTGAATTTGCGGGAGGTCACATGAAATTTTTAATATTTGAAATGAAAACTGTTTGCTATAACTCATATCTTTATTTTGGTGACTCCTTAGGCAAGGCATTAGGATTGCTTGGACATGAGGTTGAATATTTCAAAGTAGATGAGGATTCTCTAGATGATTTAGAGGACTATATAGGCCAAAATTTCGATGCAATTATAGATTTTAACTCTGACCTTCCACGGGCATTAATGGATGATGATTCATTTTTTCTTGACCATATTGATGCCCCATTTTTTGATATTATTTTAGACCATCCACTTTATCACCACGATTCATTGAAAAACAAGCTTTCCAATTTCCATGTAATATGCCTGGATTCTAATCATAAAGACTATATCCTAAAGTACTATCCTCATATTAAAAGCGTCAACGTGACTCCTATGACAGGCGAGCTTGCCTTTGGACAGGACAAAATTGATTGGGAGGCATTTGATAAGCGTCCATATGATATTCTTATGACAGGAACCTACACAGATCCTACTAGAATCGAAGCTGCTATTATGAAATTACCGGATTTTCTAAGGGATAACATTAAAGAATTAATCGATATGATGATGGCTGACAGCAGCCTTACTATTGAAAATGCAGTGGAAGCCCTGGCAAGAAACGAAATCTACGATTATATTAATTCAGATTTACCACTCCACACACAAACATTTTATTTAGCAGATACTTATGTTCGTTGTGTAAATCGAAAGAATCTGATCTGCGCTTTAGACAAGTGTGAGCATAAGCTAGATTTATTTGGAGGACTATGGGATGAGCTTGATTTACACCACGCAACCATCCACCGGGAAATTCCTTTTAATCTCACATTTACAGTTTTTTCTAAGGCAAAAATTTGTGTTAATATTATGCCTAATTTTAAAGCGGGTAGTCATGACAGAGTTTTTTCCGCCCAGCTAAACGGAGCCGTGGCTCTAACGGATCCTACTACGCTTTTACGTAGTGAATATTCAGATATGGAAAACATACTATTCTATGATTTAGAGGACATTGCGGGGGTAACTCAGATAGCTGATTCCGCCCTTTCAGATGTTGGCAATCTCAAAAAAATAGCCCAAAATGGGTTTGAGATTGCAACAAATCGACATACATGGGCTAATATTGCCGATGTAATTATAAATGCTGTAAAATAGCTATTGATAAATTCAGCTTTCAAAAGCTGCTTAACAAATATCTTTCGTTTATTAGGAGATTATTTATGTCAGATAACATTATTTCAGAACGCATCACTGCTGCTAGAGAACAGCTTGGCATTACAAAGGCTGAGGCCTCTCGCCGATTGAATTTATCAAAAATCGGCTACAGTAGGTATGAATACGGCGAAAGGACTCCATCAGTGCAAACATTAGAGGTTATTGCACAATGCTTCGGGACGTCAGTGGATTATCTTACTGGAAAAACTGATGAAATTGCGCCTGATAAAATCGTAATAGATAAAAATAACAATCCTACATTTTTTGATTTAGTGAAAAGGCTATCTGATTTAGATGATGCCCAGATAAAGAGGATTTCTGTTTATGCTACAAAATTGCTAGATTTAAAAGTTGATTAAAAACTGAACCAATTTATTAATGCCGCAACTGATGTTGCGGCAAAATTTATTTAGTGTAATGATGTAGATTAAAGTTTATCTGCGTATTTTTTGTAGTCTGATTTTGGAATGCCTAGGGCTTCCATGGCCTGGTCTGAGGTTAGTTTCAAGTTGTTCATTAATTGGGTAATATTATTAAGGATTGTATTTTCCTTACCTTTTTCTATGCCTTTTTGTATGCCTTTTTCTATGCCTTCCTCAAAGCCTTCTGCTTTACCTTCAGCTCTGATGATGGCTTCTTCTTCCCATTTCTGCATATATTTCACCCCGACTTCCTCACTGGCTTTCACTTGTGAAACGCGACTAATAATCTTTGATAGGTTTGGATTACTCGATTCATCCTCTCTACTTTGATTATATTCAATGAAATTCATTAGTGCAACAAATTCAGGACTGAAATCCTCACCATTTTTTCCATGGGTGTTTATGAATATTCGCCTTGCTCCGTCAGTAAGCTTAAGAGATGGTTCTTCGACACAGGTTGCCTCAAAGGTATAGACATATTTATCTAGTCCAAACAAATCAAAAGGCATAATCATTATGATTGTGGTATTTTTGATTGAATTGAAATTTATCTCACCTGGTTCTAATAAAGATGAATCTATCAGCGCTTGATAATAGCGAGTTCGCTTTATTAAGTCTTTTCTCCACTCCTTTTGCATCTCAGTGCTGTAAATGGTGGATTCATCCATTGTGTAAACATCTACTCTGATAGAACGCAACCATGGGGCTGTTCTAAATTCTTTTTCGGTCTGGGATTCTGTAAGCAAGGTCAAAGCTTCATTTCCTAGAATAATCCTAAGTAATGCTTCGTAGGTTTCTCTGTCCTCCATGGCTTCATCAAATAAAAATTTGTCCAAAAGTGTTAGTTCCTGTAGGGTTTTCAATTTCATATCCTCTTTTCTATCTTTTTCCCACACTTTATTGATGAAATGTATTATAGTAACCATTGGATATGTTGTCAATATGTAAAAACAAAATGTGATATATGTCTGAAATTAAATGTTTGGGTGATTTGAGCTTATAAAAAAGCCGCAACCTGCGTTGCGGCAAAATTTATTTAGTGTAATGATGTAGATTAAAGTTTATCTGCGTATTTTTTGTAGTCTGATTTTGGAATGCCTAGGGCTTCCATGGCTTGGTCTGAAGTCCATTTAAGATTTTTCATTAATTGGGTAATACTATTAATCATGTTTTCCTCTCTACCTTCTTCTCTACCTTCTTCTTTACCTTCAGCTCTGATGATGGCTTCTTCTTCCCATTTCTGCATATATTTCACCCCGACTTCCTCACTGGCTTTCACTTGTGAAACGCGACTAATAATCTTTGATAGGTTTGGATTACTTGATTCATCCCCTCTACTTTGATTATATTCAATGAAATTCATTAGTGCAACAAATTCAGGGTTGAAAGAAATGGATGCCCCTGTTTAAGAAAAACAGAATGGCATCCAACGATAGATTTTACTTTGTATTTTGTGGAGCTACATTAATAATGACAGTCAATTCTTCATTACGTAATTTGGCATTTTCATCTGCCACTTTTTTTATTCGTAAAGTAAGTCTTATTAAGAATCCAACTAAAGCAATCATTGAAATCGTTAGTATTATTGACACAGTGCGCGCCACACTATTATCAATTGGATTAAACAATGTAACGGCCAATGAAACAACAGAAATCAATACCGAAATAATAGCTATTATAATTGATACACCCCCAATCATACCAGTTAAACTTGAATAGCTATCTTCCTTTAAGCATCGGGCAATGCTTTCTATAGTCTCTTTATCACATTCGGAATACTCATTATGATAATTCCTTCGGCATTTTTGATATTGTTAGATATTGTTTTTCCTAAATTATCATTTCTAAAGCTAAGCATTGATTCTATCAATTTGTAATATTCAATTTTTATAATTTAATACTAAATTGCTTACTTAATTTATCAATCCACGCAAATAATCCTTCATTTCATCAATTGAACATTCATTGTTAAATTCGTTATCTATTATTTCACAGTTTAAAATTTCCTCAAATTCTGATGGCGAAAAATCTCCAGAATATTCAGAAGTACTTGAATCACCATCTCCATCCCCAACACATACTAAAGATTCATTTTCAATTTGGTATAAACTAATTGCAGAATAAGAATGTCCACAAAAGCTTTTCAAAAAATAATCATTCCCATTCCAATTAATTGAAAAGAAATGCATATACGAACCTTCTAAATATAAGCTTGGTTCACCGCTATTGATATCACTAGGAGTATATATATTACTATAGGCACGCATATAATCATAATCATATACATTAATACACAACACTGGAGGGTTATCATTTGAGCAATAAAGTAACTTTGTCATAACAAATTCTTTCTCATCACCACCTGTAAAATCACCTTCCGTCTTACTATTCAACAAATCCAAATACGCCTGTGCCCAATCAGAATCATTATTACCGTCCCACCAATAATTATTCTCCACAGAGTTATTATTGTAGTATCGCTGTATAGGTGAAACTACGCCATTTCGAATTTCGAAAACCTCCCAAACCAGGGCGTTTACGTTCTTAGGCATGTTGTAGGAGGCGATAAGTCCATTGTTGTTGTAAACGCTGACATTGGCTCCAGAGTATGACATTTCGGTAGAGTTGGTATTGCCAGCACCAGAGTTTGTAAAGTCTACTACACAGTATTTGTAATATTTTGATGCATCAAACTGGCTGATAGTAATTGTCTCAGGACCATAAGAGGAAGTATCATCCACATCAAGCCAATTGCCATAATCGTCGGATCTGTTGGAATACCAAACCTGCTGAGTGTCACTTCCTGATGAGGTGAATAGGTGAGAATCCAAATCGTTAGGAGTCTCGCCCCAGGTGAGTACCACTGCCAGCTGTCCTTCGGCAAGCTCCGGAGCTGCATAGAAGGAATAGCTTGAAGTACCAACTGTAGGATTGGATACAACAGTGTAATACATGCTCTCGTAACCAGTAGCCTGGACTTCGATAGTGTAAACACCAGCCTTGACAGACATTGCGCTGTAACCATTTTCGTCTGAATTAAAGGTGTATAGAATATCCCCAAGCTTGTTGTTGATACCAGCTCTTACATTTATAACTGCATTAGATAAACGCTTGAGAGTCTCCCCATCCTCAGCATAATTTGCAGCGTCACCAAGAGTGAGCTGTACTTCTGCTTCAGAATCGCTTTCAGGAATCATATAGGCAGTATCCGGATAAGCCTCAATATTTGAAGCATTAATAAGAATGTCATAAATGCTGCAAGGCAAGCATCCATCATAGCTTACGGAAATATTATAGTTGTAATCTGCAATAGGAACCAATATATTATATGCCCCAGCATCATCTGTAGTGCAGCTGAAAAGTTCGGTTGTTTTATCATCTGCAAGGAGCTGGATTTTAGCATTTGGTAAAGCATTGCCGTTTGAATCTACAGCCAAGCCTGAAATAGTAGCCACACCATCAGCAGCCATTACTCCATTTAGGGTGTTGTAGGCAGCATTTATCATCTGCTTTTCATATGTATTGACCTGATTCTTTTGCTCATCACTCAAATCTGAATAAAGAAAAATCTCGTTAGAATGATAACTATCCTTTAGTCTGTCTGCCTCATTTTGACCATGAACAAAGTTTGCAATTCCACCATCTAATATGAAACGCCAGGTGCAGAGCGCATCATTGTTAAATAGGAAGCGCTGTCCATCCTTGTCTGGTGTAGCATAGGTGGTCACGTAATTGTCAGTGGAATACATGAAAATAAAGTTGATTTTGCCATCCTCTGTATAATAGTATTCCATGACATCTATGCCAGATTCCACATTTTCAATACTGACGATTTTATTAGGATTGCCCGAATTAGGGTTCAGATAAATCTCATACTGGATTATATTTCCAGTAGCTGCATTTTTTAGCTGCTTTCTAATAAGGTTACAATTGTTTTTATTTACGTAACCGCCCTCATCCCCATAGCCTTCTAGAGCATAGAAAAGAGTTTTGTCCCAAACGGCAGTTTCGTCACTTGGGGCTGGGGAATAGTTTTCAGCAAACACATCAATAGTAGCCATTTGATAGTCACCGCTGTTTAGGCTTGCAATAGTGTTTGCAAGCTGAGTTGTAGAATCGATTTCCTGCTCTACTGAAGCCTCGGTTTTGGTGTCATCCTTTTTTGCAGTAGATTCGTCCTTTTTATTTGTAAGCAAAAATGCGCCTACACCAAAAGCAGCAACTAATACAGCAGCTGCTGCCGGAATTATTATTTTAAGAGGAAGCTGCTTTAAAAGCGAAGCTTCTTCCTTTTCCAATGGAATACCACAGTCTCCGCAGAACTTTACGTCATCTGGATACTGCTTTCCACATTTTTTACAGTACATATATCATCCTCCAAAATATTATTTACATGAAAGCTCTGCTTTACGTTTGTCCTTTACTTTGTTTAGCGACTTGATAAAGCCAGGTGCTCTATGACGATTTGAATTCTTTAGCTCAAATAGAATGTAGCCACCAGCATAGTCGATTTTTAGGAAGGCTTTTCGTGTTAATAGAAGAAATATGAATACAGCAATTAATAATAATTTCAAAGCATTTATGATAAAACTACTAAAAGTTACTGCCATACCTAATAAGTACACTAATAAATAAAATTCTAATTGCGTCAAATATAAAAAATTAATAATTAATAATAGTCCACATACAATCAAACCAACAATCGGGGTCATAAATTCCGTAGAAACTCCAGTAACATCCTCCACATTAACAATCTGCTCAGTCTTTATAAATCTACCTTTTTTAAATGCTTTTCCTTGGAAATATAATCTCTTATTCGTAAGAATCATAGCATTTTTATTGAGCCCATGTGATAATACAAGGTTTTTAATCCATCCATTACCTAATGACTCTATCTTTACCTCATCACTATCAACAAAGACCTCATCATCACTAGCGATAACATCAGGCTCTCCTACCTTTAGCTCTGAAAAAGCACCTGTTAAATTATCTAAATTAACTTTAGCCTCAGGCTCTTTCCCAAAAGTTTTCTTCTCCTCATTTTCATCAATTTGAGTCTTTCCGCAGTAAGGACAAAACTTTAGTCCATCCTCAATCTCTTTTCCGCATCCTACGCAGTACATATATCATCCTCCTTAAATCTACTTTATAAGCTGAGTTCCACAATTAGTGCAGAACTTAACCCCCTCTCCAATAATGCTGCCACAGCTTGGGCAAATCTGTCCGCCGATAATTCTTTCAAAATCAACCTGTTCCAGCTTTGTGCCGCATCTGTTACAAAACATGCTGCTTAAATCAATAACAGATTTGCAGGCGTCACATTTTCTCTTTCCCTTAAAAGCAAGAATCCTGACTTCTATCTCTTCCTTTTCTGTAAGCAGTTCCTTGATTCTAGTAATTTCTTCCTGATAGTCAGCCTCTACAGTAGCGTCAGCTAAATGCTTTTCAACATATCTTTTCCCAATTGCTGTTTCAAGTGCCTTTACTGATGCATCAATTTCAGATAAGCTTTGCTCTCCTTCCATAATTTTTCTAGCCACTTGTGATTCATTAGTCGCCATTTTTTTCATTCTCCTTTTTGAAAAAATTTTCTATACCATTAGCAATTCCTTGAACCATCTTTTCCTGGTATTCAGGAGTTTGCATAATTTCATCCTCTTGGGGATTTGTCATATATCCCATTTCTACTATAGTAACTGGCACCTGGCACCAGTTGATACCGCTCATGGTGTCTGTCTCCCAGACATATTCCCTGTTGCAGCCAGTGGATTTTACATAAGCATCCAAAATGCATTCCGATAAGCTGTAGCATTGTTCATAAATAGCAGAATTGTAAGGATTATCCCTGGTCTGACATATGGTCATAGCGCCTGTATCTTCACTATTTTCCGAACCATTGGCATGAATTCTAATAAAGGCATCTGCATTAGCCTGGTTTGCAAGCTCTGCCCGTTTAGAATTTGGAATATCCACCTCATTTGTTTCACGAAGCAGGATTACCTGATAACCTCTAGCCACTAGCTCATCTCGCAATTTTAGTGAAATATCAAGTGTAAGCTGATACTCAGGGACTTCTGTGGATACGCCTTTAGTTCCTGGTGCAACCTTTGGCTTTGTTTCATTTGCCCCTGGTCCTATAGGCTCCTCCTCCCAATTGGCAGCAGCCTGATGACCTGGATCTATCACGATTGTATAGTCACTATTGTCTATTTCAGGTTCAGTCTCTGTAGACACTTCATGTATAGTTTCAGGTATAGTTTCACTTGTATCTGATGTTATTTCAGTTGTATTGTTAGAACTTTCGCGAATAATCCATACAAATAATATGGCAAGCAGACAAAGCAAGGAGATGCTAATGGATATTTTCAATAGCTTTTTCATTGAAACAACATTTCACTCCTTTTTTTGTAACAAAAAAAGCAACACCTTAGGGTATTCCTAAAGTGTTGCTTAAAATATGTATAGTTATAGCCGTAGATTAAGCTAGTCTGTCTGTCTGTCTGTCTGTCTGTCTGTCTGTCTGTCTGTCTGTCTGTCTGTCTGTCTGTCTGTCAAGATTATATTAATCATAACTATTTGTTACAACCCCCTAATTAATTATTATTCGCCTAGATATGATAACATAATTTTGACACAAAGTCATTCATTTAATCCATATTCTGCATCTCTTGATAAAATGCGAAATAATCCTTGCGGCCCTGCTTTGTAAATTCAATTGCAGTACGAGGATGCTGATTAAGCAAGCCTGTTGTAAGGTACTGCATATCGTAGCCCCAAACTACGCCCTGCTCCTTAAGAGGCATCATGTAATCTTCTACAAACTTGATAGCGTATCTCTCCTTGTATTTAGGGTTTTTGAGGAAGCCCAAAAGCAGTTCCATTGCACAGTTGCCAGCGCCTCTACCCATGCTGCAATAGGTTGCATCCAAATAGTCCACATTGTCACCAACAGCTTCTATTGTATTTGCAAAGGCAAGCTTTTGATTGTCGTGGGCGTGCATACCTACTCTCTTGCCGTGCTTTGATGCAATTTCAAAATACATGTCTGCAATTCTTTCTGTCTGCTCTGGGTAAAGAGAGCCATAGCTATCCACAATATATATACATGAAATTGGGGTTTGACAAACAATTTCCAGTGCTGATTTGATGTCCTCCATTGAGGCTGTGGAAATAGCCATTATGTTGCAGGTGGTTTCGTAGCCCTTCTTGTAGGCATCCTCAATCATCTGAACTGCTCCTGGCAATTGATGAAGATATGTTGCCACACGAATTAAATCTACTGGACTTTCAGCCTTAGGATGAATATCCTCCTTGTAATTACATCTGCCAACATCAGCCATAATAGCAAGCTTTAAATCGGTATCATTTTCGCCAACAATTTTTCTAATATATTCATCTGAAGAAAATTTCCATGGGCCGAATTTGTCCACGTCGAACTGCTCTTTGTCAGCGCGATAGCCCATTTCCATATAGTCAACCCCAGCCTTTACATTAGTTAAATAGAGAGCCTTTGCAAATTCATCTGTAAAATAAAAATCGTTTACTAACCCCCCGTCACGCAAGGTTGCATCAACAACCCTAACGCTTTCCCTAACTTCTAAAAGCTTGGATATTTCTTTCTTCATGTTTATGTCCTCCGTTACTTTAGTGGTTAAAAGTGATAAAGTAAATTATAGCCGTCTTTTTGGCAAAATACAAGTCTTCCGTAAAATTGGCAAAATCTAAGCCTCAAGTAGGTAACACGCTATCTTAAGATTGGGCAAAACTTAAGCCTCTTGTAGGAAACAAGCTCTTAGGATTCTTAAGCGAACCATTCTAGGTGAGCGAAGAATCACTAAGGCTTGTTGCCGTAACAAGAGGCGTATCATTTACACAATCTCAAATTTTTGAGTACTTGCATTAAGCTGCTTGGTTACATTGTTGTTTTGATCCATTGCATCATTGATTCCTTGGATTTCTCCAACAATCTCCGTAGTAGCTGTAGCCGACATGCTAATTGCATTTGAGCTTTCATTTACAGAATTTGAAATGCTTTCAATTCTGTCAGCCATTTCAGTCATTACACTATTGAGGTTGTTAGCCTTATCAGTGAAGGTTGATAGCATTTCATCTATCATTGTGGCTGTATTTTCGTATTTGGCACCAGTATCTACAAATGCATCATAATCAGCTAATACATTCTGATTGATAAAATCAATAACTTGAATTGCATTGTCCGAAAGTGATTTAACAGCAGTTGTAACCTTTGCTGAAATCTCCTGAATATTTCCTGCTGTATCTCTTGAGTTTGCAGCAAGTGTACTGATTTCATCTGCAACTACTGCAAAGCCCTTTCCAGCTTCTCCAGCTCTTGCTGCCTCGATAGAAGCATTTAGCGCTAGCAGGTTGGTTTGGCTTGCAATATCAAGAATATCATTTGTAAGCTCACTAATTTGATTAACCTGTTCTGACTCCTTAACAGACTCCTCAAGAACTCTAGAAAGTTCTTCCATTTTTGCGCCAGTGTTTTCTTTCTTGGCATTTGCTTCCTTCTTTATAGCATCTGCCTCATGTTTGATTTCATCTGCTTTTTCAGCGCCAGCCTTGGCCTGTTCGTCAATGGCATCTGTAGCCTCTTTTACAAGTGAAAGTCTATCGTTTAAGTCACCAGCAGTTGTAGCCACATTTTCCATAGAAGCTGCAAGCTCCTCCATAGCTGCAGATGTGTTTGTTACATTGTCGCTTGCGCTTTGAATCTTGATAATAACACTATCAGAAGAAGATGTAAGAACTGTAGCACCCTCTTTAACATCCTTGATAACCCCCTGCAAGGTTCCAAGGAATTGATTTATACAATCTGAAATCATAGCAAGCTCTGTTTTAGTCTTGGTATTAATACGAGCAGTCAAATCACCCTTACCTTTATTAATATTATTGATGATTGCCTGTAGCTCATAGGATATGCCAAGTATTGTCTTATTAATTCTAAAGAAGCTAAGCAAAAAGCTTATAACTATCATAATTACTACTAATACAAGAATTATATAACCAGTTCTGGCAGCCTCTGACTCCTGCCTTTCTAAGTATGCGCCAAGTCCGTCTGCAAGACTATTTATACCAGTCTCTACATTATCAAATTGAGCCACCATGTTATTATAGTTTTCAGTATAATCAGCTGCCCAATAGCTTTGAGCCATTGCTGCATTGTGGGATTTAATGTATTCCTCTTCCTGTTTAACATTTTCTACCCAGGCTTCAACCGAAGCTCTTAAATCTCCTGCCAGCTGAGGACCATCAGGTAGTTGTGTAACTAGAATACTTCCATCTATATAGTCCAAATGTGAACTGATATCAGCAATATATCCATCTAATTCTGCAAAATTATCATCTGTGAATTGATAATCAATAGATGCCATTCCGATTAGGGCATTTATCTGACCTGCAGCTCCAATGGTGTCCTGCCTTAAAGCTGATTCTTCTGCCATTAATTCAGATTGATTTGTGCTAGCTGTTGTTGCAGTAGCTACATTAGATGCCATGGCTCTATTAGTTACTACGGCATAAATAATGAAAGCAACAAGAATCAATGCATAAATCAGACCATTTTGAAAGGAAATTGACTGAAAAAAATTGCCTTTATTGTTCTCAGCTATCTTTGCAATAGCTCCTAAATTTTCTTTTTGTTCATCAGTCAATTGTTCGTCCAACCGCTCTTTTATAGCTTCTCTTCTTTGTTCTCTGTTCATAATTTCACCCCACTATAAAAATTTGTGTATTAGAATTCACTATCTAATTATATACCTACATTTACAGTATGTGTGTATTATCACAAAATATTCATTTTATTTTTGTTTTTATTTTCTTTTTTCTAATTCCAAAGATAATAAATCTCAGCACCGGAATCCGATGTAGAATTTCATATAATGCAAATGAAAGTACAAACGTTCCAGCAATTGCCAACACGTAGATTAGCCAAACAGGAAGTCCAGAGTTTTGTAAAAATAAATTACATGATAAATTAAAACTATAAATACTGTAGAAAATCGAATATTATCAAGATAATTTTTTCTCATGTTGCCTCCTTTTTTATGAAACAACTATCGAATTTACACTATCTCCATACACAAACCGTATATACGTAACCCTTTTCTTCATAAACCTTAGTTTTAAAACTAATACGGTTAATGACGTCTTCACTAAAAAGATTAGGTAAGTTTTCAGTTATTCCCTCTCCTGTAAGTTTTACAAAAGCTTCCTTCATTGTCCAAAGCCTTGCGAATTCCACACACGGATTATCCCCATTTAAAATTTCCTTTAATTCATTTTCATTAAAAGAATAATTGCATATATTCATATTTAATTCAGCTGGGATTTCTTCTATGTCACACCCCACAGGTGTAGTAGATACCGTTGTTAAAATAGCCTTTTTACAATGACTTATATTAAAATGAACATCACGATTTTCTTTTAATATGGGCTTTCCTTTTTGTTCGTATTCAAACTCAATATTTCCTGTTATCCCATAGCATTCTTTTAACTGCTCTTCCAACAATAAAAAGGATTTTGCAGATAAAACTCTATCCGGAAAAAAATAATATGAAAGAGCCTTTTTTCTTTGCCAATCTGGCAGTCTATCAAGCATTTCATCAAAATCCTTTTCTGTAATAGACTCTATATCATCAGCAAGTTTAAGATTAACTTTTGTGTTTTTAAAACTAATAATTTCGTCCATATTTATACAAGAAACTTTTCTTTCAGCTTTCTAACAGCAGCTTCATCTACCATGCATTCCTTGGAAAGGTAACCTAACGCTCCACCATAATTTTCCTTAAGCCAGTTAATGGCTGATAATAAATAGCGCTCATATACGCTTCCAGAAATAAATAGTATTATTTCCTTCTGACTTTCTGGAATATCTACTCCATCAAGCTTATGGCGTAATTCTGATAGTGGCTTCTCATTTTGCTTATTGGTTAAAAGATAATCCTCCATGATTACATCATTCGATGCACCTAGCGCAGAAAGCAACAGCATGGCAGCTATACCTGTGCGGTCCTTACCATCCTTACAATGCCATACCATACCCTTATCCTCGGGCAATTGTATTAATAAATTGAAAAAAGTTGTATAAGCCTTCTTTCCCCTTTCGGAATGTAGGAATAATAAGTAAAGTCTTTCATCTGGTAGTCCTGATTTTGTCAACTCTATAAGCTTTTGTAATCTACTATCACTTGTTTCTTTTTTATGTGAAAAGAAGTCAGCTTTATGGCCTGGTACATTTTCCAGTTCTAAAACAGGAATAGAATAGTTTAATGTATCTGGAATCTTAGGATCAGGGCTTTGTTCTGTTTCATGGTTCATCCTAAAATCTACCACATAAGCAGGGTTATATTCCTTTTGAAGCTTTAAAATATCTTCACCAGTAGCATTTGAAAGGGATGCGCATCTAAGAAGCTTTCCTCTCTTTATCTGACTATCACCGATAATAATACCTCCCAAGTCTCTTGCGTTTTGCACCTTTTCAAATAAAACTGCCCTGCTATTATCCATTAGCTTATAATCCTTCCTTTTCCTTAAGTGCCTGAACTAGACCTTCTAGTATCTGCGCCGAATACTTACTTGCTAAGGCTTCAAATCCTGTTATAAGACCACCAATGCTATCATATCCCCCCATTACTGCGTCGTTAAAGGAAAATGGTTCTTTTCCCGGTAGTCTTACATCATACTGGATAACACTTTTCATACCAGGTTCAGCAGAAATATTCTCCAACGTTTTTCTATCAGCTTCCTTCATTTTAAATTGAAGAGCATATTTTAGATTCTTGACATCATTTAGATACTGACATTCATCCTCTGCCTGATTGATATAAACTTCGTAAGGATATCTATCCTGAGATGCTGTAATAAGTGTTGTAAGCCCAGACCATCTGTTGTTGATTTCAAGAATATACCATTCACCTTTTACCAACACTAAATCAATTTCCATAATGCCAGCAAATTCCATGATATCAGCCATTCTTTTAAGCTCGCTTCTCAATTCCTCTATATGCAGTTTTTCATCTAAGACAGGTCCATATTTCAAGGTAGTGGCACCAAGAGGATCATTTAGCTGACCTTTAACGGTATTGAATATTCTATATGGTGGCGAAACTACATAATGTTCCTTGTAACCATGTACCTCAGCGCCATATTCCTCACCATCTAAGAATTGCTCAATTAAAACATCTTCTACCAGCTCTTCTGAAAGAAGATAATTTTTTGCATCCTCAAAATCCTTTGCCACATGGATTCCCATGGAAGAAGAACCTGTAGTGCTCTTAATAACCACAGGCATCTCCATATTCTCCACTTCCCAAAGAATATGTTCTTGGTACACATTCCCTGTGGATACAGCATCAAGCTTAGTAGATGTAAATAATTCATGTTGAAGATATAGTGCATTTGGTATCCTAAAACCATTTGCCTTTAGAATCTGGTGTGTTCTCCATTTATCAAAGCAATTCATTGCTGTCTCAGCAGAATAGCATATAGTTTCAATATCCAGATTTCTGAGACCTTCTGCAATTCCTGCATCCCTAATGCCATTCCAGTCATACCCACTTACGGGACCTGGCATAGCTATTGCAATATCTGGTTTTAATTCTGCAATAGCCTGAATAAACTCCTTTAGCTTAGCCTCCATAGGAAGAATCTTTAAATGGATTTTCTCTGGCTCTTTTACCAATTCTCCATCATTTATATCTAAGAAATATCTACCGTTTAGTTGCACTACAAGCCATATTTCATAGTCACTATATCGAGCAGCCACCTCATCCCACTGGTTAGCCCACTTCGGATATACGGTACAATTACTACTCTTATCTCTATGCTTACTATTGCTTGAAAATAAAACTATTCTTTTCATTGATTGCCCCTCTGTAATACTAGTTATGATTAGCTATTTCTTTTGCATAAAGGACCGTTAGTTCGTTAATAACTGTTGGGTAAAACTTATGTAATCTTTCAATTTCTTGTGCCATTTCAGCATAATTTTCAAAGCCACCTAAAATGATGTTCGCTGTGTATATTTTCTTGTCAGAATTTAAGAACAGCGGCGAACCTTTTTCCATATATTTTACATGTGGTTCTGTCTTCATTTTGTCTATATCATCATATGATTCTATAATAGTACCAAAGGAAATACATTTTTCTAGAATCTTTGGCATATCATAATTAATCCCTTCATCCAGGCATGACTCTATAACAACCTCCAGCGCATAGCGACTTTCAAGTGCTGCTGAGGCAGCAGTCATTCCAGATATTCTAGGATTAACTTCAATAATGCTCCATTTATCACCATCAAATGCAAGATCAACCTGTGCACAGCCTTCTATACCCATTTCCTCTGCAAGTCGTCTAAGCATAGAGCGAAGCTCTTCAATTCTATATTTTTCGTCTGTTATAGGTCCAATCTTCACTTTGATTTGCGGATCTAACACCCCCCTTTCATCAAGCTTGCATTTAAACGGTGGGAGTATAGTGTAGTTGCCTTTTGTTCCATGAATCTCGGTTCCGAACTGCTCTCCTTTAAGCATCTCCTCAATAATCAAATCTGAAGAGTCATCACGGGATAAAATGTCTTCTTTTGCTTCTTCAAAATTCTTTGCTACAAATATACCACTGGAGCCTGATGCACCAGCCGCCTTCACGATTACTGGAAATTCCATTTCCCTAATCCTGTGAAAAGCTAAATCCAAATACACATTAGAAAAAAGTGCCGGATTTTCTTTTGCTAATTTCTGATATACCGCAGGAATATGGGTAGCTTTTGCAACTGGAAATCCCTTTTCCCTAAGTACATTATGAGTAGTCCATTTATCAAAAAAGGTTTCTGCCGCAAACAAAGAATTGCTAACAGCTTTTATTCCAACCTTTTTTAATTCCTCGGCAATAAGAGCGTCCTTTAATGTCTCCCAGTCCACAGACCCGCCAAAATATGAGGCAGCGATTGCTATGGATGGAGCTTCCTTTCTAATGGTTTCAACATAAGTATCTGTGTCAGCAGTAGGTGGAAGAACAATCAGCTTAACACCATCTGGTGCAATTTCTTTTTTATTTTCATCATAGTCAACTAAATGTGATGCAGCCCCCATAGTTGTGACAATAGTAAATTCATAGCCATCAAAATGTTTGCGTATCCTCTGCCACTGTTCATTCATGTTTGGAATAGCTGTAAACTCATTTACAAATCTTATAAAGCCCACTGATGAGCTTGTGCCATACACTACTACCTTCATTGTAAATCCCTCCAATTAGATTATTTTTACAACCACACTTTGGTCGTTAACATCAAAACATCTTACAGATAAACCTGTATCAAACCGGTAAAGTCCACATAGATTACTTATTAGCACATGATACTCCTCTTCTTTCGAAATACCTGCCACTGTGTAAAATACATCCTCCCCCGGCTTATAAAACTCATAAAAAACATTATCCAGATCAAGTACAATGTAGCCATCTTCATTGATTTTTCCATAAAGAGCGTACTCATCAAAATAGTATTCCATATCCCAGCAAATTTCCCTTTTAAGCTTATGCCAAAGCATATTAAATGAAATATCTTCCTGAGATTCAAATATCTTTCTTAGTTCATTAGCCCTTTCTACATCGGACTTTTCTATTTCCTTGCATATAGCCTGCCAATTATCCTTAAGCTCTTTTTTTCTAAGTGAAAGGGTCTTGCTATCAGGTGAAAATATGGTTTCTACATCCCTATCCTTTAAAGCAAATACCCACCGCATAATAGTCATATCACAGACCTTCTCTGGAAATAAATATTCCTTAGGTGTTGTAAAGCTGGAATAACCACAACCGAAGCTTTCAGCCTCTGCCAAATATTCCTTTAGCATTATGCCAAAAATTGAATTAGTGTATTTGTTATCCAAGGTAAGTTTTGAGCCTTCAAAAGGAAGTGCCTCTGACAAAACAAATGTCTTACAACAGCCAAGTAGCCGTCTTAAACCATGAATATATGGCACTATTGCCTTATATGTAATAGGGATGCGATTATTCTTTTCATCTATAACAGCATAGGAAATAATATCATTGTCAGTAAAGATTCCCCTTTCTGCCATCTCAAAAGTAAGTCGTATCATAGGATAATAGGATTCATAGTTTGAAACTGGCAGTCTCTTTTGATACTCCTCAATAGTGGCAATTTCCGTAAAGCCATAATGCCTTGAATAGTCGCTTTTGATTCCATTTCGCATAATTCTTGCAAGCGCATCCTTTTGTTTATCAATAGCAGTATGTCCTTCGCCCTCATCTCCTCTTTCTATAAAAGTATATATAGGAGGTTCTTCCCTTAAGATATACTTAATTAACATGGTGTTTATTCTGTCATTTCTGCCACCTGTATATTGCTTTGAAGGAGGTATTGGTGAAAAGCTTCGGATGTATGGTTCCATAAGCTCCTTTAGTTTTTTTCTTCCTTCATCTGATAAATCCTTACAGCCGAACATCCAGTTGATGATGATAAGCATTAGGGAACCCATTGTTTCACTCATCCAGAATCCAGCTTCTAAACCTCGGTCAAATACCTTCTTAAAGCCTGAAACATAGTCAAGCAAGCGTTCTTCTGTTATGGATGTTGTCTGTACTAAAGAACCGCCATTTACATAGTAGATGTAACCAATAAGCTGAGGTGCAAGACAGATTTTATCTGCCTTAGCATACACGCCAATTACAAAATGATAATCCTCAGCAAACTTTATACTCTCATCGAATTTTAGATTGTTATCAATAAGAAGCTTTCTTCTGTATAGTCTTCCTGTGGACATACCCCATGCGCCTGCAAAAAGCTCATGCTCATTCCAGGTATTGCGATCCACCACTATGGTTTCCTGAGTGTGATCCCAAAGTTCAAGTTCATTAACAAAAACAGGATTCTCAGTCTCAAACAAAAGCTTTTTTCTAAAATGGCAAACATCAGCACCAGATTCCTTTATATACTTAAGGGAAAGCCTTAAGCATTCAGGGGTAAGCATATCATCTGCATCCAAAAATGTAATGTAATCTCCTGTTGCCTTATCTATACCATAGTTTCTAGGACTTGATGGCGAGCGGACCTCATTGTTAAGCTCTAGAAGCATGACATTTTCGGGGCCAGAAAGTAGGTTTCTCACCCCTTCAAATGTCTCAGCATTACAGTTATGCATCACAACAATAAGCTCAATTTTATCAAATCCAAGCTCCTGATTTTTAAGAGACTTTACACAATTTGCAAACATGGTAAGGTCTGTATTATGTAAAGGTATTATTACTGACAATTCATAATTCTTCATAGTTTACCCTTTCAGCACCTTAGTTAGTTCCAGTAATTTGCAATTTCTATTACCCTGTCAAGTATAGACTGGGCTTTCTTTGCATCAATTGTAGACGGATCGTAATTAAGATTTATAACTGCTCCCTTTTCAGGAACCACGAAACATAAAAAGTTAATATGATTTGTCAAAGTCTTGATTTCCTCTGAAGCCACTGGATTTTTATCTAAAAGTGATATCAATTCGAAGTCTTTTGTCTGGGAAATATATTCCATGCAGTTAAATGTAATATATGGCCACTCATAATCATGATTAACAAGTGCATTGTACCCATAGTCATCCTTAGGTTGACTTCGTGCAATAGAGCTTACAATATCATGTTTCACATGAGATAGTATATCTGAATCCTTCTTTACTGGAACCGGAATGGCCATTGGGAAATATCCTGCTGTATCAAAATATCTGGCATCGTTTCGACCACCAAATATATTGCGGATTACAGCCACGTCAAGCCCCATCACATCCAGATATGCCTGACTTAAAACAGCAAATAAATATTCTGCAGGCTGAAGCTTATACTTATCCATTACAGGCTTCATTTTCTTAATGTCCACACCGCCCTGTACAAGTTCAGTTTTTTCCACCCTATGAAGTTCTTTACCCTCTACTGGTTTTGGAGTAACAGCATTTTCTTCAGCGTATTCAAAGTAATCTGACTGTTCTGCTGGGGCAAAATCAGGGTCCCTTAAAGCCTTACTTATGTAAGAAACAAACTTTTCAACAAATACATGATCCATAAGAATATGGTGTACATGAAGTAATACAACAATCTTCTCACCTTTATATACGTTCAAATCAAACAGTCTATCAGCTGTTTTAATATCATATGAATAGCAGAAATCATCTATTTCTTTTTCTGTAGGCTCCTTTTCAATAATTTGAATATCACTTTCAGTGATTAGTTCACCCTTATATGGTATTTGATACCACTGTCCATCCTCAAATCTAAAGGTTGTATATAGATATGGGAAGCTGTTTATAATATTTACAAATGTTCTTCTTATTGCAACAGCATCTTGCCACTGGTCTGTAAAGATAAATTCCCTGTACATATCAGCAGTAGGACTAGGAACTGTAAGCGAATACTGCTGAGGAGCCAGCGGATAACGCTCCTTATGGGCAGTCTTTTTCTTTGATACCGTTTCAGTTTTGCTCACAAGCTCAGCTAAGCTTCGTATTGTGGTTCCTCCTGCCATCAAATCAGAAAGCTTTAATTCTACTCCTAGCACATCTATTACCTTTGATGCCAGCTCTATGTATGACAAAGATGTAAAGCCAATTTCTTCAAGCGGAGCTGTTACTCCAAATTCTTCATAATTAACGATTTCAGAACAGATGTCATAAAGAGATTGTTCCATATCACTTGCTGGAGGCACAATTTCAACGGCCTTTCTCACTGGCTTTGGTAATTCCTTCTTATTTACCTTTTGGTTCTGATTAAGCGGAATACTATCAATCTGCATAGTTACTGCAGGTATCATATAATAAGGCTTTTGCTGACCAATAAACTCATGAAGAGAAGTAATATCTATTTCTTTATCTGAAACAATATAGGCTGCAATAAATTTTCCACTACCGCCCTCATTATCAAATGCTTGCACGGTAACATCTTTAATATCTGGATACTCACGTATTACAGCTTCAATTTCACTTAGTTCAATTCTAAAACCTCTAATTTTAACCTGACTGTCGTTTCTGCCAACGAAGTCATAGCTTCCATCTGGAAGTAACCGCACAACATCACCTGTATGATATACTCGTAGGTAATTCTTTTCATTTGAAAATGGATTAGGCACAAATGCTTTATCTGTCAGGTCTTCTCTATTTAAATAGCCTCTTGATACACCACGTCCTGCAATCAAAAGCTCTCCTGGAACCATAGGTGGCAGGCGTCGCATATTTTCATCCACAACATAACACTTGTAATTTGAAATAGGTCCACCAATTGGAATTCTTTCATAATTCTTTTCGATAGGTTCAAGTGTAGTAAAAATTGAACACTCTGTAGGTCCATAGACATTACAAAGCTTGGTATTAACCTCCGGTCTAAGTGTAAGTGCTGCAAGCTTTTCTCCACCTGTTGAAAGGTATCTTAGGGAAGGTACCTTCGCAGTTGAATAGAACTGACGTCCTACTTGAGTAGTCATAAAGGCGTGAGTAATTTCCCATTTTATAAATAGCTTCTCAATAGCCTTTAAATCCAAACGTACATCTTCTTCCACTATCATTAGCATACCGCCTACGGTAAGTGGAACATACATATCCATCATACAAGCATCAAAGCCAAAGCTTGCGTATGCGGCCATACGACAGGTGGCATCAAATCCATAGTAATCCTGATACCAGCACACAAAGTTAGCCAGGTTTCTATGCTCAAGCATTACGCCCTTTGGCACGCCAGTGGAGCCAGAGGTATAAAGCAAGATAAACAAGTCCTCTGGAGAAGGATTTGGCTTTATTCTGTCGCAGGCTGGGAGCGTCTCGATATCTTTAATAAGCAGTATATCCCCCTTATAATTAGGCACTTTTTCCAGTAAACTTTCTTCAGCTATAAGCAAATCACAATTTGCATCTTCCATCATTAGTGTCAAACGATCTGTTGGATAGGTTGAATCAAGTGGTTGGTAGGCAGCACCTGTCTTAAGAACACCTATAGCAGTTATTGGCATATACTCACAACGTGGTATAAGAATTGAAACAACCTTTCCTCTACCTATGCCCTTTGAACACAAATATCCAGCAAGGCGTTCTGTTATTTCATCAAGCTGTCGGTAGGTTAAAATCTTGTCCCCAAAAACAACTGCCTTGTTATCAGGATAGTTTTCTACTGCCTCTCTATACATTGAAATTATATCGGTAACAGGATAATCCTTTTTTGTATCATTGAGATTATCCATTTCCAAAATATTATCATCAGTTGTAAGTCTGATATCTGAAAGCTTTTCTTCCTTACATAAGCCTTCCACAACCTGAATGAACAAAGAAGCCATGCGCTTTATTGTGTCTTCTTTATATTTTCTTGCATCATAATCAAAAGCAAGGAAATAATCTCCATCTGCCTGTTTGATTACATGTAAAGTTAATGGATTCATAGCATCCTTTGGAGCAAAGAGCTCCATAGGGATATTCTTGCCATCCATTGAAACACCTGCAAACATTTCTCCTTGATAAACAAAGAAATTATCTGAGCTAACAGAATACTCACTAAGTAGAGAAGCATAATCCACATTGTCATGGCTAACAAGCTCATGGAAAAGCTCCTGTATTTCCTTTGCCAAAACCATTCCTATCTTCTTTTCATCAAGGTGTACACAAACAGGAATATTGTGCACAAGCATGCCTACTGTATTCATAAGCACAGGGTCATGACGGCCATTTTCTCCTGCAAAGAATACTACATCCTTCTGACCACACAGTAGTCCTAATGTGTAAGCATAAGCTGTCATAAAAAGACTTGATTCCGTTACACCATTTTTAGTCAGGGAATCTGTAAGTACTCCTGAAAGCTCACTCTTATGAGAAAATACTGTAGTATGATATACACCTAAGCTATTAGTATTTTCCTCACATATAATGCCTTCATCTTCAAACAGAGAGGTGTTTCCATCTAGTGTTTCTAACATCTTTCGGTAAATATCTTCATCGGCCTTCATCTCCTCTTTATGCTCAGCTTCATAAAGAGACAGTGTGAAATTGCTCATATCCTCGCTTTCAAGCTCTTTACCGTTATAGGCTGCGGCAATATTATTTGCCAAAATAGACATAGAAGTACCATCACTTACAATATGATGTGCCACGCAAACTAAAAACAAACCTTCAGGTGTAGTAAATACTGCTCCTCGACAAAGAGGACCATCCTCTAAAGAAAATGGTGTATTGACACTTTCCACAAGTTTATTTCTATCTGTCTCATCACTTGACACCTGCTTAACTTGAATCTTTTCACCCTTAAGTAGCACTAAAGATGGTACCCCATTCACAAGCCTTGCTGCTGACATAAAAACAGGATAACTATTAAGCACTTTATCAGCTGCATTTAAAAGCCTGGTTCCATCTTTTTCGTTAGGTAAGAACAATCCAATTGTATTATTGTAGGCAGTATCCTTACCTGGCATCTGACAATCCATATAAATACTCATTTGAGCATGAGTCAGAGGATATGAATCAGCATCATGTCCTTTATAAGCTGCAAGTTTTGATTGCTGTCCAGTTACAGCCGAAAGAGCCCTTGGAGTATGTGTTGCAAAAATATCACTTGCTGCAACAGTAATTCCTTCATCCTTTAATGCCTTTTGCAGCATGACTACTCTAATGGAATCTCCACCTAAAGAGAAAAAATCATCATCGATACCTATTTTTGAAAGCAATAAAACCTTCTCATAAGCTTTTACAATTTTTTCCTGAAGCTCATTTTCCGGTGCCACATAAGATGCTTTTTTTGCGGAAGTATCAGGATTTTTTAGTGCATTTCTGTCAAGCTTACCATTTGCATTAATTGGCAGTCTTTCAAGCCATACATAAAATGAAGGTACCATGTAATCAGGTAGCTTATTACTTAATTCCTTTCTTATTACTTCATCATCCATCTGAGAGTCAGCAACGTAATAAGCCACAATAAAGGTTTGACCTGTATTATCAGTAAAGTCCTTTACAGCTGCATCTTTAACTCCTTCTATTTCTCTAACTTTGATTTCAATCTCTCCAGGCTCAACACGCTGACCATTAATCTTAATCATCCAATCCTTACGATTAACATAAAGAATATTTCCATCAGGAAGCCGACGTACCAAATCTCCAGTTTTTAGCATTCTTGGATTACCGTCTTTTTCAATAAAAGGATTTTCAACAAAGGTTTTGGCTGTTTCCTCAGGTCTGTTAATATAACAGGTTGCAACCTTACCTGTCAGACAAAGCTCTCCTTCCTCCACCTCATTTCCATTTTCATCAAGAACATAAGCCCTCATATCGCCCAAAGGTTTACCTACTGGTGTATTGTCATAAGCCTTATCTAAGTAGAATGACAGACAGCCACCGCAAGTTTCTGTCATTCCATAGCAATTTATAATCTCAAATTCATCTGAATAAAATCCTGAGAGGCGTTCACTACCAGCCATAACAAGTCTTAAGACTGACCCAGGAGCTGTCTTAAAATACTTAAGCATCTTAGGACTAATAAACGTATATGTTACCTTCTGTTCTGCCAAAAGAGTTGCAAGGCGGACTGGATCACGCATGGCAGCCATAGAAATGAGAACATGGGTTGCACCAAAGACCAATCCACCGAAAATAAAGGTTGCTCCTGCAATGAAGAAAAACGGTGCTCCAAGGCCAACCACTTCCGTCTCTTTAAAGTTACCAAAGTCCAGATTTCTAACAGCATTATCGAATATTGCATCGTGATCAAGGAGCACTCCCTTAGGGTTTCCTGTAGAACCAGATGTGTACACTAAAACCGCTGGATCACTTGGCTCAATTGGTGTGTTCTCCGAAATCGGTGTATATTCTGATACATCCTTCAGATAATCTGGAGTAATTATAACCTTTGCCTTGCAATCATTGTAAATGTACTGAAGTCTATCCTTAGGATATGCTGCATTTAATGGTGCAAATGCGGCTCCAAGCTTCGCTACTGCCAGCATAGACATAATGAATTCCAGACTGTGTGGTAGCACAATCGCCACGGCATCACCCTTTTTTACTCCTGCTTCCTTAAGCTTCGCAGCAATTCTACGAGACTCTATATCAAGCTGCTCATAAGTAAGGCTTACACCGGTATCAGGGTCTATCACTGCAATTTTGTCTTTGTATTTAATTACATTTTCTTCAAATGCTGTTCTGAATGTGTTTGGTTTCTTTTGCATATTCCCTCTCCTCTATTTGAATAAAATATGAAGCACTGTTTCTTCAAAACACTTTACAAACTCCTCGGCAAAGGACTTTGATACCTTTGTAGATGCGATAATAACAAGAAATCCGTACCCCTTTGGAAATCTATTAATAATAAAATCAAAGTCCGTAAATGGTTTGTACGCTTCACTTATCTCTTCAAGAAATTCAGAAAAAAACCTTTTCCCGTCAAGAGTAATGAAAAGCCCACCTATGTCCCTTAGATTTAGAGTTATTCCTGACATCACTTGAGGATATTCTGATGCTAATTCAAATGTGTCAACAATGTCATAATACACAAGCTTTTGATATTGCTTTTCTATTTCTTTGAAATACCTACTTAATTTGTCGTATTCTACCTGTCCAGAATGTATAAATACAGATTTGGCAAAAACTCCATGACTGTTATCAAGAATCTGATTACCTCTTCCATCATGAACATTCATGTAGCAGAAATCCTCCAGGTTAAACATTTTTCTTATGGTAATTTCTGCTGCTGCCTGAAACAGCGTCAAAATAGAAATACTGTTTTTCTTAAGAAAATCATCTATTTCACTTTGACTTTCCTTTTCTAAAATCTTCACTGTAAATGCAGTCTCATATTTCTTTCCATCTTCAAACACCGAGGCAGGCTTCACTCCCTCATAATAAGATGCAAATACTTTTTTTGCTTCTTCTATAAGCTTCTTGTCCTCACTGATACTACATTCGTTATCAATAAGGTCAAATATTGTGGCCCGCTCCGTTTCATAAGGTTCATTATTATACCTTTTTGAAATCTCTTTAAGCAGGTTGTTTACAGTTTTTCCATCATATACAAGATGACACAGGTTCATATAAAGGTAGATTCTTCCATCGTCTATATGAAGCAGCTTTGCTTCAAGTAATGGATCAGTCTTTAGATTACGCTTTCTTTTATAAATATTTTTTCTATACTCCTCAAAATCTTGCCCCTTTATAGCTACATCCTCTACCTTGAAAACAGCTTCATCTACTATAAGCTTATTATTATCTATATCAATATGTGATTTGTAGATTGTGTGAGCATCTACAGTAGCTTCAACTGACGCTTTAAGCTTTTTAATATCAACATCCTCGTCCAGCTTAAAGAAATATACTGTATCAATACAATCGATAGATTTTCCATTTTTTTTACATAATTCATACTGATACTTCTGAGAATGAGAAAGTGGATATTCCTTTTTTAGTTCCTTTGAAACCGTAAGCTTAGGCTTTGGATAAAAGCTATTTTCTGCTAAAAGCTCCGCTATTTTCTTAGGAGTCTGCCCCAGCATTACAATTTGAGGAGCAAGAGACTCTATTTTGCAAAGTGAGCATAGTGCAACAGCATTTAACGAATTGCCACCAAGCTCTAGGAAATTGTCGTTTCGTCCAATCCTTTTTATATTTAAAAGCTGCTCCATTGCATTACATAAAGCTTCCTCTATTTCACCTACTGGTTTTTCATAGTCTACAGTGAGCGTGCTTAAATCAGGCTTTTGAATTTCCTTTCTGGCAATTTTGCCGTTGGCATTAACAGGAAAACCATCCATCTTTACAAAGACTCCAGGAATCATATAATCTGGAAGAGCTGACTTTAGCTTTTCCTTTATGTTTTCGTGACTTACAGCCTTTGCCTCTGTAAAAAAGCCACATAAAAGCATCGTTCCGTCTTCATTTTCAAAGGCCTTCACAATAGAACCAGTAATGCCTTCTACAGTATTCATAACCGTTTCTATTTCACCTGGCTCTACTCTTTGACCGTGAATCTTAATCATCCAGTCATTTCTGTTAAGATATAACAAATTACCGTCAGGCAATTTTTTTCCTATATCACCGGAACGAATCAAAACTCTACCATCAGGAAGCTTTTTAAATACCTGGTTGGTCTGGTCAGGCAGATTATTATACTCACAAGGCAAATTTCCAATAATACAAATCTCGCCTTCCTCTCCATCTAAAACCTCTTCTTCCTCCTGATTGACAACAATAGCCTCAATCCCTTTTAATGGTTTCCCTATTGGGGTATTGTCATAGGTTTTGTCTATCAAAAACTCAGTAATAGTACCTACTGTTTCACTTTGTCCGTAGGCGTTTACTATTTCAAAATCAGGAGAATAAATATTTACAACTTTTTCGCTGGCAGTAAAAACTCGCTTTAAGCATTCACTTTTACATATAAAATTTTTAAGTATCCTCGGACTAATAAATCCTGCGGTGATATTATTTTCTTTATAGTAGTCTGAAAGCTTACTAGAATCAGATCTAACTTCGTCAGAAATAATATGTACATGTCCTCCTATAGCTAGCGTCCTAAAATACTCTGTCACAGTTACGCAAAATGACATAGTTGCAGAGGCTGCAAAAACAAGTGGGGAAATATCTCTCACATTTTCTAGTTTTCTTATTACCTGAGCATCTATATTGCATCTTGTATAAACCACACCCTTAGGCTTGCCTGTAGAACCTGATGTATATAGAATCATTCCTCTATCAGAATCACTGGCATCAGCACATACTACCTCCTCGTCTGAAAAGAGCTCTATTCCATCAAAAAAGCTTTCCCTTATAACAATCACTGCATCACTGTCTTTTTCAATGAATTCCACTCTATCCTTGGGATACTCAGGAATAAGAGGAACAACAACAGCGCCTATTTTAAAAATTGCAATTTCACAAGCAACATATTCAGCAATTCTTGGGAGAATAATTATTACGGAAGATCCCTTTTTTACTCCCATTGAAACAAGCTTGTTGGCTACTTTATTGGAAAGATTATCAAGCTGTTTATACGTCACACTTCTTTTCCCGTAATCATCTGTAAGGGCTTTGAAATCCTTTTTTGTAATTACCTGTTTTTCAAATTCATCCAGAAAAAACAAAATGCATTTCTCCTTTCCCTTTATAAAAGTTATTAAGATGCAGTCTCAAACTGACTATTATAAATTCTTGTATATATACCATTTTTCGCTAGCAGCTGTTCATGATTTCCAGTCTCAACAATATCTCCATCCTGCATTACGAATATAACATCAGCATTTCTAATGGTAGAAAGCCTGTGAGCAATTACAAAGCTTGTGCGGTCTTTTGAAAGCTCATCTAGGGCTTTTTGTATCATAAGCTCCGTTCTAGTATCTACTGAAGATGTTGCTTCATCAAGAATCAGTATCTTAGGCTTTTTTATCATGGTTCGTGCAATTGAAATAAGCTGTTTTTGTCCAGAAGATACCGCCAGCTCTTCTGATAAAATCGTATCAATTCCCTTAGGCAAGGTTTCTATAAAATGTCCAAGAGAACATTTTTCCACAACTGATTGAAGCTCCTCCTCAGTGGCATCTGGTGCAAAATATTTAATGTTGTCTCTGATGCTTATATTAAAAAGGTAGTTTTCCTGCATAACCATTCCAAGTATTTGATGTAATCTCTCACGTGGAATGTCCTTTATATTGGTTCCATCTATACAAATCTGCCCGCTGTTCGTCTCATAAAAACGCATAAGCAAATTTACAAGTGTGGTCTTTCCTGCTCCTGTTTGTCCAACAATAGCCACCTTCATTCCAGGCTTTATGTCGGCATTAAATCCGTGAATAACTTCCTTGTCATCGGTGTATCCAAACCTCACGTCCTTGAATTCCACACCTCCAGGTTCACCTGATATTTCATCAACACCTTCATCAGTATTTTCTGGCATATCAAGTACGTTTATTATCTTTTGACAATTAACCATGGTAAGAGCCAGCATATTTATGACACTAGCAAAAAAGGTAAGTGGATTTGCCAACATTCTTGCATATAACAAAAATGCAATCATAACACCTATTGTTACTGTTTTACTGCCGCTAACCATCAAGTATGCTCCAACTATGCAGACAACAACATAGGTTAGATTATTTAGCATTGTCATAATTGGAGTTAGTTCTTCTGTAACAAATTGACTCCTTTTAAGGTTTAGCATGTATCTTTCGCTTGTAGACCTAAAGGTGTCGATTATATCATCCTCAGAATTATATGCACGAATTACCATGAATCCATTTAAGGACTCATCCACCATTCCGTTAATGTTTGCCTGTTCCCTTCTAAGTGCATCTCGCATTGAAATGGTTCTTCCTGAAACCAAGGTACTAATTACAACTCCTAATACTGTGAATGATATTACACATATTGCAAGCGGCACACTTTTTAAAAGCATGGCTACTATTGCCCCGATTAAAATAACAGCATTGGCAAATAACAATCCTAATGATTGTGAAATAGCTATGCTTATGGTATTAACATCTGTAGTCATATTAGCTATCAAATCTCCAGCAGACATCTGATCTAACTGCTTCATGGAAATCTTATTAATCTTTGTATTTATTGCGCTTCTAATATCTGCAGATATTCTCTGGGAGCAAACCTCCATGCCGAACCCAAATACATAGTTACATATAAACATTCCAATAATAATAAAACCACATGTAATCCCAGATCTTAAAAGCAGATTCATATTTAATTCATGTCCTATCTGGCTTTCGATTATTCCTGATATTTTTTCAATTTGACTTGGAAGAAGAATGTTACAAAAGGCTCCCAAACCTCCAATAATCATTACAGCAAGAAACTTAATGAAATATGGCTTAAAAAAAACCTTCATTCTACTTACAATATAAATTGCTTTATCTTTCATACAGCCTTCTCCTTAGGATTCTGTGATATTGCAATCTCTTTATATACGCTACATCCTTCAAGTAGCTGCTCATGAGTTCCCGAACCTACAATCCTGCCATTGTCCATAACAAGAATCAAATCTGCATCCCTTACACTTGCAATGCGCTGGGATACCATTATTACTGTTGCCCCTGCTGTGGTCTTTTTTAAAGCCTTTCTTAGCTTGGCATCAGTCTCAAAATCAAGAGCAGAAAAGGAATCATCAAATACATATATTTCAGGATCACGGCACAGCGCTCGTGATATAGTAAGTCGTTGTCTCTGTCCTCCTGAAAAATTAGTTCCGCCTGCTTGAACACCTTCATAGTAGCCCTTTTCCTTGGCCCTAATAAAAGCATCTGCCTGACCTACTTGGGCTGCTTTTACAATTTCCTCTATAGTGGCCTTAAATCTACCATTTTCCCCATAGCCTATATTTTCAGCAATTGTCCCAGAAAACAGATAGTTTTGCTGTGGCACATAGCCTATTCTATTCCTTAAATCCTTTAGTTTATAATCCTTAACAGGGATTCCATCAACAAGTATTTCTCCCTTTGTGGCCTCATAAAGCCTAAGTATTAGATTTAAAACGGTAGTCTTTCCTGATCCTGTTCCTCCGATAATAGCAACAGTCTGTCCTTTTTTTACTTTGAAGCTAATGTCACTGATAGCATCCGCTCTTGAGCTTGGATATGTAAAAGAAACATTTCTAAATTCCACACTGCCTTCGCTGTCGGGTATTCCCTCAAAACTACCATCAACAATAGAATTCTCTTGATCTAGAACTTCAATAAGTCGTCTCTGCGCATTTAAAAGACTTGGAATGGTCATAACAACCAGTATTATATTTACCAAGGCATTGAACAAAAAAGTAATAAATGAAACATACGAAACCATAGCTGCAAAATCTGCTGTTTGGTCACTTAATTCATGATGTTGCATTATAAATGCCCCAGATATATATACTGCTAAAGTTAATCCATAAATAATCATCCCTGTAAAAGGAGAAAAAAAGCTGGTAATTCTTTTAACTTTTATTGAAAAATCGGCTGATTCTTTATTTATTTTGTTATAGCTTTTTTCCTGGGAAGAAAATTTATTACCTAAATGAATAAGGCGAATACCATAAATATGCTCATGAATAGCAGATACCATTCTATCCCCTATTATGCTTCCTATTTTCACAAGAGGGGCGATTGATATAAACATGAAAAAGACAAGTGTAATCATAATTGCTACAGCAAATAGGGACATAGCAATCCATACACCATTAGATGAAGAAAGTCTGTAGAAAACAATGATAAATAATATTGGAGCCCTTACAATATTTATAAAGTTTTGGGTTACAAAGCCCTGCACCGTATCAATATCATTGTTACATCTGGAAATAAGAGTACCTGTTCCAAAGGAAGATATTTCAGATAGAGAAAAACCAAGTATTTTCTCGAAAACCTTCACCCTAAGTACATGACTTACTCTACATGCCAAGTCGATAAGCAAAAAGCACACAACTGAAGACGCAACAAAAGAAAACAGGGCATAAGTTATCATCTCAAGCCCTTTACTTCTTACATCCTCAAAGGACATAGTTTTGCTTTGTAAAAGAGCAGAAATATCTCCCATGACAACTGGTATTTTCGTTTCCAAAAGGACCTCAACAATCACAAATAATACTATAAAAGCAGATATTACTCTGTCCTTTTGTTTCATGCACCGTATTATTAGCTTCATATAGGTATACTCTATTAAACCTTTCCTTATTTGCTGTCCGCTTTTCTCTTTTCCATCATTGCTTTTACATTATCCACAGTAAGCTGACTCACAGAACTAACTGTTGGTGGATATTTTCTATGCTGCTCAAAAAATGCGTACATCATATAGTCGGCATTATCCTTAAATTGTTCCTTCATTAATTCTGTAAATAGTCCATCTGAAAGTATTGTTTCCTCGCCAAGACTTTGATATACAGGGATAACAAATTCCTGCTCCAAAATTTCTAGCATATATTCAAAGACACCCTGCATGCTCTTAGGATTTTCTTTAAAATAATCTATTTTTTTCATTGTCCTTTTGACTATTGAACAAACGTTAAAAAGAGCATGACATGAGGTTTTGAAAAATGCAGTGGTATATCCACGTCTTGAAATAGATACGTTGCTTATACGATACAAATAATATTTATTCGGACTAAGTACATATGTCTTTGCCAAAAACAACGCCTCAAAACAAAATGCCATATCTTCGGACAATCTTATTTCACCAAAGTGGATATCATTGTCTCTTAAAAACTGTGTTCTAAAAAGCTTTGTTCCTAAATTCCAATGATATGCATGATTCTTCCATTTTTCGTATCTCTCATTCAAATCATCAGAAAGCACTCTAACTTCTGTTGCAACATCGAATCTATCATTAGGAATAGGTAAATAGTATTTTTCATCAACGGTGTAAATATCATCTGGGTCACTATTATCCAAAGGCAAAATGTTCCCAGTGGAGTGAATTACATCTGCATCTCCATTCTCTTTTGCCAAACTATATAATTCCTCATAGGCATTCCTTAGAACTCCATCATCAATATCTGCAAAGGCAATATATTCACCTCTTGCAGCTTTTATTCCAGTATTTCTGGCTTCTCCTGGACCCATGTTTTTAGACTGAGTAAGGATTTGAACTCTTTCATTATCCCCAAAAAGCCTCTGACAAATTTCTAGACTATTATCTGGGGAGCAATCATTTACAACTACAACCTCTAACTCCTTTAATGTCTGATTTAAAAGACCATTAATAGCTGGTTCTATAAACCTTTCAGCTTTATACATTGGAACAATAACTGATACCTTATAATCCATACCTTACTCCTTCTGATAAACTAACTGTTATTCTTGCGCGACTGTTTCATAATATAATAATTAAAGAGTGTCACATCTAACGGTCTTTTAAACATGCTTTTCGCTAGAGCCCTTCTTTCCATAATGTCCTTATATATATCACGCAATTTGTCAGCATCTACATTGTCATTGAATCGAGTGTTTATAATTTTTAGAAGGCCATTTTCTTCTGCCAATTCATTGGTATAATCAGAAAGCTTAATCACTTTAAAAAAGCTAAAATCTTTATCTGTATGGGTAACTGTAGGAATAATGTCATTCCTGATAATGCTGATGTTATGAGAGTCGTCCATCTCAATTTCAACATCTGCCATACCACCTATCACAACACCTCGCAAATTCATATGAGCTGATATAAAATTACCAAGTGAAAAATAGCAAGGCACATATTTTCCATCACTTGTTTTTATATCTTCCTTATACTGGAGAACGTGAGGATGCGTGCCAATAATTAAATCTGCACCACATTCTGCAAAAAATTCCGCCCACTTTATTTGGCTCTGTACTGGTTCATACAGGTATTCCACGCCCCAATGAGGTAATATTACAACCACATCTGCAAGCTCTCTCGCCCTTTTAATTTCTCTACGAATCTTGCCTTTGTCTATTGCTTTCATTGTGTTGACGCAATAGGATTTAAAAAACGGTTTTCTGTGAAAATTAAGAGATTGTGTGTAATTAAGTATTGCAACTTTAATCCCGTTTTTTTCAATTATAGGGATTTCTTTAGCAGACATCTTATTGTCATATATTCCAACTAGCTTTATCCTATCGAAATATTTCTTCCATATTTTGATATCACCAGTTATCCCATCAAAGCCTTTGTCCAATGCATGATTGGTACCCTGCATAATTACATTAAAGCCTGCATTTACCAAAGCATCTGCTGCCTCGAAAGGAGTACCAAAGGCGGGAAAATTTGAAATCTCATTTCTATCTTCAACTAGAATTGTTTCCTGATCTACAATTGCTATATCAGCCTCTTTTATTAGGGTCGTTATCTCAGAGTACTGATTTTCGAAGAAATACTCATCCTCATTTTTTGCAGCCTTATATAATGCTTCCTGAATAAGATTATCTCCTACTGCCCTCAAAATAATTCTACTCATCTGTACTCTCCTATAGGAAAACACCCTACGATTCTTTAAGGTTCGCTACTACTTTCTGTCAGTCCAAAGAAAAATTTTCTCTGTTGTTCATTTCTGATTATGTGTATAGGCTTAAGCTGATTGGAATTCGTTCCATTGTATATAGCCATATCTCTCCACAACAAATATGTATCCTGTTGCAAAAAATTCACCTTTATTACCTGGCATAATCCCCTATCCACCAAGTCTCTCAGCGCCGGTGCAAGCTTTAGAAGTTCCTTTTCAAGGGTCTCTCTTATAACATCGTTTGAATACCCCTTTGGATTTCTACCTATTTCTAAAAAATACTGATATCTATGTGGCGTGGTCTTAATATCTGCATATACACTGAAATCTATAAGCTCTATCGATAGACTTTCCGCCATATTATTTGCAGCTTCTCTCAGGGTCGCTTCGGTAGTCTTCTCCCCAAGAATATTGATAGTTTGATCAATGCGATACAAAAATTCCAGCGTAGGAGTATTCTCAAAGCGTGAAACAATACGCACAGCATCACGCATCCTATATCTATAGAAGCCTCCCATATTCGTGATTATAATTTCATATTCTTTTCCTTGTTCAAGACCATCTATTGTTACAATCTTAGAAAAATCATCATCAGCATCAACTGGCAAGAACTCGTAAAATACAGAATCTGGTATAAGGACTGTGTCCTCGCTATCCAACCTATATGTAGTGGTAAAACACCCCTCAGAAGCTACAATACCAATTTTGACAAACGGGATATTTTTACCTGTGTAGCTTTCCTTTAAGACATCAGCATGAATCTTAAATCCTCCGGTTCCGATACCAAGCACGTATTTCATATTCTTCCAAACCTTCGGAACAAACGGCTCATCAAATCCACCTTTAAAAATCTCTCTAAGTTCTGCAGCCCTTTCTGGCATAGGCTTTATTTTATCCATGACCTGAGACTTTACATCCTCGGATAGCTCCACCGTGCTAGATATAGTTCCAGCCTCAATATCATCAACAAGCATCTCCCAATTATTCTCAATGTATTTCATGGTGAGTACCAGGTAACTTAAGTATGCTGCCATCATACCTGTTGCGTCAGCATCCATCAGCGCAAATCTAGCGTGAAGATACTTGGTATCCGTTCCACTCACTGGAAAAATAGCCTCATCTGGGGATGTGAATAAAAAATCAATATTAGGCCTGAAATGTCTGGTCATGTGACTTGAAATTGCACCAAATGTAGCTCCAGAGGACACATATCGTTCCTCAGAAGGGCACTCTGCAAGTCTGATACATCTCCCCTTAGTCCACTCTTCGCCTATGGCATCAGTTAGAACTCCAATTGGACCGCGATTTATATAGGCCATATAAACATCTATCATTTCTTGGGGCATAGGGATATATTTTATATCTCCTGTAGTACCAGAGGAACCATTGAAATGACCCACTTCATAGGCACATATCAGATTTTTTTCACCTTCTCCCGTCATTTGCTTTATATAATCCGAATAATCGGCATATTTGGTAACTGGAACTTTCTTCTGGTAATCTTCAATACTATGGATGTTTTTGAAGTCATATTTTTTTCCATATTTCGTATCTTCATTATCACGGATTATCTTAAGTAAAAGCTCTTCGTTTACCTTCATGGGATCCTGGCAAACAGTCTTTAATCTCTCAAATGCTTTTATCCCGTCTTCTAATCTCTTTTTATTTGCAGCTATTATTTTCTCAGACTTCATTTACCAACCCCTCCGTTTTGTAATGTACACTTTTTACCAGTCTACAGCTCCTATCAAGTCATCAATTAATGGCAAAAAATTCTGCTTCGCATCATCTATGCTGGCCTGTAAAATTTCTGGTGTAACTCCTCTTCCAAAATAAGGACAAAGAGCTACCTTCAGCTTAGAGAAAATACAAATCTGCTCTTCGATTCGTTTTCTTTCTTCCTCGGATTTATCCTCGAAATATCCATCTATCAATCGTCTCCATGTTTTAGTAATCAAATCCGCAGGCATTTTGGTGTGAAACTCGGCATACTCCGGATTCAAATTTACAAGATTTACTTGAGTCGCTGCAGTAGCAAGAAAATCAAACATAGGATGACCTAATGTCATATCGCCCATGTCAATAAGGATAAGCTCACCATCCTGCACCATGATATTGTTAGGATGATAATCTCCATGAATCAGTGTTCCTGTATCAGGAACTGAATCTACAAGATTCCTAAGCTTAAGCAGTTCTTCTTTGGTGTAATAATCCTTGGAATAGTCTATAGCATCGTAATAAACACTTTTAATATTAATAAACTTATCAGAATCACCTTTGATAGAATGAATCTTTTTTATTAAATCTATATACTTATCTACATAAGAATCATATTCCTTAGGCTTATTTTTTAAAGTTGTAGAAAGGGAATCTGCATCAATAAGCTCGAACATTATTCCATATCTTTCTTCTACCTGCACAACATCAAAAGATATAGCCGTAGGAATTCCTTCTATCAATGCCTGTTTAGCCAGATTTCTCTCTCTATCAATAACCTCAAAGGATGTATCTTCTTTGAAGAGTTTAATAATATTCTCCTTATCTACTCTATACACCTCTCCATTGGTTCCTCCACCAATGAGTTCTAGCCCCTCCATAAAAAATCTTCTCATGACCTTGTGTACTTCAAACATCTGATTAAATCCTGTCATTTCAAGGATTTCATAAACCTCTAAAGAGACATTGATAATCTTAATCTTTTGATTATGCTCATTTTTTGAAGCCTTTAATAATGCACGCAAACCAGCGCTTGAAATATATTCAAGCTTTTCAAAATCAAACACAAGACTTCCCTGCGGATTGTCACTTCTAAGCTTTGCAAGTTCTTCATCCACTGCCTGTGAATTATTACTTGAGATTTTTCCATAAAAGCCAACAACAACACTGTTTTGTTCACTACTTAATAACTTGACTCCGTCCATTTGATAGTCCCCCGTAGCGCATCTATCTGTTATAACTAAACGTAGCTTATATCCAAGTTAATCTTCATCAAATTGAAGTTTTCTTTTCAAGTATCAATATATTTTTTCCGTATGCGTAATGTGCGATATTTACAAATATTTCTTCCACTGCAACTTGTAATTTGCATCTGAATCTTCATAGGGCATCCTAGTTCTTCTAATTCAGTTTCAACAAAAGAAATAACTCTATCCAAATTTTCTAGAAAGGCATCGCATTCTATTTTTTTCATATATACCACCTAAGAAAAAATCTCACACCAAAAAAGATGCAGGATTATATAGTTTTACTGAATAGTAAGGATATCGGAAAAACCAGTAACCTCAAAGATTTCCATAATCTCCTCAGAAACATTGGATATCGTCATTTTCCCTTGTTTGTTCATAACCTTTTGAGCAGAAAGGAGCACTCTTAAGCCCGCGCTGGAAATATACTCAAGCTTGGTGAAATCGAAAGTCAAATTTGTCACATCGCTAATGGCACTATTAATCTTTTCTTCCAGCTGAGGCGCAGTAGGTGTATCCAGTCTTCCCTCCAAAGCAATGTCCAATCTTTCACCCTTCTTTGCTTCATTGATATTAAGCATATTAACTCCTCCTCCTATCAATATAGTCAATTAATAGTATAACTGTTTTTCTGTGGATTATTTGTAATTCACATAATCTTCATTTTTATTTCAAAAAGTGCATTTAGCACTATTGTGTACATATTTCTTAATTTTTAGCGAACTCAAACCCCAACATAGTGATATCATCAAATTGATCCGCTTTACCTTTAAACTCATTAATACTCTCTGACATAAACAAAAGTGTTTCTTCTACTGTTTTGTCTTTGATGCCATTAAGCACTTGAATCATTCTGTCTGTACCATATTGCTCTTCATTTTCATTTATTGCCTCTGGCACACCATCTGTATATACAAAAACTCTATCACCCTTTTGAAGCTGAATTTCATAAGGCTTAGGCTTAGTTTCAGGCATGGCCGCAAGTGGCAAGCTGTGCTTATCTTTTATAAGTTCATAATCACAATCCTTATGCATAACTTCTAGAGGATTAAATGCAAATATCTTTAAAAGGAATCCAATCAATGTAACTCCCATTAATGCTCCAAAAAGTATTTGCAAACCTAATGGATCAAGAGGATAAAAGTGCCGCTTCCAATTCCTCAGTACCTGTAGCACTCTTAACCTCTGCTGATGTACTTACAGTAAAGATTTAATCTCGCCAATTGTCCACATAGTAATTTTCTCCTTTCTCGGAAAGAATATCCCTTAACTTGTACTTTACGCGGCTTTATCAACATTGTAGCCATTTTTGAGAATAATTTTTTGATTTTCACATTCTTTTCATAAAGAAATTGGGGATTATTAATTGTGATAGAGATAGAAAAAGAGCCCTTGGCAAAACCAAGGACCCTTTAAGAAAACAAGGACAGTCGGGCTCATTGGAAGAAATCTCCTTCGGAGATTTGAGCCCTCCAGTTTTAGTTAAATCTGCGCTTTGCTAGATTTAACTAAAATCTTCCAGCTGTAGCAGCTTCCTCTACGGAAACTGCAACTGCAACAGTTGCACCAACCATAGGGTTGTTACCCATTCCGATAAGACCCATCATCTCAACGTGTGCAGGAACTGAAGATGAACCAGCGAACTGAGCATCTGAGTGCATACGTCCAAGAGTATCTGTCATACCGTATGAAGCAGGACCAGCTGCCATGTTATCTGGGTGAAGTGTACGTCCTGTACCACCACCTGAAGCAACTGAGAAGTACTTCTTACCAAGGTCTACGCACTCCTTCTTGTATGTACCAGCTACTGGATGCTGGAAACGTGTAGGGTTTGTAGAGTTACCTGTGATAGAAACACCAACGTTCTCGTGGTGCATGATAGCAACACCTTCCTGAACATCATCAGCGCCGTAGCACTTAACTGTTGCACGAAGACCATTTGAGTATGCCTTCTCAGAAACGATGTTAAGCTTTGCATCATGATAATCGTACTTTGTCTCAACAAATGTGAAACCATTGATACGAGAAATAATCTGTGCAGCGTCCTTACCAAGACCGTTAAGAATAACGCGAAGTGGCTTCTGACGAACCTTGTTAGCCTTCTCAGCGATACCGATAGCACCCTCAGCAGCAGCGAATGACTCGTGACCTGCGAGGAAGCAGAAGCACTCTGTCTCCTCCTCAAGGAGCATCTTACCAAGGTTACCATGTCCAAGACCTACCTTACGGTGATCAGCAACAGAACCTGGAATACAGAAAGACTGAAGTCCCTCTCCGATTGCAGCAGCTGCATCAGCAGCCTTGCGGCAATTCTTCTTAATAGCGATTGCAGCACCTACAGTGTAAGCCCAGCAAGCGTTCTCGAAGCAGATAGGCTGAATCTTCTTTACCTGCTCGTATACATCAAGACCTGCGTCCTTTGTAATCTTCTCAGCTTCTTCGATTGAGCTGATACCATACTTATTAAGAACAGCATTGATCTGATCAATTCTTCTCTCATATGATTCAAATAAAGCCATTTTAGTTTCTCCTTTCCTATATTATTCCTGACGTGGATCGATAATCTTAACAGCATCGTCAACACGACCGTACTGGCCCTTTGCCTTTTCCCATGCTGTGTTAGGATCATCACCCTTCTTAATGAAGTCTGTCATCTTTCCAAGAGAAACAAACTGGTAACCGATAACTTCGTTATCAGCATCAAGAGCGATACCTGTTACATAGCCTTCAGCCATCTCAAGGTAGCGAACACCCTTTTCCTTTGTTGCGTACATTGTACCAACCTGTGAACGAAGACCCTTTCCAAGATCCTCAAGACCAGCACCGATTGCAAGTCCATCATCTGAGAATGCAGACTGTGTACGACCGTAAACAATCTGAAGGAAAAGCTCTCTCATAGCTGTATTGATAGCGTCACAAACAAGGTCTGTATTAAGAGCCTCAAGGATTGTCTTACCCTGGAGAATCTCTGCAGCCATAGCTGCTGAATGTGTCATACCAGAGCAACCAATTGTCTCAACAAGAGCTTCCTCAATAACACCATTCTTAACATTTAAAGATAATTTGCAGGCACCCTGCTGTGGAGCACACCAGCCAACACCGTGTGTGAAACCGCTAATATCAGAAATCTGCTTAGCGTGTACCCATTTTCCCTCCTCAGGGATAGGAGCTGGTTCATGCTTTGCGCCCTTTGCTACAGGACACATGTTTTCTACTTCTTTTGTGTAAATCATTGTAGAACTCCTTTCTTCGTTCAGATAGTACCAAAAATGTAATTGCTACTTACATAATTGACATCTTGATTAAACACCGCACCGCGGCATTATTGATAATATTTTCTCACTTTCTAAAGCTTTAGTAAAGTACTCTTTTTGTTTTTTGTTAATTTTTTGCCAAAAAATAGTTACCACTTTAAAAGGCTTGCCCATTTAGGCAAGCCCTGTTCAATGTCTTAAAACTCCTCACTTACAATCTTGTCGACTGCTTTTTTTATCAGTGGGATAAAATCACCTTCTCCAAAACCTATGGTAACACCATAGACAATCCCCAGTAGTTTTCCTTTTTTCAGAATACTTTGCAGTTCTTCTTCATTAGCCTCATTATAATACCTTGAGATAGTCAATCTGTACAATTCTTCGCTTTCTTCATCTGAAAGCCCGCAATTTTTCATAGAAAAACTAGGAATAATACGATTTAAGAAAACCATACCGGAAAGAAAACAAAAATCAAACAAAGGGTCACCCTGGGCTGCATCTCCAACATCTACCATTTTTACGCTTCTATCAGAGAGAAGTATAATATTACTCTGATTCAAATCTCCATGAAGATAGTGTGTTGATGTAGGAATATCATCAATAAATGTGCTTAGTTTTTTAGCATTCTCTTCACTAATAAACACACCGGTTACTTTATTGATCTTTTTTTGGTAATGCTCTTTTATATCTTCAAATGTTCCTACAGGAAACTCCTTCTCGTGCAATGATTTTGCAAATGAAACATAAAAATCCAATAAACGTCCTATTTCTTTATTATCACTAAGCCAAGCTTTTGTTAAAAGATCACTGAGTGTTTCTCCGTAAATTCTTTCATAAATAACACCAATGCTATCCCCCACCTGAACCAGCTCTAACGCTTTTGCGCAAGGAATACCGATTTCAGTAACCTTAAGGGTATTATCCCATTGTAAGAGTATGTCCTCCTCTGGAAAAAAAGAAAAATATACCTTTAAAACCTCTGTTTCTGAATAAGCATAGACACTTGCAGTTCTTCCTTTAGCAATCAGTTCAAGACCGTCTGTAGAAACCTTACGAAGATTATCCATAGTTTTACCCCTCCTAAGAAAATCTAAAATTCAGTTCTATAACCCCATTTAAAATTTATGACCACCGCTGGAATGACCACCACCTGAGTGCCCTCCGCCTGAGTGCCCTCCTCCCGAGAAGCCGCCTCCATGGTAGCCTCCAGAATAGCCTCCGCCACCGTGATAGCTGCTGGAAGATTCCTGTCTTATAATCTTTTTTGTATCGTAGATTACAGCACCACCTGCAAGTGCTGCCCCAGCCAATATAATCTCCGAAGGTACATCAGGCGCCTTTGAATTCGAGCGCTGATATACTGCATAAAGAAAGCATCCTAAAAAGCCTAGTATAATAGAGCTTAAAAAGATGATTATTATTCTCATAGGCCTAAGAATAAAGCCATCGTTAATCAAGGAATTAGCCTGATGGAATGCATAATATATGCAGGAATAATAATCTTCGTATGATGCATAGGAATATATATTGTCAGTAATATCCAGGGCATCTGCGCTAGATAGCTTATTTTGTACATCGCCATAACCAGCTAAGATTATTTCCCTATCATACATGTCGATAATGAAAGCTACACCATCTGCGTCATCAGCATACTTTGTAGTGTAATAATGATATAACCTACTATCTGCATCCACGCCGTAATCACTAGTATTTGAAGTGACAGCTACATAATTAATGGAATCATCTAACCCTTCCAAATAACCTTCCAGTTCCTGATATTCTTCAGAGGAAAGAAGTCCAGCATCATCTTCAATGTAAACATTTGAAGATGCCGCTTTAACATTCATTGGAATGATTGATAGCAAGAACGTAAATACGATATATGTTACTATCTTATCTCGCATGTTCCAAGCCTCCTCCCTTTTTATTAAACTGAGGTGTAGGTCTTGTTGCAAAGGCATTGTATTCATTCACTATAGCATCAACTGACAGTAGAATTATTAAGAACACTACAATCATAGATGAATAATAGAAAATATCATTTGGCACAGCACTGATTCTTATAATGGTTGAAAATAACCACCCAAAGAATCCCAGTAAGAGTACCTTCTTTTTGCCCTTTTTCACCTTAAAAAATGAAATTATAATAAGCACAACGCTTATTGGGTAAAGTAGCATCATATAAAGCTCCACCAGGTCAGCTAATGCTCCTGACATGATAGATAAAATTATCAATCCCATTAAGATAATTATAATGTAATTCACCACTTTACTATTCATTTTATTAGTCTTTTCCGTTTTTATTTTTTTAGACAAATTATCCTTAGACTTGAAAAAGCCTATATCATCCAAGTGATTGTCCCTGCGATAGGTCTTTGCAGCAATGATTGCCCCAACAAAAGCAATCAAGGATGATATAAATGCAGAAAATGTTGTAACATTCTGAATCTTAAAGCTAAAATCGAAAATGAAAGAAGCCAAAAGTAGCACAACGAAAATGATAGCCGATGTTTTAATGGCTGTCTTAAACATTTTCCTTTTGTCCACAGGCATATCCATGTAAAGATTTCCACTAACTCCATTAACAATTGAGTATGCCACTCTATCTCCATACTTTGTAGTAAGAAAATAAAAAGGAAGATACGCACCTTCTACTTTGGATGTTTGCATATCATTCTTAAGCTGAGTTATAACATCTTTCTTAATGTTCTTAACAGGTTTGTATATGCCGACCTTTTCCATAACCTTTGCATACATATAATCTGCTGCTCTGTCATAAGACTGGGTAAAATACAAATCCTTGTCCACAGAGGAATTCTCAACGAAAAAACCTGCCAGATAGTTAGGATTAAACTCCTCTAACTCATCCATAGGAAAAGGCTCCAATTTGGAAGAAATTGTATCATCAAGGGACTGAGATGCATCATAAGAAACCTTAACAGCTTCAACATCTACAGACACTTTTATCTTTGCATAATCAGTGATGTAATATTTTCCCTCTGTTCTGCTTGCGGAGCCGTCAAAATTAATCTCGTCATTAATTCCATATTCGTAGATATAATATGGAACGTAAAGCCCAACCATCTTCTCAATGTTCTCATCTTCATTAAGACCATCTGGTGCAAAGGGAATTTTTTTAGTCTTTTCTTCGTACTTTTCCTTGGCATCTGCTTTATCAAACTTAAAGGGCATAATGTACCTAGGTACACCTTCGTCTGAAAAATGCTCCTGCATAGTAGCTTGATTACCACAATAAGGACAAAACTCCATGCCATCATTGTCAATAAGCTGTATTTCTCCGCCGCAGGTAGGACACATATATATTTTGGTATTTAATGAATCTATTCCAAAGCTATCATCAGGCTTATAGCTATCAGGATTTGTATACTGCCCGCAAGAGACGCATTTCAGCCTTTGCTCTTTAGGAGCAAATCTGAGCTGTCCTGCACATTTGGGACAAGGAAACCTTGTTGCCATATTATTTCTCCTTAATTTTAAGGTCTTTTAGTTCCACAGTTTACACAGAAATTACCATAGTTCTCATTACCGCAATTTGGGCAGAACCATCTATTCTGTTGTGGCTGACCTGGCTGAGACTGACCTACCATCTGTCCTGTCTGAGCCATTTGCTGATTTGCTGCACCAGTATTTAATAAATCAGCGCCATTTGCTCCACCAGCCTGCATAGCCATGTTCATTCCAAAGAATCCCATAGCTGCCCCATTTGCATTATTAGCTGCATCCTTCATAGCCTGTGCCTGTGCCTGAATAAGAGTTGCACCTGCCATAGACTGATCACGTAAAGCACCTGATTTCTGAAGTTCTTTAAGTGTAGCAGCATCCTCATCTGGAATTTGTGTTGTGAGAATCTGAACTGATGTGATTGCAAGACCGTACTTTTCAGTCCAATCCTTATCAAGCTCCTGGCCCATAGCCTCAGAGATTTCCTTTGTATAATTAGGAATAGAAGAAGGTCTTACGCCAAGATTTGTAAGCTTGCCAAGTGCGGGCTGTAAAGATTGAATGAATGTGGCTCTAAGCTGCTCCTGTATATCTTCAATATTGTATTCATCTTTTACATTACCTGCTAAAGTAACATAAAGCTGTGTAGGATCTGACACCTTAAGGCTGTAATTTCCGTTGCACTTTAAGGTAGTATCCATATCAAGACCAACATTTGTATCTAAAATTCTAAAAGGAATTGGGCTAGGTGTGCCGAATTTAAGGCCAACAATATCCTTTGTATTAACAAAATAGATTCTCTGCTGAACAGGCTTCTCTCCGCCAAATGTAAATCTACTTCCAAGCTCCTTGAATACATCAGCAAAACCGCCTGCAAAAATAGATGCAGAACCATTATCTTCCCATTCATAGGCGCCTGCCTCAGCAGCCACATCAATAATTTTACCGCTATCTACTAAAAGAGCACACTGTCCTTCGTTAACAATAAGAGCCGAACCTTTTGTGATTACATCCTGATCTCCTTTTGTGTTAGAGCTTCTTCCTGACACCTTATGCTCCGCTCTTTTAATAAGAACATCAGCAGACATTGAATCACAAACAAAGAACTCCTTCCACTGATTAGCTAGCTCACCAGAAACTGAACCTGTAAACGCTTTAATTAATCCCATTTTATTTCCTCCCAAACAAAATAATAAAATCTTTTTACATTTTACCAAATGTACCACCCATATTAAAGAGCGAGGCAAATATGCCTCGCTCCCAGTAAACGTCCTACTAATTCTTCTTTACAATATTATCCTGGCTCTTAAATATACTATCTGCTTCCACAACACCTCTTACTGGTGATAGTGGATAGATATTTGAACGAGGACAAACAACAGTGCCAGGATTAAGCACAGAATTACAGCCAACCTCTACATTATCTCCAAGCATGGCGCCAAATTTCTTTAATCCTGTTTCAATTTTTTCACCATCTCTAGCTTTTACAACAACTAATGTCTTATCTTGCTTTACATTAGATGTGATAGAGCCTGCTCCCATATGGGATTTATAGCCAAGGACTGAATCTCCAACATAGTTATAATGAGGAACCTGAACATTATTAAATAAAACAACATTCTTAAGCTCGGTAGAATTTCCTACTACGCAATTCTTCCCCACAATAGCAGAGCCTCTAATAAATGCGCACTGTCTAACCTCGGCATCCTCATCTATAATAAGAGGTCCATGAAGATAGGCAGAATCAAAAACTGTAGCGGATTTTGCTACCCAGATATCCTCACCCATCTTTTCATACTTTTCAGGATCAAGAGTTGGTCCTAATTTCTTAATAAACTCAGAAATTTCAGGAAGCACCTCCCAAGGATAATCCTTGCCTTCAAAAAGCTCACTGGCAATTGTCTCCTTTAAATTGTACATATTTTTGATTTTACACTGTTCCATATCATATTCCTTTCTCTGTCAGACAGCTAGATGTAAATGCTATCCTAAGCCTTGGTTTTACGTATAATTTTCAAATTCAAACTCTGTTCTAAATTCATCATTTAGCTTAAGTCTCGCATCAAAGAATAAACCTTTTTTGCTTAAAAATCCAGTAATAACATCTGTTTTCTTTTCAGTTATAAGCTTAACAAACTGTTCCTCTGGTATATCAACACCAGCTACCTTGCCTACGTAGAAGCTACAACTATCCACATTATCTCTCACATTATTCTTGCAATGATAACCAAAATGATTTTTTATAATTGGCTCTCCACACTTAGGACACTTAAGATTTGGCATTTCCTTTTCCTCATCCTCAAAAACAAATTTAATGCCAGAAACCTTGCCAGTATCATCCTTATTAAGAGCAAGCTTAGCATCAAACTTTGTGCCTTTCCTTGATTTAAAGCCTGATATAGTGGATGTTATACCCTCTTTTAACAATTCCTTGACCTGGGATTCTTTAAGCTTGACACCAGCAATTTGACCTATGTTAAAGCCGCAGGAATTATCCGGGTCTTCCTTATTATAGTTACTACAACCATATCCGAATGGTGTGACAACAATTTTGCCACCACAAATAGGGCATTGTACATCTTTAATATCCTTGGCCTCTACGTTATCAAAGTCAAAGGCGACCTCTGTCTTGCCTGTCTCCTCATTTTTCTTTAAGACTAGGCATGCGTCAAACTTTTTACCAGATTTCCCTTTGAAGCCTCTAATGGTTTTGGTGTGTCCCTGAGCTAACAATTCTTTTGCATCGGCATCTGTTAGTTTTTTAGAAGCAATTTCGCCTAATACGAAGCCACACTTATTTTCTGTTGCAAAATACTTTTCGCAAGCAAATCCAAAATTGGTCTTTATTATTTTGCTTTGGCAATCAGGACAGAAAACATCCGCAAGATAATTAGGTTCAACATCATCAAAATCAAAAACTACTTCTGTCCTACCAGTTTCCTCATTCTTCTTTAGAACTAATCTGGCATCAAACTTTTTACCGGTTTTGCCCTTGAACCCTCTGAGAGTCTCGGTCTTTCCATTCAACAGAAGCTCAGTTGCCACCTGTCCTCCAATACTTTTGCCGGCTATTGTTTTTCCTATATAGAACTTGCAGGAGTTTTCATCCTTTGAGCTGAAATTAGCACAGCCAAATCCGCTTGGTCGGATAAGAATATCTCCACCGCAGTCAGGACATTTGCAGCCCACAAGTTTTTCAGCCTCTATTCCTTCAAAATTAAAGCTTAATACCTTTTTTCCTTCCTCATTTTCTTTGAGCTGAATTTTAGCACTAAACTTTTGATTGGATTTAGACTTGAAGCCTGTTAATACATCTGTAATTCCATCAGTTAGCAGCTTTCTAAGCTCCTCCTCGGAAAGCTTTCTGGATGCAATCTCCCCAACAGAAAAATAGCATTGATTTTCCTCCTGAAAACGATGCTCACAGGCAAAGCCGTATCCTGTGACAGCAATTCTTCCTCCGCAAACAGGACATTTCAAATCCTCTAAATATTCGGTAGGAGTCTCAGAGAAATCGAAGCTTACATTATATTCTCCATCTTCATTTTTACTTAGCTTAAGCACAGACTTGAAGGGCTTGTTAGATTTGCTTTTAAAGCCTTCAATTAAATCAGTTTTACCTTCAAGTATCAATTTCTTAAATTGGTCTTCTGGAATGTCTACACCAGCTATCGTGCCAATACTAAATCTACATTTAATTTCGTCGTTAGCATAATTTTTGCATCCGTATCCAAAGGAAGTGGTTGTCAATTCTCCACCACAGGCAGGACATTTGATTCCCAGTGGCTTTCTGGTGGCAAGTCCCTTTGAATCCTTGCCAGTAAACTGATTTATATTGAGGGCAATTGTCTCAGTTAAATCCTGCTCTATCATGCTTTTTGTCTCGCTGCGGATATATTCCTCAAGCTCCTGACGATAATCAGCAAACTCAACAGAGCCATTAATGATACCTTCCAGCCCCTTTTCCCAATTCGCTGTTTGCTCAGGCTTGAGAAGGCTTGGGGTAGTAAGACTGACTACCTCGTAAATCATTTCACCTAATCTTTCTGGGGTAATCACCTGTGTCTTATTGTTTTGATTCAAATAGCCGATTCGAACCAGCTTTTCTAAGATTTCTCCACGAGTAGCTGATGTACCAATGCCTGTGGTTTTAATTTGTTCACGAAGCTCCTCATCCTCAATGAGCTTTCCCGCATTTTCCATTGCAAGAATAAGAGAACCGGAGGTATATCTTTTCGGTGGAGATGTTTTTCCTTCTTTTAGCTCAAAGCCATTTACATTTATTTCATCTCCAACATTTGCTTCTTCCACAAACTTTATGAAGTCCTCTTTTGAAAAGGCATCCTCATTTACCTCTGAATCTTCACCATCAGCACTATCACTTTCGGAGGAATCCTTTGCTTTAGGAATTCCTGCGATTTCTAGGTATCCTGGCTTAACCAAAAGCTTAGCTCCAGCAAAGAATTTTTCATTATCAATATCTATAGTAACCTTTACATTTTTGTATTCTGCAGGTGGATAGAAAATGGAAAGGAATCGTCTAACTATCAGGTCATAGACCTTTTGACTGATACCAGACAGATTTTCTATGCCATTGCACTGTCCTGTAGGAATAATGGCATAGTGATCCGTAACCTTAGAGTCGTCAGTATAGCTGGTTTTCTCAATTCCAATATATTTTCTATCTGCCAAAATTTCATGGACAAACTTTGCAGTAGGGCCATAGGACTGTAGTTTATTTAGATTTTTATTTATTTCCTTGGCAATTGCAGTTGTAAGCACTCTAGCATCAGTACGAGGGTATGTAGTGTATTTTTTCTCGTACAGCTCTTGAATTATATCTAGAGTCTGGGCAGGGGAAATCTTGAAACGCTTTGAACATTCCGACTGTAATTCTGCCAGGTTAAAAAGTAATGGTGCTTTCTTTTTTGAAATGCCACTATCCTTGTCAGATATCTTTGCGGCTTTATTAGTTAAATCGTCAATTAATTTCTCAGCGCTGGTCTTTTCTTTAAAGCCATTGCCCTTATCTCCGTATAACAATGGAGACTCGAAATACTTTGAAGATTCAACTGCCTTCCATTCTGCCGGAAAATTTACATTAGAAAACTTTCCAATGACCTTAAAGAATGGATCCTCATTGAAATTACGTGTTTCCCTTTCGCGCTCTACAACCATACCAAGGACACAAGTCATAACTCGCCCTATGGCAATTGCAGAATAGCTTGTGGTTGCTGCGGCATCATTTATAAGTCGCCCATATTTTACAGATAATGCTCTAGAGAAATTGATACCAAGGCTATAATCCTCGATTGTACGCATTATTCCAGAAGCGCCTAGCTTGGCATAATCACTCATTGGCTTTGCTTCCCTGATACCACGAAGGATTTCATCATCAGTCTGAGAGTCAATCCACACACGAAGCTCTTTCATGCCCTGGCGAACGCCACCATAATTTCTAATATTTTCTTCGATTGTTTGTCCTTCTTTTCCCGAGTCTCCTGCCCAGTAGACAGTATCTATGTCCTCTCTGTGAAGAAGCCCATTAACAACCTTATATTGGTCCTTGGACGATTCCACTACTCCATATTTATAGTCCTTTGGCAGAAATGGCAAATCCTCCAAATTCCAGTTCTTATATTTAATATCATATTCTTCCGGATATACCATTTGCACCAAATGGCCATAGCACCAGCTAATAACATATTCACCGTTTTCGATATAACCGTTTTGATTACCAGATACCTTTAGTACTCTTGCAAAATCTCTGGCAACCGATGGTTTCTCAGTAATTATTAAATTCTTGCCCAATTGATATAACTCCCTTTGTAATATTAATTTTAAATTTAACAAAAACCAAAGCCTTTGTGAGGTGTTCACAAAGGCTTCTAAACAATATCTCTTTTCAATTATATCAATTACAACTCTGTCATGTCTACAAGAACAATGGATTTATTTTCTTTAGACAGCTGAATTAGCTTATCATCAAACTTTGTTGCTGAAAACAAATATATAGTATTTGCAGAAATGCGGGCAAGCTTCATGGATTCTAAAAGCTTTTCATAGGATTCGTAGCCCATTGACTTTTTCGCCCAATTGCATATGCCTACAACATTTTCTCTGTTTGCACTTTGTCCGATAACATCAATTGTGCCTTCCTTACCAAGCCAGGTTCCTATTTGTGTAAGCTTTATTGGAAGCTGGCCTACAATGTTTAACAAATGCAAGTATTCTCTACATACATTAACAAAATATGTCTGCAAATATTCATCAAGCTTTGGCTCAATAAAGGTGTCAAAAAATCTTTCTGGTGTATAGGAAATCAACTCCGATAAATGTGGATATACAAAGGTAAACCAAAAATTGATATAAGGCTCCTTAATCCTGTATATTCCTTTTTTTGTATTATCCCAGCCTCCTGTTTCAAAGGAAACTATCTTTTCGATTACATCAAAGGCTGCTAAATTCTTCATGTAGACAGATATTTTTGCTCTTGAATAGCCTGTATCTTCAAATAAATCATTTAGCTTTTCGTGACCTGATGCAATAGAACCTAAAATTGTATTGTAGCAGGATAATTCTCTTAATTCAGATGAAATATATCCCTCGGCTGCCGAATACAAGTATCCTGTTGGGGACAAAATGTTCTCGCAAACATTGGCTTTTATGCTCTTTTTACCATTCCATCTGTCAATATACTCTGAGACACCACCAATTATTCCATAGGCGCTAACACATTCAGCAACATTGTAATTAGGAAATGCTCTTACAATATCAAGGAAGGAATGATTGTCAAGCTTAATGGTTTCGTCAACCTTTATATTTGCTTCCTTTGCTAATTCTGGGAAGGAATTATTGGACCAAACTATTGATGAGCTGACAACAATAACCATAACCTTTCCTGGATAAAGCTTTTTGTTTTTTAATGAAACAAGGCTTTTTAAAAGGTCATTTGTCTTTTTGATTGCATATTGGGCTTCATCAATAATAACAACCAGCTTAGAGCCATCCTTGGATCTGAACTTCTTGAAACATTCGTCAAATGAAGCTGCATCTGCTTTCTTATCATATGTAGATGATATTTGGTCATCAAGATATTTTAGCTGTTTCGCATCTGAACATTGACGACTCCTGTAATAAAAATAGGACTTTCCTGTAGTAAACTCGTCAAGTACTGCTTCCGTCCCACAGCCAAGTCGCCCATACATCAACACAAAATTGTTTTCAGATGATTGATAAATAGACTCAAGTTTTTTAGCTTCATTCGTGCGTGTCATAATTCATTCTCCCAGTAAGGTGCTATTAAACGATTCGTGTAATATAATAACACACTTTACTTTAGCAGACTACACTAAAAAAGAATTTTATTTGAATTTAATTATTTGGCAGTTATGTATCCCTGTGCCTTTAGAAGCTCTGCACAAAGCACTGCTCCGCCTGCAGCACCTCTAACAGTATTGTGGCTAAGACCAACAAACTTCCAATCATAAATGCTATCCTCACGGATTCGACCAACTGAAATACCCATACCATTCTCATAATCAACATCAAGAGAAACCTGTGGTCTATTATCCTCCTCCATGTATCTAATAAACTGCTTAGGAGCAGATGGAAGCTTGAGTTCCTGAGGAACACCTGAGAAATTATTAATTGCATCAATAAGCTGTTGCTTAGTAGGCTGTTTTTTAAACTTAACAAATACAGCAGCTGTATGACCATTTAATACTGGAACTCTAATACACTGGCTAGTAATCTTTACATCATCTGCAGGAACAATTACGCCATCCTTAATCTCGCCCCAAATTCTAAGTGGTTCTTTTTCTGATTTTTCCTCCTCACCAGAAATAAATGGAATAATGTTGTGCTCCATCTCTGGCCAATCCTTAAATGTCTTGCCAGCTCCTGAAATAGCCTGATATGTTGTAACTACAACCTCATAAGGCTCAAATTCCTTCCATGCAGTAAGTACAGGTGCATATGATTGAATTGAGCAGTTTGGCTTTACTGCAACAAAGCCTCTGGTTGTGCCAAGTCTCTTCTTTTGGAACTCGATAACCTCCATATGCTGTGGGTTAATTTCAGGTACAACCATAGGAACGTCTGGAGTCCATCTATGGGCAGAATTGTTTGAAACTACTGGTGTTTCAGTTTTTGCATATGCTTCTTCGATTGCCTTAATCTCATCCTTTGACATATCAACAGCTGAAAATACAAAGTCTACTTCCTTTGCAACTTCTTCAACTTCATTTACATTCTTTACAATGATATCCTTTACTGACTGTGGCATTGGAGTATCCATTTTCCAACGTCCCCCAACAGCATCCTCATAGCGCTGACCTGCAGAACGTGGGCTAGCTGCAATTGTAGTCACCTCAAACCAAGGATGGTTCTCCAAAAGAGATATAAATCTCTGTCCTACCATACCTGTGCCACCAAGAATACCAACCTTTAACTTCTCGCTCATTTCAAACATCTCCTTATATTCTGTTCTTCTATGACGGACATTTGTCCGTCGATGAAAAGTATTATAATCAAAGTAAATAAAAAAAGCAAGAAATTTTTAAACATGTTTAACAATTTCTTGCTTTTATATCAATAAACTAAAAATTGACGTTTTCACTTTCAAGGAATTTTTTGCATGCAGCAATTTCGTCAACCATTGCATCATGCCCTGGAGCCCCTATTGTAAGGCGTTTGTTAACACAGGTATCCATAGAAATAGCTTCATAGATATCCTCTTCAAAGGCTGGTGAAATCGCCTTTAGTTCCTCTAGGCTCATGTCATCAATAGCAATACCCTTTTCAATACAGTAGAGAACTACTCTTCCAATTATTCCGTGGGCGTCCCTAAATGGAACTCCATGATTGACAAGATAATCCGCTGCATCTGTTGCATTAGTAAATCCATTTTTAGCACTGTTTGCCATAACACCCTTATTAAATGTCATTGTTTCAAGCATGCCATCAAAAAGTACAATACAATCCTGCACTGTCTTCATTGCGTCAAAAGCCAATTCCTTGTCCTCTTGCATATCCTTATTATAGGCAAGAGGAATGCCCTTCATTGTTGTAAGAAGAGACATCAGCGCCCCATAAACACGTCCTGTTTTACCGCGAACGAGCTCTGCTATATCAGGGTTCTTTTTCTGAGGCATTATTGAGCTACCTGTGGAATAAGCATCATCTATTTCAACAAAACGGTACTCGTTACTATTCCAGATAATAACCTCCTCGGAAAAGCGGGATAAATGCATTTGAATAGTACTAAGGGCAGCTAAAAACTCTATTAAATAATCTCTATCAGAAACACCATCCATTGAATTAGCTGTAGGTCCATAAAAATCCAAAAGCTCAGCAGTAAGCTTTCTATCCAACGGATAAGTAGTGCCAGCCAAGGCTCCAGAACCAAGTGGACAATAATTCATACGCTCTTTAATGTCCTTAAGTCTAAGCACATCTCTTTTAAACATCTCAAAATATGCTCCCATGTGATGTGCCAATGTGATAGGCTGAGCCTTTTGTAAATGTGTAAACCCTGGCATAATTGTATCAATATGCTCTTCCATTATGCCTACAATTGTTGATAATAAATGTACCAAGGCCTTACTTGTGTCTTCCACAGCATCCCTTGTGTACAGACGCATATCAAGTGCTACCTGGTCATTACGTGAGCGTCCTGTATGTAGCTTCTTTCCAGCATCACCGATTCTTTCGATAAGATTTGCCTCAACAAAGCTGTGTACATCTTCGTATTCTGATGTAATTTCAAGCTTTCCATCTGCCACATCTTTTTCGATAGTCTCTAAGCCCTCTAAAATCTTGTCTTTTTCTTCATTTGTAATAACGCCTACAGCTGCAAGCATTGTCACATGGGCTTTGCTACCTTTAATATCCTGCAAAAAAAGCTTTTTATCGAAATTAATAGAAGCGTTAAAATCATAAACCATCTGATCGGTAGACTTTGTAAACCTACCTCCCCACAATTGTGCCATACTTAAACCTCCGTCTCATTGCCACTTTTCTTCTGTCGCTGTCTTTCATTATAAGAAAATACACAGCCACAATAGTCCTGGCGATACATATTATAGTTTCTAGATAACTCAGTACTTCTTTTGTAGCCTTCCTTCTTTTTAAAATCACTAGGAAGCCATTTTATCCCTAGCTCGTCAGCCAGCCTAAATCCAATTTCGTTAAGTATTTGAGAATCTTTCATTGGTGATATTGTAAGCGTTGTTGTAAAAAAGTCAAAGCTTTTTTTCTTACACACCTCTGCTGTTCTTCTTAATCTAAGCTCATAGCACTTGTGACAACGAATCCCCTTTTCAGGCTCCATCTCAAGCCCTTTTGCAATCAAATAAAAGCTTTCTTTATCAAAATCTCCTTCGATAAAGCTAACTGGATGCTTGGTTGGAAATTCTTTAATGAAGCGTTGTTGCTCCTTGACTCTATGATAGTATTCTTCGTCTGGGTAAATATTAGGATTGTAGTAAAAGACAGTTATATTAAAATATTGGCTAAGATATTCAATACAATAGCTACTACATGGTCCACAACAGCTATGTAATAATAAAGAAGGCACAAAGCCTTCTTTTTCAAATCCAACTATTAATTTATCTAATTCTTTCTGATAGTTAACCTTATTCATTTCTTATTCGCCCAAATATTTAAAAAAGCAATTCCAAAAACATAAACGAATACCATAAATACCATAAAAGGAACCTGAGATGCCATAATGCCACATACAATCTGAGCGATAAATACAAGGCCATGAATCCACAAAGGTATCCTATTAAGGCATGCTGCAAGTGCTGCCTCTAAGACAACCATTACACATGCAATCACTGGATTTATTCCAAATGCAATATAGGAAACAACAATAGAAACTATTGCATAAACACCTAGTATAATTAAACATATAAGTGGTAAATTTTCTTTTGAAAAAAATGCTTTAAGATTAAATGTACTTTTATTTTTCTCTTCCATTTTAAACTCCTAAACAACTTGTTTGTCACACATTTGACATTATAATAAAACAATCCGATTTTCTCAACAATTTCATTGATTTTTTTTTACATATATATTAAAATTCAACGTGTTGCTCAGGTGTGTATTTACTGCCTTTGCAATTATAGAAATTAGCTCCGATAGCTCAGTTGGTAGAGCACCTCACTCGTAATGAGGGGGTCGTCAGTTCGAGTCTGATTCGGAGCTCTTTCTATATACAAATTAATATACATTTTATGGAGGATGATGCATTGGAATTTATTCAATTTGACCATGTGTCAAAAAGCTATGACAAACAGTTGGTATTGGATGAGTTGGATTTGTATGTAAAGGAAAATTCATTTGTCACTTTACTTGGTCCATCTGGTTGCGGTAAAACCACAACACTTCGACTTCTTGGTGGCTTTGAAAAGCCCGATTCAGGAAAGATTTATCTTAACGGAAATGACATTACTGCACTCCCCGCTAATTTGCGACCAATCAACACAGTCTTCCAAAAGTATGCTCTTTTCCCTCACATGACTATTGAGGAAAATATTGCATTCGGACTAAAGATTCAAAAAAAATCAAAAGAGTATATCGACGACAAGATTAAATATGCTCTTAAGCTTGTAAACCTTGACGGCTTTGAAAAGCGTTCAATTGATTCCCTATCAGGCGGTCAGCAGCAGCGCATTGCCATTGCAAGAGCTATTGTAAATGAGCCAAAGGTTTTACTTTTAGATGAGCCACTTGGAGCATTAGATTTAAAGCTCCGCCAAAGCATGCAATACGAGTTGATGAAAATCAAGCAAGAGCTTGGCATCACATTTATATATGTAACTCACGATCAGGAAGAAGCCCTTACAATGTCAGATACAATTGTTGTAATGAACCAGGGCTATATTCAGCAGATAGGTACCCCTGAAGATATCTACAACGAGCCAGAAAACGCATTTGTTGCCGATTTCATTGGTGAAAGTAACATAATAGAGGGCATTATGATTAAGGATGAGCTTGTTTCCTTCCTTGGTGTACAGGTGCCTTGTGTTGATAGAGGCTTCGGCACAATGAAGCCTGTTGATGTTGTAATCCGTCCTGAGGACGTGGAGCTTGGTGCTCCTGGCAAGGGCTTTATGGATGGTGTTATATCCGATTGCTTATTTAAGGGTGTTCACTATGAGCTGGATGTTCAATGTGGTGGCTATGAATGGTTAGTTCATACCACAAAATATTTTGAAGTTGGCCAGCATGTATCACTAAATGTTATCCCATTCAACATCCAGATTATGAACAAGCCTGAATCCGAAGATGAGGAGGTACTCAAGGAAGATGTTTAATAGACTACGCACCAGCTTCCTTGCTATGCCATATGCAATCTGGATTTTAATTTGTACTATCCTCCCTTTGTTTTATATACTTGGCTACGCAATTACAAATGGCAACGGAAGCCTTACAATTAGTAATCTTACTGCAATAGTTGACCCTGTACATTTAAAGTCTCTTGGTCTTTCTATTCAAATTGCATTAATTACTACAATCATTTGCTTTATACTTGCCTATCCTGTGGCTCTTATATTGCACAACCTTAAAATAAGCAACAAAGGCTTTATTGTTTTCCTGTTTATTCTACCTATGTGGATGAATTTTATGCTTAGAATACTTGCATGGCAAAATATTCTTTCAAATAACGGTATATTAAACAGCATACTTTCAGCAATTGGACTTCCAACAATCCATATACTTTACACCAAATTTGCCGTTATTTTAGGTATGGTTTATGACTTTTTGCCATATATGATTTTACCTATTTATAATTCACTTTCTAAAATTAATGATGATGTAATTGAAGCTGCAGCCGATTTAGGCTCAAATTGGATTAATACCTTCATCAAAATCACTCTGCCTTTATCTAAAGACGGAATTATTTCTGGTGTTATCATGGTATTTGTGCCTGCCCTATCTTCCTTTGTTGTTTCTAATTTACTTGGTGGTGGTAAGGTGTTACTTATCGGAAATGTTATTGAGCAGGAATTTACTCTTGCAAGAAATTGGAATTTAGGCTCTGGTTTATCAATTATCCTTATGCTATTCGTTTTAGCTTCTATGGGTATTATGAATAAATTAGATGATTCCGAGAATGGAGGTATGCTTCTATGAAAAAAGTAAAAAAAGGAGCCTCCGCTGCTTATCTTGCCTTAATATTTTTGTTTTTGTACGCACCTATTTTGGTACTTATAGTATTATCCTTTAATAATTCTATGTCTCGTACTGTTTGGGGCGGATTTACTTTAAACTGGTATCACAATCTACCATCCAATGACACAATAATGGATGCATTATGGACCACTTTACGCATCACATTGTCATCAAGTATATTTGCCACAATTTTAGGAACTACAGCAGCAATTGGAATAAATAGAATGAAAAAGCATCATGCTGCCATTATGCTTGGAGCAACTAATATACCACTTTTAAACGCTGATATCGTGACAGGTATATCCCTTATGTTGCTTTTTACACGCTTTACCTCTTTAGGCGAATTTTCAGTTGTGTTGGCTCATATAGCATTTTCAGTTCCTTATGTTATTTTTAATGTTTTACCACGCCTACAGTCCATGTCTGATGCATGTATAGAGGCTGCTATGGATTTGGGCGCCACACCAATATATACATTTTATAAAATCGTTTTACCTGAAATATTCCCTGGGGTATTATCGGGCTTTTTGATGGCATTTACCATGTCCCTTGATGATTTTACTATTACCTATTTTACAAAGGGCGCTGGCGTAAACACTCTATCAACAATGCTTTATACAGAACTTAGAAAGGGTATCCAGCCAGAACTATATGCCCTATCTACTCTCCTGTTTTTATTAGCATTCTTAATGCTAATAGCTACAAACTTTAAAGGCTTAAACAAAAAGGAGGCGCAACGAGTATGAAGAAAAAGATAATCACAACCATCAGTATGTTTTGCCTCACACTTACAAGTTGTTTTTCCTTTACAGCATGTGGAAATGATGCTGCCAGCTCTGATACTCTTGTAGTTTTAAATTATGGTAAATATATAGAAGCGGATGTATTAAAACGATTTCAAGAGGAAACCGGCATCACTGTTAAATATGAGGAATATGAGTCTGTTGAAGACATGTATGCTAAATACAAAGCTGGCTCAATCAATTATGATGTAATATGTACATCAGATTATATGATTGAAACCCTTCGTCAGGAGGGCGAGCTTATTCCAATAGACTACAATTCTCTTGAATACTATAAAAACATAGACCCAGCAATCATAGAGGCCTCAGAATCATTTGACCCAAGCCATAAATACACAGTTCCTTATTTTTATGGTACAGTTGGAATCCTCTATAATACAAAGATGGTAGATGAAGAAACTGTCAGTTCCTGGGAAAGCTTATGGGATCCTGCTTACAAAAATCAAATCGTTATGATTAATTCACAGCGAGATGCATTTATGGTTCCACTTAAAATGCTTGGTTATGATATCAACACTACTAAAAAGGCAGAGCTTGACGAGGCGTTCGATATGCTCTGTGATGAAAAGCAATATGTCTACGCTTATCTAATGGATGAAACATATGAATGTATGGTTTCAGAGGATGCGGCCATGGCTGTATGTTACTCTGGCGAAGCAGCTATGGGCATGGAATATAATGATAATCTAGCCTATACTGTTCCAAAGGAAGGAGGCAATCTATGGATTGATTCATGGTTTGTTCCTCGTACCTGCAAGCATTATGACGCAGCTATGAAATGGATAGATTTCATGTGTGAGGAAGAAGCAGCCACAGCTAATTTCGAATATGTATGGTATGCTACACCTAATCTTACAGTTGCAGACAACGAAGATGAAGAAACCTTAGCTGATGAAACTGTTTTCCCCACAAAAGAAACCTTGGCGCGTTGCGATATATACAAGGCTTATGATAATGAAACCTTAGATTACACAACTACTCTTTGGAAAAAGCTTAAGGCATATTAAGCAATACTTAAAATCTTATTATCCTTTGAATAATAGTACAGGCTGTTAGATAGTACATCACTTTCAGGGACTTCAGTATTATTTACATGAATAATCAGTTCCTTTAAATATTCCGTGTCTATCTCGCAGCCTGACATTGCTTTTACGATTATCACTTCATGTATTGAACATGGGATTATGTAAAAATCAGACTTTAATTTAGCTGAAATGGCATATAATAAGTTTTCGTATAGAATTACTGACGCTCCAAAGCAACTGTCTTCATTAGTTGCAACATACAATGGTATGTGACTATCCTCCAGCTCTGCAATTTCACAAAAATCATTGCAGTCAATATACTCTGCTATCGTTGACAAAATACCTTGTATCTTAAGTCCAAGTATTTTAGGAGTATTTTTGCTTGCAGCATTCATCAATTCTTCAATATCTATACCCCATTCTACAATTCTGGCATTATCAATTAATACCATTTTCTTGCTTTTTTCTTCAGCACAACCAGGTACTTTAAAATAGAAAATAATTGCCAAATCTAAGTATTTGATGTAAGGCACCTTTTCCAGTAATTTAGCATTGCTCTCTTTATTGACTACCTTGTAGACAACATAATCTTTAACTTCTATAAAATTGTTGTATTCCATAAGCATGGATTAAAAAATGATTGGGAAAAAATAAGGAAAATCCGCATGTTGCCATGCGGATAATAATATATCAAGTATTATAATAAAAATCAAGATTGTTTTTTGTATTTTTTTGCTAACTCTAGCATCTCTTTAGCATTTGTGATAACCGCATCAGTAATAACACTTCCTCCAAGCATTCTTGCAAGCTCATCAACTGTTTCATTATCATAAAGCTTTTTGATGCCCGAAATAGTATGACCGTTTTCTACACTCTTTTCTATTAAGAAATGTGTATCAGCCATTGCTGCAATTTGTGGCAAATGAGTAATGCAAATTACCTGATGATTTTCTGAAACTGTAGAAAGCTTTTCTGACACAGCCTGGGCTGTACGTCCAGAAATACCAGCATCAATTTCATCAAATATTAATGTATCTATACCGCCGCCCGATGCGAGAACTGTTTTAATTGCAAGCATAATTCTACTCATCTCACCACCTGAGGCTATGTCCTTAAGTGGTCTAAGAGGCTCACCAGGATTTGTGCATATAACAAATTCACCATCATCAATGCCATCAGCTGTAAAATGATCTAAAGGCTTTAGGCTTACATCAAATTCTGAATTCAAGAAATTCAAATCACTCATAGCCTCTTTCATTTTTGAAGATAGCTCTTTAGCATTTTTCTTTCTAATATCCGAAAGCTTATTACACAAATCACTCAGCTCTTTTGTTTTTGCATCTGATTTGAGTTTAAGCTCCGCCAAATATTCATCAAAGGATTCAAATTTCTGCTTTTTGTCTTGACGGATTTTTAATTCTTCTAATATAGCCTCAATCGAAGAACCATACTTATCCTTTAAGCGATTTATTTCATTAAGACGAACTTCAACCTCGCTGAATCTTTCCGCATCAAAGGATGCATCTGACATATAGCTTGAAAGCTCTCTGCTGAAATCAGAAATAATACTGTCTGCATCATTAAGCATGCTTAAAAACTCGGAAGCCTTTTCATCTATTCCTTCAATATATCGTATATCCGATATAGCCGAACTAATGGCATCACTGGCTCCCCCATCACCTGCTATAAGCTCATGAGCCCTGCCGAAATATTCCATTGTTCTACTGAAATTGGAAAGGCGTTTGTATTCTTCTTCTAGCTCTTCATCTTCACCAGCCTTTAAATTGGCAGCCTCTATTTCATTGATTTCATGGTCCAAAAGAACTAGCTCTCGCTCTTTTGAAATATCACTTTTTTTAGCTTCTTCCAGTTCGCTAATAAGAGCTTTATACTCCTTATATGCCTGGGAGATTTTAACCTTTAAATCACCTATATCGTTTTTGGCAAATTCATCCAAAAGCTCCATATGGCGCTTTGTATTTAGCAGGGATTGATGCTCTTTTTGTCCGTAAATATCTAACAAAAGAGCTCCCACCTCTTTCATCTTTGCAGCTGGGACCTGTTCTCCATTAATTTTGCCAACGCTACGTGATTCAGTTATTCTACGACTCATAATAACTTCATCATCATAGGGCTCCACTCCCATATTTCTTAAAGCTTCCTTTGTTGCATCATCATTAATCAGATAAACTGCCTCCACAAAAGCTTCTGCATCAGAATCTCTAAGAAAATCCTTTGACGCCTTGTCTCCAAGACTCAAATGTAGCGCACCTAAAATTATAGACTTTCCAGCTCCTGTTTCTCCAGAAAGTATATTTAATCCTTTAGAAAAAATAATTTCTTCTTCATCAATAAGTGCCAAATTTTTCACGTGCAAGCTTGCTAACATTTAATACTCCTTTTCCAACGTCCACACTCATATAGTAGAAAATGATAATTGCACTTGTTACTTTTCAATTAGCTTTTTTAGTTTTCCCATTAAAGCTATGGTGTCATCAATACTCCTTATTGCACACATTATTGTATCATCACCTGCAATAGATCCAACGATTTCTGGAAAATCCATATGGTCTAAAGCAGCTGCCACCGCCATAGCCATGCCAGACACCGTCTTGACAACCAATATATTTTCAGCATTATCCATAGACAAAAACCCGTCCAAGAAAATGCGAATATATTTTTCATTCATATCATCCTCAGTAGTTTTATATGCAACATATCTGAGTTTTCCCGAACTATCTGCTACCTTTGTCAGCTTCATCTCCCTAATATCCCTAGAAACTGTGGCCTGAGTAGCATTAAACCCAATTTCCTGTAGCTTTTCTGTAAGTTCTTCCTGGGTACCTATTTCATTCTTAACAATTAATTCTAATATTTTTGCTTGTCTCGCAATTTTCATTATTAAATCTCCTGCATTCTAGCTCGAATTCTTTCAAGAAAATTAACATTCTCTAACATAGCCATGTAGGAAGTGGCATTAGAACGATAAATCCTAAGCACCTCGTTTTTCTTTAATACCTGTCTCAATGTACCATCGTAAATAACATTAGCCTTAGGTTCATCCTCATCATGTCTAGCTGTAACAATGACCTCCACTTCATCTGTAGAAGATAGAATAATACTTCTGGAATTGAGGGTATGAGGATTAATTGGAGTAAGAACAATACAATCTGCGTGAGGACTAACAATAGGTCCATTGGCAGAAAGATTATATGCTGTAGAACCTGTAGGTGTTGAAACAATCAGCCCATCACAATTATGTGAATATAGCTGGATGCCATTAACCTTCACTGTCAGGTTTAAGACAAAAAGACCTGCTGCGTCTGATGCTACAACTATATCGTTTAACGCTCTAAAATGGTTATCAGGGTCTACATTTAAATCCCCTTCAAGCATCATACGCTCATCTATTTTATAATTATCATTTAGCAATTGTTCCAGACAGTGCTCCACATTATCAACAGTCATATCACAGAGATAACCAAGATGTCCGCAGTTTAAGCCAACAATTGGTACATTTCGATTCGTAACATTTTGTGCAACACGAACTACAGTACCATCTCCACCAACTGTAATAATACACTCAATATTGTCATCCACAGATACAGGTGTTTCCGAAGTATCTGTGCATGTATCCAAATCAAGAATACACATACCGCCATGGCCTGTAATATAATCTCTTATTATATTAATATATTTTTCATGTAAATCGCTAAATGACCTAGCAACAATCAAAAAGTTTTTCATTATTTGTCTAAACTATCATGCGCCATTTTTACTGTCTGAGACACATCAATAGCTTCCCCCTGTTTTTCAACTGTAGCAATATGTATCAAATACTCAATATTTCCTTCTGGCCCCTTTATTGGAGAATACTCCAAATTAAGTACCGTAAATCCGATTTCTCTAACAAAACTAATGATGTTATCTATTACTTCCATATGGACGGCTGGGTCTCTAACCACACCTTTTTTACCAACCTTTTCTCTGCCTGCCTCAAACTGTGGTTTGATTAGGCATACCATTTCAGCATCATCTTTAAGTAAGGCCTTTGCCGGTCCTAAAACCTTTGTCAGGCTAATAAAGGATACATCTACAGAAGCAAAATCCAAAGGCTCTCCTATATCCTCTAAAGTAACATAGCGGATATTTGTTTTTTCCATACAAACTACCCTTGGATCCTGACGAAGCTTCCATGCAAATTGACCGTAACCAACATCAACTGAATACACTTTCCTAGCCCCATTTTGTAGCATGCAATCTGTAAATCCTCCTGTGGACGCGCCGATATCCATGCACACCTTGTCCTCCAGGCTAATATTGAAGTGATTCATTGCCTTTTCCAGTTTGAGACCACCACGGCTAACATATTTTAGTTGTTGCCCATGTATTTCAATATCTGCATCAACATCTATTTTTGTACCGGCCTTGTCCTCCCTATTACCTTTAACAAAGACATTTCCTTCCATTATCATTGTCTTTGCCTTTTCTCTAGATGGAGCAAAGCCTCTATCTACTAATACAATGTCAAGTCTTTCTTTCATACTAATTTCCTAAGGTATTAATTATTCTTTCTGCTATCGATTCTGAATCCATCTGTAGCTCTTTAAATAACAATGTAACACTGCCATGTCTCACAAACTCATTTGGAACGGCAATTTTTAAAACCTTGCCTTTATATCCATTATCATAAAGATAAGCCTGAACCTGCTCTCCAAAGCCTCCTGTCAGAATGTTTTCTTCCATTGTAACTATCAAATTGTACTCATCCTTTAGCATAGATAAATACTCGATGTCCAATGGTTTAGCAAAGCGTGCATTGCAGATACCAGCATCTATACCCTTGTCCTTTAAAAGCATTTCAACCTCTTCAGCCTTTTTCACCATAGAGCCAAGGGCAAAAAGCATTACCTTTTTGCCTGCTTTAATTTCTTCTGCCTTGCCTAGCTCAATAGGTGCCCTGTGCTCCTTTAAGCCACAGTATGCCTCTCCTCTAGGGTATCTAATTGCAATTGGCCCCTTATGCTCGCCCACAGCGTACTTCATCATATCTGAAAGCTCCCATTTATTTTTAGGAGCCATAACTGTCATATTAGGCATTGCAGTTAAAAATGAAACATCAAATATTCCCTGATGAGTGCTTCCATCTGCACCAACAAGTCCTGCTCTGTCAATAGCAAACACAACATGAAGATTTTGCAAGCAAACGTCTTCTAGAATCTGGTCGTAAGCTCTTTGCAGGAATGAAGAATATACCGCAAATACGGGAACTCGCCCTCCAAGCGCCAGGCCTGCAGCAAATGTAACAGCATGTTCTTCAGCTATTCCCACATCGAAAAACCTATCTGGAAACATATTTCTAAATCTCTTTAGTCCTGCACCTTCTGCCATTGCTGCGGTAATAGCAACAACCTCAGGATTTCGATCTCCCATTTTTCTCATAACTGTAGAGAATACATCGGTATATCCTGGGTTAGGATTTCGCTTTGGTAGACCAGTCTCTATTTCAAATATGTCTGTACCGTGAAATCTTGATGGATGCCTTTCTGCAGGCTCATATCCATTTCCTTTTTTGGTAATGACATGAACAAGCACCGGACCATTGATACCGATAGCCATTTTAAAGGTCTCAAGCATGGCTTTAATATCATGCCCATCCACTGGACCTAAGTACATAATTCCTAAGTCCTCAAAAACCATATTAGGAACCATTAAGGATTTAATTCCGTTTTTGGTGCTTCGAATTTTTCTAATTATACGCTCACCATTTGGCCATGCCTCAAGTGAAGAAAGCACATTATTTTTTAGCCCTACATACTTGGAACTTGTTCTAAGTCTTTCAAGATTTGTAGACATTCCACCTACATTCTTTGAAATGGACATTTCATTGTCATTTAAAACAATAAGGAAGTTAGATTTCTTAAGTCTTGACGCATTATTCAAGGCTTCATAGGCAAGGCCTCCTGTAAGTGCCCCGTCTCCTATAACTGCAGCAACCTTATAATTCTGACCTGCCAAATCTCTCGCCATACAATATCCAAGAGCTGCTGAAAGAGATGTGGAGCTGTGTCCTGTATCAAAACTATCACAATCGCTTTCTTCTCTCTTAGGGAATCCGCTAATACCACCAAACTGACGCAGATGTTCAAATTCACCCGCCCTGCCCGTAAGGATCTTATGGGTGTAAGCCTGATGTCCAACATCCCATACCAATTTATCCTCTGGAAAATCCAGTAGTAAATGCAAGGCAATTGTGAGTTCTACAGTACCAAGATTTGATGCTAAATGCCCACCTGTTTTCGAAAGATGCTCTATTAAAAAATTGCGAATTTCATCAGGAAGAGCTAAAATCTCCTCCTTTGAAAGCTTCTTTATATCATTAGGTTGCTTTATCTTATCAAGAACCATACTTATTAATTGTCTCTATATACGAGATATGAAAGTAAATCCTCTAAGAATTTATTTTCATATGGTAATTCTTTTAGAATTCCAATTGCCTCGTCAGTGAGACGTTTCACCTCTTTTTTAGATTTTTCTATTCCTGCAAATGTAACATAAGTAGCTTTTTCATTGCGTTCATCAGAGCCGATTGGCTTGCCAAGAACCTTTTCGTCACCTTCTATATCTAGAATGTCATCCTGAATCTGAAATGCCATTCCTATTTTAGAAGCAATCTGCTCAATTAAATTGATTTCGCTATCATCTGCTCCAGCAAGTATTGCTCCTATCATCATAGAAGCCTCTATAAGAGCGCCCGTTTTCAACTCGTAGATAAAATTAATTTTTTCTTCGGTGATATCCAGCTGATTTTTTTCGGACTCAACATCCACCACCTGACCACCAATCATTCCATAAATTCCTGCCTTTTTAGCAAGAACCCTAAGTGCCTTAATAATTGCCTTATGATTAGATGCTTCTACATCAAAGGCTTTAAGGGCTGTTTCAAATGCATAATTTAAAAGTGCATCACCTGCCAACACGCCCATTGCTTCGCCGTACACAGCATGAGTTGTTGGTTTACCTCTGCGAAGCATATCATTGTCCATAGCTGGTAAATCATCATGCACAAGTGAATAGGTATGAATCATCTCTATTGCAGCCATGAAGCAATATATTTCATCACCTTTGCCACCAAAGAGACTAAAGGTTTCCTCCATTAAAACAGGTCTAAGCCTTTTTCCGCCTGCTTGCACACTATAGCGCATTGCCTCTATAATTGTATTCTGCATGCCGGAAGTAAGCGGCAAATATTTATTTATCTTTTCTTCTGCAAATGATGCTTTAATTCCAAGCAACGCCTTTACATCATTTTCCATCTATTCATCCTCTTCGAACACTTCTAAATCGCCAGCTTTATTGATAGCCATAACCGCTTTTTTGGTTTGCTCTATCTTGGCATTGGCGCTTTGAAGCTCTTCCATTCCATTTTTATATAATGCGAATGATTCATCCAACGTTACCTCATTAGATTCAAGTTTAGAAATAATTTCCTCAAGCTTTTCAAAGCTTTCCTCTATAGAGTTTGTTTTATTTTCTTCCATTATTACTCCTACTCTAATTTGATTCTATGCCTACAATCTGGCTGGAAATAGTTCCATCATTAATGCGAACAACTAATTCATCACCCACCGAAAGCTGCTGTACAGAATCTACTCGTTTGCCCTCTTTATTGGTTAGATATCCAAAGCCTGTAGCCAGCTTTTTGGCTGGTGATAGGCCATCTAACCTTCCAGAAATTGCAATCAACTTATTCTCGTATCTTTCAAGCTTGGATTTCATAAGACTTTCAAGTCTTATTTGTAGATTTTGTAGCATTTCTTGATTAGCTCTAATTTTATTTTCAGGTCTAAGAGCATTTAGCCTTAATTTGTAATTTTCCAACTGCGTGGATATTGCTTCTAGCTTATAATCCATGCTGCGGTTAAGCTTGTCAGAAAATCTGTTTAAGCTATTAGCAAAATCTTCGTAAACAAAATTTGCAAGTTCTGCCGCCTGTGACGGTGTGGCAGCTCTCCTATCTGCAACGAAATCGGCTATAGTAAAATCCGTCTCATGTCCTACCGCTGAAATAATAGGAGTAGTAGCATTGAAGATTGCCTTTGCTACCTCCTCTTCGTTAAAAGCCCATAAATCTTCTATGGAGCCTCCACCTCGGCCTACAATGATTACATCTAATCCCATATTATCCAAGCAATTAATTCCTGAAATAATAGAGAAAGCAGCTGCTTCTCCCTGCACCTGTGCGGGATACAAAACAAGCTGTACATAAGGATTTCTAGTCTTTGATACACGAATTATGTCGTGAACTGCTGCCCCTGTAGAAGCTGTTACAATACCAATCTTCATTGCATGAGTCGGAAGTGGCTTCTTGTACATGGAATCAAACATTCCCTTTTCTTCCAAGGCTTGCTTTAATTGTTCAAAGCGCTGATATAAATCACCTACACCTGCAAGCTCTATTTCATTGGCGTAGACCTGGTACTTACCAGCCACAGCATATATTCCAACATAGCCTGTGACCACTACCTGGTCTCCATCCTTCATGTTAAACTTAAGCCCCTTTGCTCTCTTGCCAGCAAACATGACACATGAGATTGCGCTTTTTTCGTCCTTAAGGGTGAAGTATATATGTCCTGTATGATTGTATTTACAATTAGAAACCTCTCCACTAAGTGAAAGGTTTCCAAGCATAAAATCATCGGCAAACATACGCTCAATATATGTATTTACCTGTGATACACTATATACATTTTTATTCATTATACTA
>SVES01000006.1 GCA_015057305.1 Pseudobutyrivibrio ruminis | reverse complement strand
TAAAATCATCGGCAAACATACGCTCAATATATGTATTTACCTGTGATACACTATATACATTTTTATTCATTATACTATCTTAGCCAAAGCTCCGTTAACAAACCCTGCAGAAGAATCTGTACCAAACTCATCCGCCAAAGAAACTGCCTCATTAATGGCTACGCCTACCGGTAAGTTTTCATACTTAATCTCATATAGAGCAAGACGAATTAATGTTAAATCCACTTTTGCCATTCGAGTAGTTTTCCAGCCGTCAACAGACTTATTAATAATTTCGTCAATCTCTGTAAGCTTAGAGCAAATATCCTCGGCCTTGCTCTTGATATACTTTTCATCCTCTGGAGATTTATTATTCTTTGCCAAGTCCTCTTCTTCGGCGTTATCTCTTCCATCTAAGAATGTATCTATGACCTTATTCATCTCCTCTGAATCGTAGAATTCATTCATAAATACTGCCTTAAATACTTCTTTTCTAATTTCATGTCTATTCATAAAAAACACTCCTGAAAACACTGTCTGTTTAGACTAATTAAGGGTGCTACCAAAAATAGCACCCCATAATTATACATTAATATGCATAAAAAATAAACAATCACTCAACTAGTTATTTGCAGCTACTGAAACTGTAGCAATGCGGATATCTACTGCTGTAACCTCAAGGCCTGTCATGGTTTCTACGGCTGACTTAACCTTTTCCTGTACCATACCAGATACCTTTGGGATTTCATAACCGTACTTCATATTGATAGCCATATGCACTGAAATCTTTCCTGGCTCATTGTCAATAACCTTGATAGCCTTTGCAAGCTTACCCTGACCAGCCTTTGAAATAGTATCAGCTGTAAGATTACCAGCTAAGCTTTCAACACCATCAACCTCAACAGCTCCTAGTCCAGCGATAATACCAACTACCTCCTCAGAGATATTAACACCACCATCACCGTTGATATTTATAACAAAATTCTTATTCTCTGCCATATCTGCCTCCTAAAATTCGTAAGAAACTAGATTAATTATAGCAAAGAAGGTCCAATTGGTAAACCTATTTTACAATTCTTTAAATAAAGCATATAAGAAATGACTTGTTATTATATCAATATCCAATATTATTTACTATTCCAACAGAAACATATTTATCCGTGATAGCTCTAAAATCTGTGTCAGGTTCATTTTCCTCATTGTAATGACCCTTTACCATATAACGCACGCCTTGATTATCAAGCTTTTCTACTACGTCATAGGTATCTCTAAAAAACATTCCACGGGATATTTTTCTATCATATAAGATACCTTTACATTCAGAAAGTGGGCAGCCTGGAAAATTCACATTATGAATCATCCCAGGAGCTAAATTCGTATTTATAAGCTCCTCTAAGACTTGTTTAACATATTTATCTGTAACCTCATGACATTCACAGGCTCCTTCTGATAAAGCAATAGCATGATACCCCTGAAAGGCCGCTTCAAATGCCGCTCCGCAAGTAGCGGAATACTGAATGTCAGATGCCACATTGTAGCCATAATTAATTCCAGAAAGAACTAAATCTGGCTTACTTGGCATGACATTAAGCCCACCTACTCTTACACAGTCACCTGGAGTGCCACTGCAATAAAAAGCCTGCACATTCTCTATAGGAAAATCATCGCAGGGATATATATCAATGGTGTCATGAAGGGTAATGCTGTGGCTTGCCGCACTTCGCTGACTTTCAGGTGCTACCACCCAAACTTCACCAAATTCTCTGGCAGCCCTTGCAAGGCGCACTATCCCATCAGAATTGATTCCATCATCATTAGTAATTAGTATTCTCATTCTATTCTCCCATTTAACCTAACTTCTTTTTTTGCTGATGACCAGTAATCTTAATCAAAATTGGATAGGGCACAAGATGTGAAAAGATGGCTGCCAGCTTCATAGTAAATGAAGGCACAATAATTAGCTTTCCTTTTTCCATACCCCTAATAGCTTCTTCCACACACTGATTAACACTAATTCCTTTAAGAGCGAATACAACATCTGCCCTGGCATTGAATTCTGTATCTACAGGACCAGGACAAAGAGCACTTACTTTTACAGGACTTCCCATTTCCTTTAACTCCATAGCAACAGCCCGTGTCAGGCTTGTAACATAAGCCTTGCTTGCATAATATGTAGCCATATATGGACCAGCCGGAAGAAGCCCTGCGGATGATGCTACATTAAGAATCTGACCATGTCCTGCATCATGCATCTTCTTAAGAATACCCTTAAAAAGAATATGCATTGCCAAATCATTAACCTTTATCATGTTAATTTCTTTGTCAATATCAGTTTCAAGGAAGGCCCCTGCCAAGCCAAAGCCTGCATTATTAATAAATATATCTATATTTTCATCCTTAAGTATCTCTAATAATTCAAAACATTGCTTCTTCTTTCCTAAATCATAGGTGTAAATATCCATTGGCACTTGAAGCTCTGCTTTAAGCTGCTCCAGCCTGTCCGTTCTACGGCCTGTGACAATAAGCCTATAGCCTAATGCTGCATATCTTCTGGCAAACTCATTTCCAATACCCGAGGTTGCTCCTGTGATAAGTACTGTTTTCATAAAGATGTATCCTCACTTATTCTTTTACTAGTTTCATATCACTATTTTAAAGAATATGTGATTATAAAGCTATTACTTATTTACCTTTCTCATGCCATTCTTTAATCATCTGGCGATATTCATCCTGTTTTTCATAGTATTTTTTCAAATCAGCTTTTCTTTTTGCAGCTTTCTCAGCTCTTGCCCTTGCTTCTCTTCTAGCATTATTTCTTCTAGTACTATTGTTACTTTGATTTTTCTTTATGTTATCAAAAACCTTTTCTATTTGCTCATCTATAGATAAAAGTTCATTTTCTCTGCCCTTAATTGCTAAATCAACATGTTGAATCGTTCCCGCTTCACCATTTTCCTTCAAGAAAAATCCTGTTTTTCTTACTTTTCCATCTAATGCTTCATCTACACCTTCTAATGTAAATTCTGTAGATTCTGCCCCCAAATATATTGCACCTACTCCAGCTTCCTTTAAATCAATAAGTATATCTAATCCACTTTCATCTCTATACCAAACCTTAAGCTTACTAAATATTTCATCATTTTCATCAATCCAGCCATTTCCATCTTTATCATATGTAGCTAGATCCCTAAATCCATCTCCACTTTTTGTACCAAACAATTCTGTCCCATCATTAATTTTTCCATCTTCATTTTTATCTAATGCAAGGAAACCACTTCCCCCGCCAAGGTAAGAAATTTCATCAACACTGCCATCTGAATCCAAATCAAATTTGAATTTATTGTCACTAAGGTTTGTGTTTTTTGAATCTATATTTATAATCAATGGATCACATAATTCATCAAGGGGTGAACTCATTCTAATAAAGGTATCCACCTTTTTACTGCGTTCCATCTCAAGTTGAACATCTATATCAATGCTTCGTCCATCCTCAGTTTTTACACTCCCTTTTGCATTATAATTTGTCTGTTCTTTTTCAAGTCTGCTTTCCACAAAGCCACCAAAAGACGCCCCCTTCATAACGCCATTCCCATAGTTTTTAGAATACATTCTATTTGCACTACTGTTAATATCACTATACCCTATTTTCATTATGATACCTCCATCCAAAAAGGCACCCGCATTCCCTCTATCCTTAGAATGCAGATGCCTTCCTTAACACCTATTGCTATTAAATTCTATACAAACCAATTTCCAAAGAAGGATGTAAGTCCAAAACCTCCCAACCCTCCAAAGCTATTATAACGCCCATTCATGCCATAACCAGTTGTCAACGCCGCCAGTCTGCTCTGATTCATAATCTGAGCAGATGCAGCTTTTTGAGTGACAGCTGCACTAGCTCTTACATTTTGACCAAATGAACCATTAGTTGCAAACACCTTTTGCATGGAAGTTATGTCAGCAGATTCTAGTTTATCCTCATCTACAGTAAGCTTTCCTGAACCAGGATTGTATTTTATTCCGATTTCTTCAAGTTCATTACTATGTCCAGCGGCAATGCCTTTCATTACAGTTGCTCTATATCGTAAATTGTAATCAGAATTAGACATTGCCCCTTCCACTATGTCATTGTAACCATTTACAAGATTCTTAGCATTGTCATTAAGATAATCTCTATTTTTTTCGCTATAGATATTGTTGTTAGACAGTTGTCTTCCAGCATTATCTGCTTTCATCGCACCATCTAACATTTTGCTATTATTTTGTATGCCAAGCTTATACAATGAGCCATATGCCTTACTGTTGTTTATCGTATTTAGGGCTCCGCTTGATTTTTGGATTCCGTTCCCTGAATTTGTTTTCCTTAGTTTTTCTACTCCGTACTTAGTCAGAAGTGGATTTGTACTCCTTATTCCGTTTGTAAGCAGGTTGTAATAATCCATACCAAAATTCATAAGTGCCTCCTTTTATTACGACAACTATTGTTAATTCTAGTATCGACTATCCTATTAATTAAGAAAACAGGTTTGTAACATACGGGTGTTTTCATGTCATAACTGGTCATTAAGCTGTAGCATAACCCTTGAATTAAACCATCCATTTTGAATATTAAGCGATAAAGTGCCAAGATACTTTTCTGCTATTCTTTTGACACTTTTTAATCCCAGTCCATGATTGTCGCCCTTGCTTGACAATGGCATACCTTCTTTCCAGTGCTTTAGCTCCTGTGTAAAGGTATTATTGACTTCTATTACAAAAAAATTATCCTTCATAAATCCATGAATACGAATTTTTCTGTTGTCAGCTCCTTCTTTAGCTGTGGCAAAAATAGCATTATCAAGTAGATTTGAAATGATTATACCTATTTCATAGACAGGCAATGTTTTTTGATTTGCTATGGCAATATTACAGTCAAAATCTATATTACTCATTTTAGCAGTATTTGCTTTTTCATTTACAATAATATCAATAATAGGATTTCCTGTAGAATATCTTTTTTCTCCATTGAGTTCTATTCCCATTTTATTAAGATATTCTAATGCATCATCTTTAGTTCCTGCTTCAATCAAGCCTCTAAGTGTTGTAAGCTTACCAGCCATGTCATGCTTTAAAAGCCTTATATTCTCATTGTATTTTTCCAAATCATTAATATATTTTTTAGTGTATCGCTGCTTATAAATAATGTTTTGGTTTTCTATGTCTTTTTCCCTAAGAGCCTGAAATTCCTGCCACAAAATAAGGCCACCCAACTGTCCTAGAAATAATAGAAATGCCACTATAGGCAGTTTGATTTTCAAAGATATATCCTGGTCCATCAGCACAAAAACCTCTGAGCCTACAGGCACAACAGAAAGCTCTACCAGCATATACATAAGAAGCAATGACACCAGAGCATAGGCAGACATAAATGCAGCCTGCTTTATGGTCATAAGATACTTTTTCTTTACAATAAATTTTATAGCAGCAAGCTCTATACTAACAATAATCACATACATTACAAACATGAATATAAGCTCTTTTGTTAAAAGCTTATACATGCTTGCCATAACATCACTAGATGAATAGTTTAGATTTTCTATCAGCCTTGAAAAAATACTATCAAATAGCATATCAGTCATGATAAAGCATATACTGAAAATACTTTGCCACAAAAACAGAACATACGAAAGCAAAGGAATTACTTCCTTGTTATCCTTCCAAAAGAACACAAATAAAGTGATAAAAGAGATAATAAAAAACAGTCCTCTACTGTCATATGGAATAAAGCTAATAACAAGCCTTTCTATGGTTACGGTGACATAAAAAATCCAAAGCCTTCTCCTATTTATCAAATTCTCTGGGATAAATATAAAAAACAAGCCTGCCAAAATCCCCATATAAATAAGGATTAAAGCAAGCTCATATATATGTTGTGCCATCTGAAAAGCATCCTCTGTCATAGTGTCTCTCCTGCAATGAAATCCATGTAGCTCTTAATAAAATCATTATATCGATATTTAGATAACAGCACTTTGCCGCCTCCTAAAAGTGTAATGTCCACTCTGGTATAGCCCTTAACAAATCCCATATTAACAAGATAGCTTTTGTGAACTCTATAAAAACTATTTCCGAGATTTTGTTCCCATTCACTTATCTTTCCATAGGTTTCAATAGTTCTATCGGTGCAGTGTATGACTAATTTTCTTCCCATACTTTCTACATAACTTATATCTTTTGGCAAAACAGAAAATATGGTGCCTCCACTTTTAATTGTAATAGGCTTTTTCAAGGAATCAGTGTTTGAAATGATTTTATCCAGACTTTTTATTTCTGAAATAGCCCTCTCTAATACTTCTTTAATCCTTTGATCATTTATAGGTTTTAAAATATAGTCAAAAGCACACACCTTAAAGCTGTCTAGAATCCTGTCATCTAGTCCTGTTACAAAGATAATAAGGGGCTTTGATGTTCTAAAGCTTCTGTCTTTTGCCAAGGCATTTTGACGCAGCCTTTCGGCTACCATCATCCCATCCATTTGATCCATAGCTATATCTAAAAAAAGAATATCTATCTCATCATTAGATGTCACTTTCATATAATCAAAGAGCTGTATTCCTGATACAAATTGCACCAGCTCGCACTCAGAAAGTGCAGCCTTTATATATCCAGCTAAAGCCTCTCTAGCCCACCTTTCATCATCACATATACCAATTTTCATTTTCCTACTCCTTGCCATTTAGTATAACTGTTTTGTTCTAAAAAAAGAGAAAGGATGTAATGAGTGGGCTAAAAAATGTAATGAGTGGGCACAACGCTAATAACTTGCTATCTCACTCATATCAATCTCTAAATCGTCATAAATTCCCACTGGAATCATATCTGCAAAAGTGTATATGTCCACCTGCATATCATCCATCTTATCTAAATTGCGGTATACAGTGACTCGCTCTTGCTTTCTATCAATAATCCAGTATTCTCTAACCCCGGCATTTTGATATTTGCCAAGCTTTATAATATAATCCCTTTTTTTAGAGCTAGGTGAAACTACCTCTAATACAAAATCTGGTGCCCCATAAATCACCTTATCCATTACCTTATCAGGGTCACAAACAACTACAACATCAGGCTCAACAACTGTTTTATCATCCATATCCAACTGCACCCCTATAGGAGATATAAGCGGAAGGCATTTTCCGCCTTTACTTCTTACATAGCTAAGCAGCATAAAATATATAAATCCAACAACTCTCTGATGCCAAACAGTAGGCTCACCAATGTCGTAAAAAACTCCATCAATAAGTTCTGCTTTTTTATCATCCGGAAGATTAAGCCATTCTTCCACCGTATGCCCAGTTTTTGGAAACCATACGGATAAATCTAATGTACCTGTTTCATCCTTAATAATATTCATTACTGCATTTTCAATTGCTGCAAGCTTGTCTGCTCTGGGTCTTTTAGTAGCGCCACAGAATATTTTTGTGATAGTACCATATGGAACACCTGATAACTCAGACAACTGCTGATTAGTAATTCCCTTTTCTTCTTTAATTCTTTTTATCTCTTCTATTTGCATATGGATATCCTCTTTTTAACATTTGGATATCCTTATTTTACCATTATTTTCCATTTGAAACAATATTGTTTATGACTTTTTGCGGGACAAACAATGAAAACTCCCGCAAAAATCTGGCTTCGCCAGATACGCCTTTGCATAAATGCAAAGCCTAGTCAAATACGATTATTGAAAAACTGATGTTTTTCAATAATCTATACGCTAAGAAGGTAAAATAAAGCAGAGCATCAATCAGCTCTTAAAGTTGATGCCCTGCCACTAATTGTCAATTCTTCAACAAATAAATACTAGGTACGCTTCAAATAAATTTCACATCAGCTTGTTCTTCAATCTGTTCCTGCTTTACCTTTTCTTCCTCCTCTGCAAGATATTCCTGCATTTCCTCAATATCACTATCAACTTTGGCTAAAAGCTTTTCCCATTCTTCATCAGAAATCTTACGCCAGTCCTCCTCGTCGCTGTGGTCTATTTTCTGATATTTTTCCATTAGCATCTTTAGAACATCTTCCGCTGTCATAGCTTTAACAGTTGTTTCATCCTCTGAAGTTTCTGCTTCTTCTACCTTTTCTGTAACTCCAGATTCAACGTATTCAAAATTTAATGTTGAAATAGCACCAACACTTCCGGACATACCAGAGTTCATAAGTACTTCCATAAGACTGTTGATATGAGGCATTAAGCTTTCAGCTGTGAGATTACTAAAGCCCATCATTTCGTATTTGCTTATATTAGTAGAAAAGGCTGATAAATAGTCCATCTGTTTAAATATGTCTGAATCAGCGATTTCACTTACAAAATTCATCGCCTCATCCGCTATATTTTCCGTGTTACAAATATAGGTGCAAAGTGCTGCGAACTCAGTAAAATCTGAATCAGTAGGGTCTACATTATAAGGGTCGATTTCCTTAGAAAATGGATTGCCGTCCTTATCAGTGCCTACTGCTGTGTAGGTTCTATCATATCCATTTACATCTATGCGTATTTCAAATTTTTGCATTACTCCCTGATATGAGTAGGCTACTCTGCCGTCAGTTCCTGTTTGAGCCATCATTTGGCTGCTCATTACAGTAGCTGATACCACTCTGGTGTAGCTTCCTGCAGATGAAACTGCCGAAATGTCAGGAAGCTTGAAGCTTTCTTTTGCATCTGCGGTTGATAGAGAAGTTCCTAAACTATTAGCAAAGTTTGAAAAACCAAATCCGCTAGACATACTTTGATAATAGAAGCTATTTTCTGTTAAAAAATCTGCCATAATTATCCTTTCTGCTGCGCATCTGTCAGTCAGCACAGCTCACTCCCCTCAAAAGGACCGAGTGAAATCAAAATTAATAGTTACATCAGCAAACCACAATCATAAAACCACCTCCAAATAAAATCTATGACTGCATATTAAATGTAGGTAGGGTGTCAATCACTTCTTGTAGCGGAGTCCATGACATAGCATCAAACTCTTCCTTCTTCACTTCTAAAGAAAACACTTCATCCTCATCTTCTGATTTCTCTTTTGCTTTCTTAGCCCTAACCCGTCTTCCTTCTTCAATCTCCTCATTTGTAGCTGGCAAATTCTTATATCCATCTGACTTTTTGTATTCCTTAATCACTTCATCCATTGCAGCCACAATAGCTGCCTTATAAGGATCTTTGTCTGATACACTATTAATTGACTGGAAAATAATATCATTCACTTCTTCCTTAGACTGGGCATTCTCAAGACGATGCTCCAGTGCTTCTGCCATTCTTCTGATTCTTAAATACTGCTGGTATAGTTCAGGATTATGTTCTTTCAAATATGTTTCTTCTTTTGATGTAAGCTTCTTTCCTCTTTTTATTTTTGCCTGGATTTTCTCCATCATTTTTGAATCATCCTGTTTTTCAGAGGGTGAACTCTCTTCTTGTAACTTTCTAACTACATCAGTAAGATTCTTAGATATAGACTTTCCATTTGTCTTCACATCACTAAAAGACATTGTTCCTAAATCAAAAGATATCTGCATAATATTCTCCTAAAACAAAAAGGTTCATGGGCGAAATAAACTTCATCCATGAACCTTAAATATTCCTTTTATACTATTAAATTCCTATAAAAGCAGCCCCTTTGCATTATAATTACTAGAACCCATTGCAAGAGCCTTATTTACAATTGTATCAATTGAATTCACCGCACTTGCAATATTATTGTAATAGCTAGATGAGCTACCAAGTAGAGCCTTAATATCCTCATGATTAGCAGCCTTAAGCTTTTCCTGGTCAATCACAAGCTTATTGTCAGAGCCAAGACTTATTCCGATATTTTCAAACTCATCTTTCTTAGCCTTAAAAGCTTCAACAAATTCTGTACTAAAAGTATTATTCAAAGAGCCGCCACAATTAGTCATATTTGTTATGGTACTATTATAGGCTGTTACAAAATTTGTAACACCCTTTATAAGCTCGGCATTATCATACTCTTTTCCAGTCTCAGCATTATATAGTGAGTCATCATCAAGTTTTGAAAGGGCATCTAAAAGATTGGTTGCTGCCGTATCTACATTTTTGAATTTACTATCAGAGCCATTAGTTGAAAGCCCCATAGATTCCATCTTACGCTGAAAAATCAAATCATTGTTAGAAACAATTTGGTCAATTAGGGCATTACCACTCTTTTTATTATTTAACATTGAAAGCAAGCCTTGATTACTTTGATAATATTCCATTGAATTATTAATCGTGCTCATCAAAAACCTCCTTACATCATTTGCTAAATCATATATCGGAGAAGTAATGCCACAAATTTATAGTAAAGAAAAAATTTAATTGGCACTTTGAATATTTGTTACTATAATGCTAAATCTACATGAGCTACCGTTCCTGCAGCTCCTGTGCTCTCCTTTAGATAAATTCCTGTCTTTCTCAATACTGCATCTGTTTCTCCTGCCATATCCTTATAGTTATATTCCGTATTTACGTTACCAAGATAGATAGCTCCCACATCGGCCTCCTTAAGGTTTAACAGCTTATCATTGCCCTCAGAATCCTTAGTCCAAACCTTTAGTTTATTATAAACAGAATCATTCTCATCTATCCAGCCATTCTTGTCTTCGTCATATTCAGCCAAATCTTTGAAGCCATCCCCAGATTTTGTTCCAAACAGCTCCGAGCCATCACCGATTTTGCCGTCTTCATTTTTATCCAAGGCCAAAAATCCACTTCCATTTCCAGCAAAAGATATTTCTTCTTCGTCCCCGTCTGAGTCAATATCAAACTTAAACTTTTGGTCTGAAATAGATGTGGCATTTGTATCCATATTGATAACAAGTGGGTCTGTAAGCACTCTTGTGTAAGTCTCAGCCGAAAGGGAATCTATCTTTTGAGACAGACTGCGCCCCAGCTCCACCTCCACGTTAAAATTTAAAGTCCTTCCATCAGCAGTCTGAACTGTTCCAGTACTTTGAAAAGCCATATTTTCATATTCAAGGTGTGTGCCTGATGTGGCAGTAATTCTCTGCCACACCTGTGTCTGGCCTACTGCAGCATTTGTTGAAAGATTCAAAGTGTTTTGCTTTACTCCATTTACGCTATACTTTACACCATCTGTGTCACACCTTGAAAATACATTTCGTTGCCAGTCATTAAAAGCTTTCATCTGCTGAGACAATTTCTTGTCAGTAGGACTTTTTCTGCCATTAAGTAAATCCAGTATCTTTTTAACTAGACTAATTTGTAAATCCTCCATGTCCCACTGGCTCATACCAGCATTTGCTTCTCTAATCTGCTTATCATGTTCAGCCATTTGATTAATCATATTTTGCAGATTTTTCTGTTTGTTTTCCTTTGCTGCAGCATCCTTGTCCTTTTGATATTGTTCTAGTGATTCTTTTAGAGATTTTTCCCCATCAGCAGACAGTTCCATAATTGCACTTACGACTTTTCCATCAGCCCTTTGATCAATTGTAGCTGTTTCTACATGGGTATAAGAATAAGAATTGTGTGTAGATGCCATGTTTACATGGCTGTTCTCAATCTTCATAGCGGACTCCTTTCCACAAATAAAGAGTTTAAAAGTGCCAAACGCGAGACCATTGCACCTCCCTGTGCCTAGTCTTCATTTTCTTTATCGTCACTATTTAGTCATAATTATATGGCATTATTAAATAGTATTTTTACTCAATTTCTGTATAAATGTGCTAAAATGAATTAAGGGGTAAAATTTATGGAAACTACAAAGACACAACTCGATCCAAAGAAACAATATTCTGAATATCTTATAATAGCCTACCTTACCTATATGTCGCTATACATCATATTCAATTCAGCATTTGAATATCTTTACGAGTCCAATCCAATCTATAAATTCGGTAACTACATGGCATTAATACTTGCTATTTTCACCCTGGTTCCTTTGGTAAGAAAAGTACCTACCGACTTTCTAATAGAACCGTTAAAGGTAAATAAAGCAAAGCTTTGGAATGCTGTCACCCGAGGTGCTTTAGTATGCATTATCTTTGGCGGTATAATGATACTTGTCAAATATGCAATCTTAAAAAATTCACCTCAAATGTTAATACGCTGCCGACCATTCTTTTATATTGACAGACTAAAGCCTGGACGTATTACAATAAACACCATGCTATACCCTTTTACTGCTTTTTGGCAGGAATACTGTATGAATGTAATGGGTTATGATGGTATGCACACTCTGTTAGTTGGCAATCACCGTAAATACAAATCTGTTTCTGTGGTTGCTCTTTTCTTCGGAGCAATGCATTATACTTACGGCTTTCCTATGATAGCGATGACTATTCTATTTGTATTATTTATGAATTATATCTATCGACGCACTAAAAACCTATGGGTATGCATGATAGTTCATATTATATTAGGTCAACTGCTTTTCACCTTGCAGCTACAAAAGATTACCTTTACCTTTTAATCTTTATTCCTGTTATTTTCCTGCTCTGCTACATGCCTCCTGTTGATATGCTTACTGGTATCAATAGTGCTGGCACGTTGCACTGCAGCATTTCCAAATTTTCCTCTTATAGAATCCAATGTGGAATCAAGTGCTTTTCGCTTCTCTTTTTTCTCGTCTTGAAATAATGAGAGCTGCTCAAAGCCATCTCTATCTATATCTGATAATGCCAATCCCAGCAGCCTAAGAGGCTCCCCTTGCCAGCTTTCCCTAATCAATTGCTTGGCTGTATTAAATATATCATCTGTTACATCTGTGGCCTCAGGAAGCTTTTTCTGATGTGATTTATTTACAAAATCGAGATTTCTAAATGTGACCCCCACACATCTACATTTTCCACCATCGGCTCTCATACGTGCTGCAACCACATCAGCCTGTGCCAAAAGTAGACGATTGATGCTTTCTAAATCTACTAAATCTTCCTCTACTGTTGTTTCTGCAGAATAGCCCTTGGCATCCTCTGGCTCATCCAAAACAGGAGAATTATCAATTCCATTGGCATAATTATGAAAGTGATAGGCGGCTCTTTCTCCAAGGAGCATTATTAATTGCTCCAAAGGATACCTTGCCAATTCACCAATCGTATATATTCCCAGGCTTCTAAGCCTTGCTGATGTAGATTTGCCGCAGGAAAACAAATCTTCAACAGGCAATGGCCACATTTTTCTTTCTACTTCCTCAGGGAACAATGTGTGTACCTTGTTTGGCTTTTCAAAATCACTTGCCATCTTGGCACACAATTTATTATGTGCTATGCCCACATTAACAGTAAAACCTAGCTCACTATATATTCTATCTTTTATTTCATGCGCTGTTGCAATTGGATCAGGATAGATAAGATGCATGCCTGACATATCTAAAAATACTTCATCAATTGAAAAGGACTGCATTGTTGGAGTATATTCCTGACATATGGCTTTGAATGCCCTGGAGCATTTTACATACCAGCCAAAATTTGAACCGGCTATAACAAGATTTGGACATTTCCTAAGGGCGCTGGAAACTGGCTCTCCAGTGACAATTCCATATTTTTTAGCTGGAATGGATTTTGCCGCAACAATACCTCGTCTAGAATGTGGATCACCTCCCACTATGGATGGTATTTCACGCAAATCAGGGCCACCATTTTTCATCATCTCTACCGCTGACCAGGAAACAAAAGCACTATTAACATCTATGTGAAAAATTAATCTATCACTCATATTAAAACCTCTATTTATATTTTACACCATAATATGCAAGAAGCAAACAAATGTTTCATTGTTGATTATTTTTTCAATGGAAGATATCATCTATTCATGAATTATTTAAGCGTATCTGACTATCTAAAAAATAAATATGGAACAAAAGTCTATAAGCTTTCTCTTTCTACAGGCTGCACCTGTCCAAATAGGGATGGCACAATTTCTTATGGTGGATGCATTTTTTGTTCAGAGGGAGGCTCTGGGGATTTTGCCGCAAAAGGATTAGATTTGGATGAACAAATCAAATTTGCTAAGGAAAAGGTTGATGGAAAAATTTCTTCAAAAATTCCTACTGCCGATAGAAAATATATTGCCTATTTCCAATCATTTACTAACACATATGGTGATGAAAACTATCTTAAAGATTTATTTAAAAAGGTTTTACAATACCCTTTTATCGTTGGATTATCAATTGGCACCAGACCTGACTGTCTGTCGGATGACATGATTTCATTTTTGAGTGAGCTAAATAAGGAAAAAGAAATCTGGATAGAGCTAGGTCTTCAAACTATCCATAAAAATACTGCAGATTTTATAAACCGTGGCTATGATCTGCCTGTTTTTGAGGACGCTTATGCTAGATTAACCAAGGCTAATCTAAAGGTAATTGTTCATGTAATTATAGGTCTTCCTGGTGAAACTGATGAAGATATCTTAGAAACTGTTGAATACCTGGCCAGGCTGAAACCTACTTTGTTTGGTATCAAGCTTCAGCTATTACATGTACTAAAGGGCACTAAACTAGCTGAAATATATGAAAAGACCCCATTTCGTATATACGAATTAAATGAATACTGTGATATAATCGCTCGTTGCCTTCAGTTGCTTCCAAAGGAAACTGTTATTCATCGCCTTACTGGAGATGGACCAAAAAAGCTCCTCATTGCCCCTCTTTGGAGTGGCAACAAGAAGCTTGTAATGAACACTATGAATAAAAGACTTCTATAGCCTTATAAATATCCTTCGTATAAAGCCTTGTCCCATAGAAATCTTTTCTTGAGCAGCCAGCCCTTCCTCCACCAGCACATGCGCAGGCACATGCACAAGCGCAGCCTCCGCCTGAATGGCTGGAGTGTCTAGTGCTTACATATCTATGATAATTGGCACCTAGTCCTCTATGTGAGGTATATCCATCTGCACTAAAACGTTTTGATTTAGTGATAAGTATTATAACAATCACAAATCCAAGTATAGGAACAGCAAAAATCAACACCGTAAGAACCTTTTTCTGCTCCAGGGTATAATAACCCTCATTATCTTCAGGATAATTTCCCTCCATGTAATCATACTGGTCCTTAGCGTAAACAAGCTTAACTGTCTGTCTAAGGTCATATCCTCCAGCATCATTTGTCCAAACATAATAGCCATCTGAAAGGATAGGATTTCCCTCTACTGATTCCACATATTCAGCATTCCATCGAACAGTAATTTTATCTACTGGAGTATCCTCGAACCAACCAGGTGTAAATTCGAAATGGGCTCCATCCTCATCAAGCACAAACAAATTAGCCTGATGAAATGAAAAATCCAATTCTAGAACCTCACCAGCTTTGTAAGCCCTATCTAAATCAAGACGTACATAATCACCGCCACTACCGTAATATTTGATTTTATCTATGTTATCTGAAAAAGCTTCAAATTCATCTGCATGCTTATTAGGTATACCTACTTTTATCCATGTAAGAGGCCCCTCTGAGGTACTATCAAGCACCTCCCATTCTATATGATATGTAAGGTCACAGGTACCATCCTCTCTCATATCAACCTGCACTTCGTAATCATGAATATGATCCAAGGGTGCTTTTGCTTCCACTGAAAGCTGTGGAAAGACTAGAAATAATATTAGCAAAAACAAAATCAGTTTAATTACGCTTCTTTTATTCATGGGACACCTCCTTGGAATTCATTATTCTAAGAGGACAGATTCCCTCAGCTTTTGCAGACTTTTTACGAATAGTTAAGCATTTATTACTGTTCCAAATCCTCTGCCATTTATCAAAAAGCATATTCCCCAAAGAGTCAGATGATAGCCAGCTCTGACAAGGTATTACTTTACCATCTGGAGTAATTGCCATATTGCTGAGACAGGCTCCACAGCTTGGCACAACCATTTTAAGAGCCATAAGCTTATCTTCCTCAATCCATCCTGGAGAAGTAAAATCTATTTCCATATCATGAGAATCTACAAAGCTTTTTGCATTTTGCAATATTTCATATAGTTCCTGACTAGTCAGCTGGGATTGTCTGGAATTATCAGAGGTTGCATTTCCTGTGACAATCAGTCCAGAGCAGGTAACATATCTAACACCTAATTCATGTAAGAATTCAAGCATGCCAACATAATCTTTGTTCAAAGAGCAAAGCGGTGTATTCACACTAAGATTTAATCCAGCTGAAAGTGCATTTTTTATTCCCTGTACTGTATCCTTGAAATGCTTTGCACCTACTAGCTCATTGTGCACATCCTCAATGTGAGAATATAATGTAACCTGCACGCTATCAAGCTCTGCTTCCACTAAAGCATTAACCAGCTTCTCTGTAAGCAAAATCCCATTAGTATTGAGCCTGGTGACAAACCATCTGGCATGAGAAATAAGCTCTGGCAAATCATTTCTAAGAGTAGGCTCACCACCCGTAAATGTCAGCTGAGGTATTCTCGCTTCTCTACAGCTATCTATAATCTTTTTCCAGTCGTCTGTAGACAGCTCATTACACTCAGCATATTTTTGTCCAGCCGCATAGCAATGCATACAGTGCTGATTACATGCCCAGTGACCGTCCTTTGTCATAGCAGAAACCATTAAATCCATTCTGTGAGGAGCAGTCATATTAGGAGCGTATTCTGCCAGACTCATTGTACCAATATCAATTGCTGGAACCTGATTTCTTGCAATTTCATCAAAGGTACTTACGATTGTCCTTAAATCCTCCCTTAGAACTTTATCCTCCACTGTAGGATAAACCCTTCTTACTCTGTGAAATGCATCTGTTAATATATCATCTAAAGTCTCAGAGTCCATGGGACTATCCCCATATTCATTTACACCCTTAATAAATTCAGTTAAAAGTATTGCCCATGCTTCATTGATAGGAAGCACGTCCTTTCCATTTAATATAACTGTGGAAGGAACAATTTTAAAAGGTCTAAACTTAGGAGGTATTAAGTGAATTCGAATTACCCCTGGTCCTTTTGGATTCCAAGTGGTATGCACTACACCCTTCCACTGCTTCAATTCATATATTTTTTCACGTATCATTATTTTTCCCTTTAATCTATTTCCAAATAATCATATATTGAATGCCAAAATTAATGGCAAATACAAGCGTACCATAAATAAAACCCCAATATGGTCTGATTGAGCCAAGACCATCATCTCGAATAAGGCCTACATCATCTGGCAAAGCTTCTCTAATTGCATTTTCATTTTTGAAATGATAATAGGCTCCCTTCACCAGAAAATACAGCACGCAAAACTCAACTAAGCCACATATAAAGCAAGTAAGCAGTACTCCCTTATTACCGCCTAGATAGTTAAAATACAAAAATGCTACCAGGTTGCATAAAAGAACTAAAAGTTGATTTCTCCTACTGCGTTTATAAAAGCAGCGCTTATCAAGTAAATCTACATTTTTCTTGGTAAATTCAGGAAGCTTTTCCTCCACCATAGGAATAGCCTCTATTAAATACTGGCGAAAAACATCATAGCGTCTTTTTGAATCCTCTCTTGCCTTTGTTATGCCAACATTATAGAAAAAGTTTATTCTTTCCCTTCCAAGCCAAAACTCAAAGCCTCTTGGACCAACTCTAAAGTGCCCAGCATTTACTGAATCTGCCCATTCAAAATAACTATGCTTATGTATTTTTCCCAAAAGCCCCGGATAACTTATTCCGTCCCCTTGCATAACAGGAGGATGCTTTTCTCTATAGCTTTTGTACTTTTTCCGACCAAAAATAAAATAAAGGCTGATAATACATAATAGCAATGTAAAAATTAATGCCCCAGGACTTAGTGATACATCATCATCTGCACTAGCCAAAAACACCATAGCTACAATAAAGAGACCTACTATACCAATGGAGGTATAATCTGAATCTAGCAAAGCTTCTCCTAGCTCATATGGAGGTATTTCTCGTATATGCTTAGGAATTTTGCTGTCTTTAGTATTTTTTTCTTTTTTGGTTTCATTATTCTTCTTTTTCATTTTCCACTATTCTTCCCACATTATATTTAATTTACCCTTACGGTAAAAAATCTTACTCGTTTATAACATTCTCAAGCGCCGTTAAAAGTCCACTGTTTTCATTGTGATTTCTAACAGCCACCCTGTAATACCCCTTGTCCAGTCCAGTGAAATCATCACACTCTCTGATTAAAATGCTATATTCTAAAAGTTTTTCCTTTAAATCAAGATTGTCTGCCTTGAATAAAATGTAATTTGCATCACTTGGGTAGACCTTGAATCCAAGATTAGTTAATTCCATAGATAAAAAGCTACGTTCCCGATTAATAAGCTCAGCTGCCTCATTTATAAAATCCAATTGCTTTAAGCATTGAACCCCAGCCATTTGTGCAAAAATGGACAGATTCCATTCTGGCAAATGCATTTTGATATCATCTGCTATAGTTTTTCTAGAGCAAATTGCATAGCCTAAACGCACTCCAGGGATGGCAAAGGATTTTGTAAACGCACGTATTACAATTACCCCCTTACAGCCTCTGATTTTATAGGCTAAGGACAATTCCTTTTCCCTTCCTGTCAATGGTAAAAAGCATTCGTCAATCACTAAAATAGTGCCCTGGCTCTCACATACTTTTACAATTTTTTCCAACAGCTCTTTTTTTACTGTTAATCCATTTGGATTGTTAGGATTTGTCAAAAATAAAAGCTGTGGCTTAACACTGGAAAGACTTTCTAAAAAAGCATCAGTCAGATTAAAATCATCTTCTTCTAAAAGACCATAGTTTATTATCTCACAATTGTGAGAAGCACCCTTTAAGCATCTTTCATAGCCTAAAAAGCAAGGTGTAATAAGCATAGCCTTTTTAGGGGAAAATGCGTGGCAGATAGCCATGATAAGCTCAGAAGCTCCATTACCATAAACTATTTCCTCCTGGCGCACATCAAATAATTCAGCAGTATCCTTTACAAGCTGTTCATGATATATATCAGGATATTTATTGGCATGAATAGCTGCCTCTGTTAGAACCCATTGAACCTCTGAAGGAAATCCTAAAGGGTTGAGATTAACTGAAAAATCGTAATGAATATTGTTTCTATATATGTCTCCACCGTGCATCATAAACTCCTATATTACAAATATTAACATTATAAAAATGCAAATTACTTCGCAAATTAAAGATGTACAAAGCATCAATTTATTTGAGCGCTTTATATCATCTAATTCAATAGCTCGTAAGCTATCGCCAATATATGGCTTTTCAACCAGCTTGCCAAAATACGTAGCTGGTCCTGCAAGCTTTATTCCAAGAGCCCCAGCACAAGCACTTTCAGGCCACGCCGAGTTAGGGCTTGAATGATTAAATCTATCTCTTTTAAATACCCTATAGGCATTTCTTGTGCTGTAATCTTTTCCTAAAAAAACACAGCTACAAATCATCAAAAATGCACTTAAACGGGCTGGAATGAAATTTACAATATCATCAAGCTTTGCCCCGAATCTTCCAAAATCCAGATACTTGTCATTTTTATATCCAATCATTGAATCCAAAGTATTTATTGCTTTATAGCAAATCCCAAGAATCGGTCCTCCAATAGCCAAATATAGCATTGGAGCAATTATTCCGTCCGAGGTGTTTTCTGCAACAGTTTCAACAGCCGCTTTAATAACACCTGTTTCGTTCAAAGCCTTGGTATCACGTCCAACTATCATTGAAACAGCCTGTCTGCCTGCTTCAAGCCCATAATCCTTAAGCGCAAAATACACCTTCATACTCTCACTATAAAGACTCTTTGTTGCCAGGCATTGATATGTAATTACTGCTTCAATTATAATTCCAAATATTGTATTTATTGTGTATGCAAAAATAAGTATTACTGAAGTAAGAAAAAGAGATATCGTAATTACGATAATAACAGTCAGTAAGCCTTTTTTTCGCTTTTGTTGCCCACTATCTTTTTCACTCAAAAAAATAGATGTCAATTTAGATATAAGCTTCCCAATCCAAACTACAGGATGAAAGCCTCCAAATGGATCACCTAGTAAAAGATCTAAAACGTAGCCTATGATAAAGGCCGTCAGATGATAAATCAAATGTATATCCCTCGCCGTTTTCTACATGATATGAATAATAATCTCCCTTAAAAAGAGAGCTAAGTATAGACATTATGGTGCCGCCATGAACAACAGCAACCACACTTTTGTATTCATCACTTGCTCCTATAAGCTTTTCAAAGCCTATCATGGTGCGTTTAATTACTTCGCTTCTGCCTTCGCCCTCAGGAAAAGGGGCAGTTCCACCAGATTCAATCCATTTAATATATTCTAAATCCTCAGATAAATCCTGATAGTTTTTTCCTTCAAACCTGCCAAAATTAGTTTCCTTAAGCTCAGGTATAACTATGGGTTCATTATCTGGATAAATAATTTTAGCTGTTTCTTTGCAGCGTCTAAGTGGGCTAGAAAACAATATATCACAGGCAGGGTAACTGCCTTTAGCAATTTCTTCTACTCCCTCCTTTGAAAGAGGCTCATCTGTAATTCCTATATATCTTTTTTCCAGGTTTCCTAGGGTCTTACCATGACGGATTAAAGTGATTGTTTTTTCCATTATTTAATCCTCTGACCTATGCCTAAAATTACCCTATGTACCTCTTTAGCCTCCTTAGCAAGCTCTATTAATATTTGACCTGCAATGTCACGCCAGTTTCTTTCATTGGCATCCATTGGGACAACACCATTTCCTATTTCATCTGCAATGATTACCCATTGTCCCTCTGATGTAGCAGCCATAATTTCAGCTAAGATTTCCTCCTTAACCTTTCCTTCTATTAATCTCTTTTTTATGAAAAGATGGGCCTGATTAAAAAACTTAGCCTCTGGAAAAGTGTGAAGCGCATATTCAGTTTTACCTTGATAACTGCCACCTATTACAAGATTCATTCCATACCTCAAAAAAATTTAAATAATGCTAAAAACAAAGCTGCCAAGTATTCAGCGTTCACCACATACCAGCCAGCCACATCTCCAGTGATTCCACCAAACAACCTGTTGGCTCTCTTTTGCAGAGCATACACTGTTACTATTGGAATAATAAATGCATACACTGCCCTAAAAGCAGATACTGCAAACGCCAAACAAAAACTTATTATTAGCTCTACGAGCAAAATCACAAATACTGGCTTATCAGATGTATTTTTGGCTTCTGAATAAAGCATGCCATCTGACTTAGCCTTCTTCCCTTTTACTACAAGCATCCCACTTAAGGCTCTTGCCATAAAAAATGAAAAGCTCCAAATTATAAAACATTCTCTATCCATAATAAGAATGGAAGCAAAAAGTAATAATCCAACAATAATTACATTGATTACAGAAAAGGCACCAATGTGAGGGTCCTTAAGTATTTCAAGACGCTCTTCCCTAGTCTTAAATGAGCTTATAGCATCCTCCACGTCCATAAAACCATCAAGATGAAATCCCCCTGTTACTATAAGAGGTATTGCTATTGCAAGAGCCGCAAATGCAGCATTTGGAATACCATGCTTTTCAGTTATTAGTAATAGTCCATATTCTAACAGACCTATTACAGCTCCAATCCAAGGAAAAAAAATCAGATGATATTTCATATCCTCACTGTCCCATGTAAATCTTGGCATAGGAATTCTTGAGTACATAGAAAACGCAACGATAAACGATTTTATTATTCTCATATTTTTATTCCAATCCCTACCACTACCTCGTATACTTCATCAGAAAGCTCTGCAAGCCTTTTGTTTATTAAGCCCAAAGCCCTCATATATTCCTTTGTGCCCTCATCATAGCTTATACCATCTTCAAATATATTATTGGAAACTATTACAAGAGAAGCAGTTTTCTTTGAAAGAGCAATTACGTCCTCCACTATCTTATCAGCACACTGGTAAAAAGACTTTGCCTCTTTTCCACTAAACATTTCATTTGCAACCAGATTGGACATACACTCCAGTAATACAATAGAATCCCTTTCTATTATCGTATTTACGATATCAGTAGGACACTCTATTGTAATGAAATTTTTTCCTTCTCTAAGGCTTCTATGTCTTGCTATTCTGTTCTTTGTTTCTTCATCAAATGAGCGCATTGTGGCAAGATAGTATCTGTTTGGAAAATCTGTTTTGCAAACTAAATCCTCCGCAAATGCGGATTTGCCACTGCCGCTACCTCCGTAAACTAATGTAATCATAGTTCTTTAAAATTTTCGTATTGGTCTACTCCTGAATCGCCAAACTTCAAGGCATCATGAAAAGCAATATCTGCCATGCGAAGTTGTGAAATCAACATAACTGCACCTGCCCCTTCGCCAACTGCCATTGCAGCATCCATAGGAGGCTCTAAGGATAATTTACTGGCAAGCTTAGTTGCTACCGGCTCTTTACTAAGATGTGAAGGGATAAGATAATCCTTTGTGTTTTCCAGCAGTCTGTCCGCCACAACTGCTGAAACCATACTAAGCATACCATCAAGCACAACCGGAACCTTGTACAAAGCTCCACCTAATATAACTCCAGTCATTGCTGCCAGCTCCAGCCCGCCAAAATTGCTACAAATTTCCACAGGAGAGAGTCCACTATACATGGATAAAGCCATAGAAACAACTGCTCGCTTTTTGCTAAAGCCTTCATCATCCAAGCCTGCTCCTCTGCCTGTAACCTTTTCTGCACTAAGGTCTAGCAAATACCCTGCAACTACTGATGCTGATGTGGTATTTCCAATTCCCATCTCGCCTACAAGCAACAGATTAAATCCCGCATCCTTACTGTCTAATACCAAATCCATTCCCACCTGAACAGCTCTGGAAAATTCCTCTACAGACATTGCAGGCTGCTTTAGAAAATTGCAGGTCCCATATTTCACACGACGATTTAAAGTATTAGGAACTTCTTTTGCATAATTGATTCCAACATCTACTGCCAAAATATCAATTCCTAAATGCCTTGCCATAACGCCTGTGGTAGTAAGACCCTTTCCGATATTTGTTGCACATATTCTCGTAACATCCTGGTCTACCTGGCTGACACCTTCCTCTACAATCCCATGATCACCACAGCAGACAATAAGCCTTGCATGGTACAAATCTGGTGCCATAAAACCTTGTATTGCACCAATTTTAGAGTGGAGCGTTTCATATTTTCCAAAGCTATCAATTGGCTTTGATACCCTATCCCACTCCTTTTTAATTGTCTTTATTTTGTCCTTATCAACAGGCTCTATAGTGATTTTATTTTCTAAAATATCTTCAAATAAATATCTAGCGTCCCCCATAATTCTTCATAGCCTCCACAAATTTATTTACAAAGCCAGGATTAGAAAGATAGTAAAGATGTGGAAATCCTACCAGCCCTCCATTTATAGCATGAATACATTCCCAGCTTCTGCTACCACTTGGTTTAAAAGCCCTGTAATCAATTCCATTATTATCTGTATCAAAATAATGAAATTCATGACCTTTGATTTCATCCTTATCCTTTTCTATTATAGCATAACCAAAGCGAACTAGATGCCCTGTATAAAATGCTTTTCCCTTTAAAACTGAAGCCATCCTATAGGACTTTTTATCTATATTTTCCACCTCCTCCAAAAGATACATGAAGCCACCACATTCTGCCATAACAGGCATCCCGGATTTTATGGCATTTGCTATTTCATTTTTCATGTTCACATTGCCCGAAAGCTTGTCAAGATGATTTTCAGGATAGCCACCACCTAGTAGTATTCCCGAAATGTCCTTTGGCAAGCTATCATCCCTTAAAGGTGAAAAATAAGCTATTTCTATTCCCAGCTTTTCCAGCAGCTTAAGATTTTCTCTGTAGTAAAAGCAAAAAGCTTCATCATAGGCAACAGCAAGTTTTACCTTATTTCCTTTATTATTGGAGATGAGTGTATGAATGTTTTCAGGCATAGATTCTTTTTTTAAATCCAATGCATGACTAGCGATACTAATAATTTCATCTAAATCTATTTGTTCTTCAACCTTTTCACCTAAGGTGCAAAGCTGTGCTTTTATATCATTTATCTCGTTTGGTAAAAAAAGCCCCAAATGCCTACTTTCAAAGCCTATATCTGAAATATCTGGCAAAGTTCCTAAGTACTTAATACCAAGCTCACTTTCTATCAATGGCTTTAAAATAGCCCCAAAGCTTTCAGAGGTCTTATTAAGAATAACTCCTTTAATAAGAGAATACTTATCATAGGCTAAAAATCCCTTTACCAGGGCAAGCAATGATTTACCAGCACCTTTTCCATTAATAACAAGTACAATAGGACAATTCAAGGCTCTTGCCAAATCGTAGCTTGAGCCAATTTCTTCTACTCCACCTACACCATCATATAGTCCCATCACACCTTCAATAACAGAAATGTCACCAGCATATTCCTCACCAAAAATCCACCTTGTAGTAGCATCATCTGTAAAAAATGTATCAAGATTTCCGGCAGGAATTCCAAGTACATTTCTGTGGTACATAGGATCAATATAATCTGGGCCACACTTAAAGCTACAGGGAGTCATTCCCCTGTTTTTTAAAGCGGCAAGCAGGCCGCAGGTAATTGTAGTTTTTCCGCTGCCGCTATTTGCGGCTGCTATCATAATCCTTGGGTAATTCATTAAGTCTCCTAAACTATGGCTCGGCAGTTACGCTAACAAGCATTATGATTTCTACGCTTCGCTTAGAAAGCTCAGCTTAAGAAATATAATAGCTTGTTAACTACTGCCTACCTTTACTTTCTTTACACGCATAGCTACAACATAAACGTAACGACGTATACGGGATTTTGAGCTTGCATTACGTTGTAGTCGCCAACAGTTTTTGCCTTGCTGATAGATACCTGCACCACATCAGCATCTTTGATTTCGAAATCCTTAAGAATAGAATTGACCTCTGCAATAGTTTCTAAGGTTACAGCATTGATAACAACCCTAGGATGTCCCTTTGCCTGCAATGTCTTTAAAATTTCTTGTAAACGACCACCACTACCCCCTATAAACACATGGGAAGGTGCAGGCAAAGTATCTAAAGCATCTGGTGCTACGCCTTCTATCAAATGTACATTCTTAAGTCCTTGCTTTGAAATATTTTCTCTAATTAGCTTGCAGGCATCCTCTTTAAATTCTATCGTATATACGTTAATCGATGAAGCTAATAAGCCAATTTCTACAGAAACCGAACCACTTCCCCCTCCAATATCATAAACTATTGCATCCCTTGTGATTCCCAGTTTACAAATTGAAATGGCTCTGATTTCTTCCTTTGACATCGGTGTCTTATTACGCAGAAATTTCTCATCTGATAATCCTGGTGCAAGCCTTTTTAAAAGTGGGTTCTTATTCTTAATCAATAGAACACACAATCCATCATATGCTGCCATTGAGCACTTAGTGGAATTCATGCATACCAGCTTTTCGTCAGAGTACAAATTAAAACCAGCCCATATCTCGAATTTAATGTTGAAGTTTCGCTCTAAATCCTGTAATAACTCTCCGATTATTCTTACATCCCTTCCCCCCGAGGTAAGGGTGAAAACCTTTTTAGAATATTTCACCGCTTCTATAAGCCTAGGCTGCCATATTGCTTCATCAATTCCATGGGTGCTCATTATAATAGCATCCTCATAGCTTTCCTTTAGCCTTGCAGAAAATGCACTTATTGATGATATGCCAGGAAGAATATTTACACTGTATCTGCCATCATTTTTTAAATTTTCATATAGCTTTTTTGTTCCGCTAAAAAAGCCTGTATCACCAGAAAATAAAACAACTGCATTTATTGTTCCATAAGTAATTTCCCCTGCCTTTTCATTTAACACAGGCAGTATATCTTTTGCCAAATAATATGGGTATTTTTTAGCCTTACATTCTATAGTAGAAAGCATTCTAGGGGCTCCGAAAATAATATCAGCCTTATCAACAGCAGCCATCACTTCTTCTGTGATACTGCCAAATCCCATTCCAAAGCTTGCAAGGGTAATATGTATTTTCACATCAGGTGTGATTTCGGAAAATCCATTTTCCGTTAACTTAGTTCCTAAAATATTTTCAAGCTCATCAAGAGCTTCCTTAAAGGATTTGCCTTCTGCCTTGATAGTAGGTCTATTTATAACAAAGCATTTAATCCCCTCTAGTTTAGCAGCCTCTATGCGCTCAGCCTCGCCACTTCCCTTTCCACTGTTTTTGAGGACCAATACATTTGCCCTGGTCTCTTTAATTTGAGCTCTATTCATCATAAGGGAAAATGGCCCCTGCATAGCAATTATCTGCTTGCCTGTCAGGCCATTTTGAGTACAAATATCAAGACTTTCCACGCTAGGTATTACTCTTGCTATAATTCTACTTCTAACCTGTTCCTTTTCACAAAAGACAGCAAGCTCTTTGCTTCCTGTTGTAAGTAAAATATTTCCCTCTGTATTCTCTAATGCTTTGGCACATTCTGAAGCATCATCAAAAAATGTGCAGCCACTGTAATCAATTTCACTACTTTCCCTTAGTATTCGGATAAATGGAATACTCTGGCTTAAGAACAGTGCTGTATCAATTTGATTTTTTACAATTTCTGCAAAGGGATGGGTGGCGTCTATAACAACATCAGGACTTTCTTCTTTAAAAAGCCCCGCCATCATATTTGAATCCATTCGACCGATTCTAACATCAAGCCCTTTTTCACCTTTGACAGGCTCTAGCCCATATTCAGTTGCAACTGAGTAAATCACAGATACACCAGCCGAAATCAGCTTTTTTGCCAAATTTCTTCCCTCTGTAGTTCCACCAAAAATTATTGCTTTTTTCAAATCTGATATCCTCGTTTTGTTACAAGCTTACCATTTATAATTTCACTTTTCGAATTACCAATAAACACCGTTGTAAACATATTCACCTGACTTGTTTTTAATTCTCCAAGAGGTAATGTAACAGATTTCGTTCCCTCCCGTCCTATGTTTTCAACATAACCGCAGGCTCTATTTTCATCGGCGCCTGCCTCCAGCATTATTTTTACAGCTTTTTCCAGATAATCATGGCGCTTTTTACTTGAGGGATTGTAAAGGACAATTGCAAAATCTCCCATTATTGCAGCCTTTAGTCTTTTTTCTATCACTTCCCATGGTGTAAGCAAATCACTAAGGCTGATAACGCAAAAATCGTGATTAATAGGTGCTCCCAAAACAGCTGCTCCTGATATAGCTGCTGTCACACCTGGAATCACCACAATATTATCTGCGCTTATTTCAGAATTCGTATTTACGTATTCCGGCAAAAGCTCAAACATAGGTGCAGCCATGCCGTATATTCCTGCATCACCACTACAAATGAAAGCTACGTTTTTTCCTTCTATTGCAAAATCATAACAGGCTCTGCATCTTTCAATTTCCTGTCGCATTGGTGTTGTAAAAAATTCCTTGGTTGGGAAAATATCCTTCACCAAATCCACATATACTGTATAGCCCACTATTATATCTGCATGTTCCATGGCATCATATGCCTGTGCTGTCATCATGTCTTTGTCACCTGGTCCCATGCCTATTATATATATTATTCCTGCCATTTAATGCTCCTTAAATCTCTAATTCCATAGGCTTTTGTCATGCCATCCCTTGCTTTCTTATTAGCCTTTAGTGTGGCGCCAACACAAACAGCTGCTCGCTCGCTTACATTGGAAACCCCCACCTTTTCTTTCACAAATTTTGATTCACTGAAATCTCCTGAAACTGCTTCTAATTCCTCAGCTGAAAAGGTAATAAATTTACAGTGAAGGTAGGCTGCAAGCCTTAATAAACCTAGCTCATCTGCCTTTTTATCTATTGAGCAGATTGCATATAAATTATTCTTAAGTTCTTCTAGCTTATAGTCTTCTAGTAGGAATTCAAGCAGTGCTTCAAAACTTTTTCCACGTTTACACCCCATGCCAACAACTAAAGTCTTTGGTTTTATAATAAGGGCATCCCCTTTTTGACCTTCATCCTCAGAAAATATTATGTCCCAAATTTTCCCCTTTGCTTCCTGAATATTTGCTGGCTCATTATCAATAAAGGAAAGGTTTTCAATAGAATTCTTGTAATAAACCTTTTTTCCTGATAAAAGCTTCATAGACACCTTTTTTATCATTGCTTTGTCTAAAATTCTAAAGCCATTTCTTGCAGCAAAGGAATCTATAGGGTAAATCTGTTCTATGTCTGTTGCTGTCGTAATAATTGCTTTGGCTTCCAAAACCTTGGCTAATCTTTTAGCCAAAGGATTTCCCATACCATAGTGCCCTGATAAAATAGGAATAACATTTAATCCCAGTTCATCAATAACAATAACTGGTATATCAGAAAGTTTGCTTTCTATAAATGGTGCTATAGACCTTACAGCTATTCCAGTTGCACCTACAAAAACAAGTGGAATATGCTTTTCAAAGCTATCCCTTGCAAAATCCTTAAGCGATATCTCCTCTGTCTTCACTTCAAAGACAGCATTTTGTAAACCAGCTTCAAGCTTTGAATATACCTCTTTCCCCTTTTCAGTAAAATAAGCAATTCTAATTAAAATATTTTCAACCATAATCACTCCAAAGACTTTCCTCTATACCCCGTCTCAAATTCAGCATCATAGAGCTTAGACAGAGAATAGCCTGACTTTGAAATCACATCTCCTACAAGTACAACCGCCAAGTTCTTAATTCCGTGTGCTTCAGCAGTTTCGGCCAAGGTTCCTACTGTACAAATATATTTTTCCTCGTCTGGCCAACTTGCCTTATATACTATAGCAGCTGGTGTATCCTTGGAATAACCACCATTAACCAGTGCCCTTGATAGCTTTTCCAACATTCCGCTGCTTAGGTAAATTGCCATGGATGCTTTATGTGCTGCCAGCTTTTCTATGGATTCCCTTTCAGGTACACCAGTGCGTCCAGCCATTCTTGTAATAATCAATGTCTGACTAATATCAGGAAGTGTATACTCCAAATTAAGACTAGCCGCTGCGCCAAAGCAGGCGCTGACACCTGGACAGCTTTCATAGGCAATGCCATTTGCCTCCAATATCTGCATTTGCTCTAATACAGCCCCATATATGCTAGGCTCCCCTGTATGAAGTCTCACAACCAGCTTTCCTTGTCTTGCTGCAGCAATAACTACTATCATAACCTCTTCAAGAGTCATTGTCGCACTATTATGAAACTCGCAGTTTTTCTTAGCATAATTCAAAAGCTCAGGATTAACCAAGGAGCCTGTATACACAATCACATCTGCTGCCTTCAGCAGATTCATTCCTCTTACGGTAATTAAATCCACTGCTCCACAACCAGCCCCTACAAAATAAACCAAAGGCTTCTTACTATGAGAAAGACTGTCAGCATTGCTAACTGATGAAAGGCTTTGCCCCCTATTATTATCTATCATAAATTTTTCCTCTCAACCTATCTAAAGCTTCATAATTCTTTCCTTAATTTAGAAAGAAACACCCTTTGACTGTGCAAGTAAACCAAACTCATTAGAATACAATATGCAGTCAATTTTAATTTTGCCCTGGGCTCTAAAATCAAGGTAAAATAATATTCTTTCCAGCACAATATCCATTGTAGCCTGTAGCAAGCCAGCCGCTTCAATTTGATGAAGTGCATCCTCAGTATTTAGACAAGCTAATATTTTTCTGGCTAAATCAGTATCTGCTCCAGCTTTTATAGCACATGCAGAAAGGATTTCCATTCTGGCATCTGCTTCGTGGGAATGTGTATTCATAATTCCACCAGCTACCTTTATCAGCTTTCCAATGTGGCCTGTAATAAGAAGCCTCTCAAAGCCCATTTCGCAAACTAAGTCGACTGTTTCACCAATGAAATTAGAACATTTTACACTTTTATCTAGGTCATAATTATAGGTATCCTTCATAAATTTAAGACCGTAATTGCCAGGTGTCACATATGCGGTGGTAAAACCTAGAGCTTTTTTCTGGGACAGCTCTACCTTGATAGTATCAACTATAGCTTTTGTACTCATTGGTTCAACTATTCCAGTTGTTCCAAGAATTGAAATACCGCCAACAATTCCAAGTCTAGGATTAAAAGTGTGACCAGCCAATTCTTTCCCTTCAGGAACAGAAATAATCACACTAAGCCTGCCGCAAAAATCAAATAGCTTGCAAACCTGTAGCACTTCCTTTTCAATCATCTCTCTTGGCACATGATTGATAGCTGCATTTCCAACAGGCTGATCCAGTCCTGGCAAAGTCACTCTGCCCACCCCTGAGCCTCCGTCTATTTCTATGGCACAAGTACCTGCATCTGATAACTCAATGATGCTTACTGTTGCAACAACATGGCTTCCCGTAGTCACATCAGGGTCGTCTCCGCCATCCTTAATCACAGCACAGCTTACCTTTGCTTCCTCCCTACATATATCAACAATATTTGCCTTGAACATTACCCCGGCAGGAGTCTCTATTTCTATATTTTGTTTTTCTTTTCCTGACAGAAGCATGTAGGTTGCAGCCTTTGCTGCCGCCGCTGCACAACTGCCAGTAGTAAAACCTTTTTTCACGAAGCCTCCATTTTATATGCTATAAAGTATGGCATTTACGATAGCCGCTGCAATGTTGCTACCACCTTTGCGACCTTTATTTATGATGTAAGGAACTGTGGAATTTAAAAATAATTCCTTTGCCGCCTCAACATTTACAAATCCAACTGGTACTCCTATTACAAACTCTGGTGTAAATACACCTGCTTCCATCATTTCATGCAATGATATTAAGGCTGTAGGTGCATTGCCAATAGCAAAAATAACAGGCATATTAAGTGCTGCGGCTCGCTCCATGGACACAGTTGCTCTTGTAACCTGTCTTTGTTTAGCCTCAATAGCCACAGCTTCATCTGCCATAAAACAATGTACCTGCCCACCATAGGAAGCTAGCTTTTTTTTGTTGATTCCTGCCAATGCCATATTTGTATCAGTGACTATGTGTGCACCAGATTTTATCAATTCCTTAGCAAGGTCTATAGCTCCATTGGAATAGCACATGGTTTTTGCATAATCAAAATCTGCACTAGTGTGAATAACACGCTTGGTAATAGGAGCCTGGTCCAAAGGTATTGTTATCCCAAGGGCCTCAAGCTCAGCTGTAATGATTTCAAAGCTACGGTGTTCAATTTCGTTTGGTAGTATATATTCTACGTTCATTGAATTCCTCATGTAAGTAATGAATAAATATATTCCATATCTAAATTGGAGCGGACTATATTTGCAAGCTTATCATATTCATTTTCTTTCATAGACTGATAATCCATATCTTCTGTATCTAAGGTCATCCCCTTTTTTGAAGCCAATGCCTTAGCAAGCTTAAGGGCAATATCCCCATTATCAAAAATACCATGTACATAAGTGCCAAATATATTGCCACGCTGCACACTGGTAACTGCTCTTCCAGCCATCATGGAACGTCCATTGTGTATTTCATAGCCAAAGTATTTTTGCCCTGAAAGTGTCTCAAATACTCCGCTCATATTATCAAAAAATCCTTCTGATTGATTTCTCTGCTTTGCCCTTTCCATAATGGTTTCCATTTCAAGCAAGCCTAAACCATTTATACTTTTGATAGAGTCAGACTCCACCTCATTAGGGTCTGAAATTATATCTCCAAGCATCTGAAATCCACCACAGATTCCTACCACAACTCCATCTACTGCAAATCTTTGAATTGCAGTAGCCATGCCAGATTCTATCAACCACTTCATGTCTGAAATGGTGTTTTTACTTCCTGGAACAATTACAATATCAGCACCGTTAAGCTCTGCTGGCTTTGTCACAAACCTGACTGCCACATTAGCAATGTTTTCGAATGGGGCAACATCTGTAAAGTTAGATATTTTTGGAAGTCTAACTACTGCAATTTCAACAACTGCTTTTTTGTCCTTTGCTCCAAAGCATTTATTATCAAGCCTTTCACTTAGACTATCCTCATCATCAATCATAAGCCTTGCGTAAGGAACTGTTCCTACAACAGGAACGCCGCCTCTAGCTTCAAGCATTTCAATTCCCGAATCTAAAAGAGACTTATCCCCTCTGAATTTATTTATTATAAGGCCCTTTATTCTGTCTTTTTCATCATGCTCGAGAAGCTCTATGGTACCTAACAACTGGGCAAAAACTCCACCTCTATCTATATCTCCCACAAGCAGCACTGGGGCATCCACTAGCTTTGCCATTCCCATATTTACGATATCATCTGCTTTGAGATTTATTTCTGCTGGGCTTCCTGCGCCCTCTATAACAATTACATCCGCCCACCTAGAAAGCTTGTCATAGGCTGCCAATATATCTGGTATGAGTTTCTTTTTATAGGCAAAATACTCTCTTGCTTTCATATTGCCTATCACTTCACCATTTACAATTACCTGGGAGCCTATATCATTAGTGGGCTTTAAAAGGATTGGGTTCATATATACTGATGGCGTAACACCTGCGCATTCAGCCTGCATCACCTGTGCCCTACCCATTTCAAGACCATCCTTTGTGACAAAGGAATTTAAAGCCATATTCTGAGATTTAAATGGGGCGACCTTTAAGCCGTCTTGCTTAAAAATTCTACATAGAGCACCTACCAGTAAGCTTTTGCCTACGTTTGACATGGTGCCTTGAATCATGATTACTTTTGACATTTAATACCTCTAATTAAGGAGTTTGGCTATAGATTTTGAATATTCCCATAGACCTTGGCAAAGCTCATCGCCAGTTCCTGAAGACATATTGTACATCTTTTCTAAATTATCTCCTGTAAGCACCTCCTTAGGAGTGCCTAAAACATACACCTCATCACCTGCGATGCCAATTACCTTGTCAGCTACTGCAGGAACAAATTCTAGTTCATGAATTGACATTAGAACAGCTACCTTCTTAATTCTTGCCATTTTCTTAATAACACTGATAATGTCAAGCTTGTACTGCAAATCTAAAAAGGATGTAGGTTCATCCAAAATCATAACCCCTGCATCCTGACAAATAGCTCTCGCAAGCATTATTCGCTGTCTTTGTCCATCACTGATTTTAGAAAAGTCTTTATCTATAATGGGTGTTGCCCCTACCATATCTATAGCTTCTAATATAGCTGCTTTATCATTTTCACCTAAAAATCCAAGTCTGTTAGTGTATGGATACCTGCCTGTTGCCACCACCTCAAAGCAGGTCATCAGCTCTGGATGAATTTTTTCGGTCATCACCATGGAAACTACCTTGGCAACCTCTGCCTCTGACATTGTAGACTTATCATTTCCATTAAGGTACACTATTCCCCCTAGCTTTTTAAGCTGTCCTGTGATGGTTTTTAATACAGTAGACTTTCCTGAACCATTAGCCCCAATCAGGCATACAATCTCGCCTGGAGCAATAGTAAACTCTATGTTGTTTAAAACTACAATCTGCCCATAGCCAACCTTTAAATCCGATAACTGGATACTTTTATCCACGGGATACCTCCCTTCTTGCAACCAAAAGATATATCACAACAGGTGCAAGAAAAACAGAAGTGACTGCGCTAATGCTTATTTCTGTCGGTGCAAATGCTGTACGAGCTATACAGTCGCAAAGCAATGTAATAATAGCCCCTCCTAAAAAGCAGGCCGGCACCATTACAAGAGGCTTGGCAGTTTTCATAATGCCTCGCATGATATGAGGCACTGCTATACCTACAAAGGATATTGGACCTGCGAAAGCCGTTACAGTTGCAGACAATATGCTTGAAAGTAAAATCAAAATAATTCTTACTCGCTTGATATTAACTCCCATATTTCTAGCATAATTTTCTCCCAACAAGAAAGCGCCAATAGGCTTAGAAAATATTATCGTAAATACGATAGCTATGGATACAATTACAAATGATACAAAAACATGCTCCATGCTAATGCCAGAAAAGCTTCCCAAAGACCAGTTATGTAAATTCACTATATTTGTATCATCTGCAAATGTAACCACAAATTCTGTTATTGCGGAGCAAATATAGCCTATCATTACTCCGCAAACCACTAACAAAGACATATTTCTAACCCTTTGAGACAGTACCATTACAACAGCCATAGCAAGCAGTGAACCAATAAATGCCGCAACTACCATCACAAGGGAACTAATATTAATACCTGTCCCTAAAAGGACTACCATGGAAAGAGCAACAAAAAGCTTTGCAGAAGAAGAAATACCAAGGACATAAGGTCCTGCAATTGGATTTCCAAAGAAAATCTGCAATAAAAAACCAGACACTGAAAGTGCCCCTCCTAAAACAATTGCACCTATAATTCTTGGTAATCTAATGGAAATGATTATCTTTCCCATATAAACATCCCCAGGATTAGCCAGGGATTTAATAATATCCCTCACAGAAATATCTACACTGCCAACACCCATGCTAACTAAAAAGCAGCCTATCAAAAAAACAATCATCCCTATAAAACTTACTTTAAGCCTTCTGTTATCAGATTCCATTTTTCCTACCTTAGCTTTATAAAACAATCTCCCTCTTCAAAAGAACCATTCAAAATATCATTCAGTTCTTCTATAAATTCTGCCACATTTGTGCTCTTTTGGAAATAACCTTCTTTAAGACAATACACATTTTTTTCTTTTACAGCCGTAAAATCTGCTAATGACTTTTCTTGCTTAATAAGCTCATCTATATCTGAAATCTCCCCTTCAATAGTACTGTTATATATAAGTACATCAGCGTCAACTGTTCTGATATAAAAATCCTCTGTAGTGATTTTCATTGTGGATAAGGCATTTTCCTCATCCTCTGAAATATCATCTGGCACATAATTGCCCCCAGCCAATGCAATCATTGTTGCAATATAATCTCCTGGCTTTCTAACAATTATCTGACCATTTGAATTAATTGAAAAAAATGCAACTGTTTTACCTGTAGCCTGGTTCTGTCCTATTTTCTCAACCCTAGCAACCTGATTATCAAAAACCTCGTTAGCCCTATCCTCCTTGCCATATATGCACCCATAGAGCTTAATCCATTCCAACCTTGCAAGTGGGCTGCTTTCGTAGCTAGACATTTCTACAAGAACAGGAATTCCAAGTTCTTTAAGCTTTTCCAATGTTTCTGGAGTATGATATATCATTGTATTTTCTATAACAAAATTACAACCGGAGGATACCAGCATTTCATAATCAGGTGTGGAATATTTTCCTGCATAAGCTATATCACCGCTTTTCATGGCAGTTCTGGCATTTTTAATGTACCAATCCTTTTCCTTTGTTCCAGAAAATGCGATTGAATCCAAGGCATCAAGCTTATCTATATAATCCATTACTGAGGTGGATACAAGATATGTCTTATTAGCTTTTTCAACTACTGTAATATTGTCAGAGACACTTATTTCCTTTGATAAGCCTTCTGGTGCAAGCAAAAAATACTGACTATCTCCCTCATTATTTGTGCCTTTAATAGTTATAAAGGTATATGCCTTGCCCTCGTTATCTTCATAATAATCTACACTAAAGCCTTGGGCATATTTTAACTGAAGCTTTCCTACATTTTCCAAGCCAGTAAGCTCGTAGGAATCAGAAGTATCATCCTCTGTCGTCTGTTTTTCTTGGTCCTCATCTTGAGAAGTCCCTGGCGAATAAACAGTTAGCTGATACTCTATTTCATGAGGGGTACTCATTGCTGTGGTGTCGCCAATTACACTAAATTCCTCGTCAAACTTAAGGAATGGTATCGTAAATACGGAATTTTCATCACCTGCCGCCTCGTTATCATATCTAACGCCATCCACAACCATGTAATCATAGTTTGAGCTGGACCACACCAATTTAACTGTGCTGCCATTTTCTGCTATTACCACCTGGGCTGGAGATTCTACGGTAGCCTTTCCACTACCACCAGAAAGTGTCACTTCACAGGAATATGTGCCGTATTCAATTTCTTCATTATTACTAAAAAAGCTGCAGGCTGTTAAAAATATAGCCAGCGCTGCAGCGAATATATATATTTTTTTCATTATAATGTTACAGATACCACATGGTCGTACCAGGTACCCTTTTCACCTAATATTGCCAAATCAAAATCTTCTCCAAGTGCCTCTACAGGAATGTCGAAACCATTTACTGTTTCTGTTGTTCCGTCTGAGTATGTAACCTCATCCTTTGTAGGCTGAAGCCAGTTAGCTTCATCACCTTCAGCATCAGCAGCCTTACCTACATAAAGGTTGACAATCTTGTCTGAAACGAGGGAAACATGTATTGTCATCTTGCCATCCTTTAATGTAAGCTCGCCCTTGCCGTTTTCTGCTTCATTTACATGAAACATACTGCTATCTGTTGTGAAATTGGCAAGATAGGTCTCACCCTCCTTAAGCTCATCTGTATTAGCAGTTTCAGTAGGGGTAACACCTGTAGCATCAGATGTGTGGGCCACATATATAGCCTGAACATCAGCAATCTCTCCAAGACCAGCTATCTGGCACTCTACAGATTCAAATGATCCATCTGCTTCAAACATAGACTTCCAAGAATCATCTTCATCACCTGCCATATCGTTGTTTGCATGGTCACCCGCAACTACCATAAGCGGACGAAGAACAACCTTTGTGTAGCCTGCATCCTTTACAGCTGCAATAATATTCTCTACCGAGGTTTCCTCTGGCTCACCCTCAACAGTACCGATAAATACATTCTTGTATCCAAGCTCATCCATCTGTGTCTGCATCTGGCTGTAGGTAACCTTTGCATTGTGGCTTGTACCATGTCCCATGAATACAAATGCTGTACCATCCTCTTCGGCTTTATCAAGGCTCGCAAGTCCTGCATCAGATACAGCCTCAGTTACAATAGCCTTAGCAACATTTTCTTTATCGCTATTAATCTCACTAGCATCTGCTCCAACCTGTCCAAGAAGTGGCTCAGCAATCTTTACTGATTCAAATTTATCTGAATACTCCTCTACAGCTGCAACCAAATCATCATACTCAGCGCCATGCATTAAGTGAGTTGGCTGCACAACCAAATTTTTCACCCCATTTGCTACAGCTCTATCTAAAGCCTGCTCAACATTATCAATCTTTTCATCATCACGTGCCTGAATATGATTGATGATTATCTGTGATGTAAATGCACGTCTTACAGACCAATCTGGATAAGCTGCGGCAATAGCCTTTTCTACTCCACCAATATCAGCAACACGGCTATCATTGAAGGATGTTCCAAAGCTTACTACTAAAATTTCGTTTTCACCTATTTCATCTTGATTTAAAGGATCGTCCTTAGATGCATCACCAGTATCCCTACCGAAATAATCTGGATCTGCGTACTCGCCCTCAACCAACTCTTTTTGTGTGTCAGTTAATGCGTCCCAAGCTTCCTTAGCAGCTGTACACTGAGCATCAGTTTCATCTGTCCTCTCTTGAACATAGATAGCATCAATCAAAGCTGCAACATTATCTGCTGCCACCTGGTCATCTACCTCCTCAACAGCTTCAGTAGCACTTTCCTCCACTGGTTCAGCATTATTACCACAAGCTGTAAATGTCAATGCAAAACCTAACATAAGTGCCATACTAGTAAGTAATCTCTTTCTCATGTCAATCCTCCTTGAGTTATTTATTGTAATTTTGACATGCTAAAGAAAAAGACTGCCCTAAAGCAGTCTCACAATCAAACACTAAAATAACAGGAAGTATAGCTTCCTTTATTTGCTAATCTGATTCGAGGTCCGCAAATCAAAATTACCAGATTCAGGCAGGTCTCCTGACTTCGCTCAACGTACAATTTCTCTTCCCAAGTATACTCAGTGATAACGAAATGCACTCCCTAACACAGTGACGGCTTCGTGCTGGATTCACACCAGCTTCCCTTTTCACCCATGCCATTTCTCTATGAAACCATGGGCACCTAAATCCACTTACTATATAAATTTCCTTAAAAAAATATCATAATTATTGTTTAGTGTCAAACCGTTTAAGAGCCATTTTTACTACTTATTGACATTATTGCTATTTCAAAGGCAACATGCTTTGTAATTGGATTTTGGCATATCTTTTTAATAAATAGATTAATTAAAAGACCTTCCTCCTCCACATTTTCAATAATTTCCCACTTATTAAATTCCTTACAATTTAGTGCAACCTTAAAAAAGTTACTTGAAGGATTTCTTTTTTGCTTTATAAGCTCATTGCCTAAATCCACTTCATCTATAAATCCTGCCTTAAGTAGGAAACTGGCAAAGTTTCTGTTATATCGCATTACGTAAACATCATCATCCCTGATTTCAAGAATTCCTGTAGGTATTTGACCAAAAAAGTCATTAGATTCCCAGTTATATTCCTCGTTTACAAGTGGCTCAACAATGTTTGTCTTAGTTATTGAATCGTAATATTCGTATTCAAAGTTATTCTCTATTCTATTTCCTACCTTGGCTTCTCGAATTGCATACCATTCTTCAAGAGGTATTGGCTTTGAAAAATAATAGCCCTGCATTTTACTGCAACCAATTTCACGCAAAAATTTCACCTGCTCAATGGTCTCAACACCCTCTACGACCGTATCTATACCCAGCTTGGTTGTCATCTGAATAAGCTCTTTTAAAATTATGTGATTCTTCTTCGACAGATTGAATTCACGCATGAATTTCATATCAAATTTAATTAAATCGAAGTCAAATTTTTGAAGCATATTTAAAGATGAATAACCACTTCCAAAATCATCCATCCATACTTTAAATCCAGCGTCATGAAACCGTCTAATCTGTGTTGCCACAAAATCAGAATCCAAGCTGGACACACTTTCAGTTATTTCGATGGTAATCATCTCAGGTGAAATTGTTGAAGCATTTACTCTCTTTTTGATTTCCTCAACAACATCACAAAGCTCAAAATCATATTTAGATAAATTGATCGATACCGGCACCAAAGGTAAGCCCTTTTCGTCTACCTCTTGCATATCCCTTAAAACACAATCCAAAATAAACAAATCTAATTTATGTATAAGCTTTGAATCTTCTAGCACATATATAAAATGATTCGGCGGAATCAGGCCTTTTACAGGATCAATCCAACGAGCCAAAGCCTCCTCATCGCAGACGTATCCATTTACGGTTCTTACAAGCTGTTGATAGTATGGTCTAATCCAACCCTCTGCCATTGCCTTTTCAAAATTGTTGATTACATATTCAAAATGGGTTGCAACGGCATGAGTATTCTCGTCATAATAAGAAAACTTTGAGATATAAGCACCCTTTTCCTTGTCACTGGCAATTTTTGCCCTATCACAAGCACTGCTGGCAGAAACATTCTCAAATGCCATTGAATAAATACCTACATGGACAGGAAGAGTCTTGCCCTCATTGGCGAATTTTATATCTTCAAATATATCCTCTAAAATTTCTTCAATGCCTTCCATTTCAGTGAAAACCGCAAAGTGATCCTGTCCCATCCTTCCACAGTTTTCATTAGGAAAATATTTTTTTAGAATCATACTAAAAGAAATTAGTAAATTATCCCCCTCTTTCAATCCATGTTTTTCATTAAAATATTTCATACCAGTCATATCAAAAAATACAATGCCTGGTGTGTTGCCTTTACTATATATTGCATCCTTACCTGCATCCGCCAGCTGTAAAAAATATGACATATTAGGTAAACCTGTCAAAGTGTCATAAAAATTATCTCTTATTAAACTTTCCTTTGACATCATTTCCTTAAAGTTTGAGGCAAGTCTTTCTGTCAACGGGTTTTCAAAATTATCTCCAGTTCCTTCAAGCATGTATACAGTACTAGAAAGCATTGAACCATCCGGAGTAACAAAATGTTCCCCATGAGAATGTACTATTATATAGTCACCTAAGGAATGTGAAAGAGTTCTATAGACACAATCAAATGATTCCCCACCTGATGCAAACTTGTATGCAGCATCTGCCACTCTTGCTTTATCATCTGGATGAGTATCTCGATACATGTCATTGTCTAAAAGCTTTATTGCATCCTTTCTTTTCATTCCAAGGGATCTACATAGACCGTCTGTTACCAATAATGTGACAACCCTTTTATCTACTAATTGGTAGATTGCCATTGGAATGTTTAACCCTTCTAATACTTTTCTTTCTAAATCCCCGAATTGATATTTATCCATAATTCATCCCCACAATTTAGACAAAATTAACGAGTATGTAAATTATAATTAAAAAGTGTGGAATAATTGTTAAAAAATCCACACTTTTCATAGATACTATTATTTAATATCAAATTGTTCTCTAAGCTCTTTTGCCCTTCGCTCTACATCCTCAATAAACTCTCTTGAGGACATAAGCTTTGCCCCTGCACCCCTAATAATGATTTGCTCCAATCCATCCGATGTGACTACTGTGATATCGTATTTTTTCCCATGTTCGTGGGTAAATCGCTCTATGTAAGCATCTGCCGTCTGAGCCTCTGCAGTAAAGATTTGATGAATATTTAAATAGTCTGATGCTGTAACCTCATGGCCTTTTACCTTATAGGCATCAAATACAGCAATAACATTATAATCTGTCATAGCCTTATAATTGCTAAGGATATCAAGAAGCTTTCCTCTGGCTCCATCTAAATTAACATCTAACACTTCTTTTAATTCAGGCCATGCATAAATCAAATTATAGCCATCAACTAACAGGTATTTCTCTTTTGGCTTTACTTCCTTTGGCGCATGGTAAATATAGTCTGAATCAGTTTTTCTTACAGGTCTATTTTCACCATAATGCCAGCCTTTTTTAGAATTTTTTCCAAAATTGCTATGGGTTGCTTTTCTCAAAATCTCATCTATTTCATCTACATCAAGCCATTCATCCACACCATGATTCATCCTCTTTAAATTAGCAGTGATGTCTTCATTTATAGATAAGTTATTTTCCATTTCTATACATGGCACATGGCATTTGCTTTTCACCTCATCCCAAGGGATGGTATCACCTGCACCATGGGAACAGAACACCGAATCACCAGTATTTTCAATATCAGCCTCTGGGTTATAGCCTACAGCTTCAATTATTTCCTCTTGATTCTTACACAGTTCATAATGAGTATTTCCTAGTGTAATTCTACCCAAGCCTTTTGTGAAGGTAACAAGGCTAGACTGGTAATTACGTATATTAACCGCAGGTGCGCTTCCAGTAATTACTGCTTCCCCATTCCTATCCTCAGGAGCATTAAAAGTACCTGACATATTTTCAATATCTGTCATAACTCGACCAATTTGCTCCGCTGGCACGGATATTTCAAAATCATAGAAGGGCTCTAATATTTCTGTACCTATTTCCATCAAGCCCTGTCTTATTGCTCTATATGTGGCTTCTCTAAAATCTCCGCCTTCTGTATGTTTGATATGAGCTCGTCCCCCTACAATTGTAAATTTTATATCTGTCAGTGGAGCACCCAAAGCTATTCCAATATGTTCTTTTTCTAGTATATGAGTAGTAATCAATCTTTGCCAATTAAGAGCCAATTCGTCTACTGGAACATCCGATTCTACTTCTATTCCTTTGCCCCTTTCGCCAGGTTCCATAAGCAAATGAACTTCAGCATAATGTCTTAAAGGTTCAAAATGACCTACTCCCTCCACCTTATCCTTTATTGTCTCTTTGTATAAAACTCCAGCTTCAACAAATCTAGCTTCAATCCCTAGTTCAGTTTTCATTCTATTAAGAATTATATCGGTCTGAACTTCCCCCATAAGATTAAAATGGATTTCTTCCAATTTTTCATCCCAGCTAACATTCAAGGATGCATCTTCATCATTAAATGCCTTAAGCTTAGGGTACGCAAGGCGTGGAACTGTTGTATCTAAGAATTCTAGCTTATACTTTAAGACTGGTGTAATGCTTAATTCACTTCGATCATGCTCTGTTCCTAGCCCTTGTCCTACAAAGGTAGTCTTCGGTCCTACTAAAGCTACAATATCTCCTGCCTTCGCTTCATCTATTTGGGAAAACTTTGAGCCTGAATACACTCTTATCTGATCTATTTTTTCTCCCTCTAAAATAGAATCCTTTACCTTGATTTTTCCAGAAGTAAGCTTTATGAATGTAAGTCTAGCGTCCCTACCCAGACTTTCAATCTTATATACCCTTGCTCCAAAAGCTGCTTCAAATGCAGCTTGCTTTTTGCTGGCATAATATTCACTTAAGCCCTTTATAAGATTAAGCAATTCCTCTATGCCCTCATTTTTAAGGGCTGAGCCTTTCAAAACTGGAAAAAGTTTGCAAGACATAATCATATCGTAAATACGATAATTATGAAGTGTACCCTTATCAAGATACTCCTCCATTGCCCCTTCATCTTCCAATGCTATATCTTCATAATTATCAATAGGATGGCAGGCGCTACTAATTTTTGCTTTTAAATCTGACAAAACCTCTGATTCATTGAAACCAGCCATATCTGCCTTATTTATAAAAATAATTGTTGGAACCTTGTTTTTTACAAGAAGGTTAAAAATTGTCTTTGTATGAGCCTGTACTCCATCTGTGCCACTAATCAGCAATATAGCAAAGTCAAGTACCCAAATAGCTCTTTCCGTTTCTGTGGCAAAATCCACATGCCCCGGTGTATCTAATAATGTCAATTTCGTACCCTGATACTCAAAGACTGCTGGCTTTGAAAATATTGTAATACCTCTATTTTTTTCCTGCTGATCCGTATCCAAAAAGGCGGACCCCTTGTCTACTCGACCAAGGTCCGCCAAAATACCAGCGTTATATAATATTGCTTCTGAAAGTGTAGTCTTGCCTGCATCAACATGTGCAAGAATTCCCCAAGTTGTATTCACTAGTTGTACCCTCTAAATCCTTTTCCGATTATTTCACTACTATTAGTAATTGCAATAAACGCCCCTGGCTGATTACGCCTGATAAAATTCTTAAGCTCTACAGCCTGCTGTCGCTTTAGTATTGTTAATATAACAGTTTTTTCCTGATGACCGTATGCTCCCTCAGCCTTGTATACTGTTGCCCCTTTTCCTAAATCATTCATTATATATTTCACTATAGGTTCAGGGTCATTGCAAATAATTGTAAAATATTTAGCTAGATTAATATTTTCAATAGTCTCATCAACAACTAAAGATTTAGCCAAAAGTCCTACCAAAGAAAATAGACCAGTCTGCACATTGAAAACAAGACATGCCAAAATGACAATAATAACATCCGACATAAATAATGCAGTTCCGATATCCACCTTTGTATACTTCTTTAAAACCATTGCCACAATATCCGTTCCACCACTGGATGCACCTAAATTAAAGAACACAGCAGAAGCAAAGGCAGGAAGGGCAATTGCAAACATAAGCTCAAGAACAGGCTCGTTTGTAAGTGGACCATCCATCGGAAAATAATGCTCTAAAACCTTTGGTCCAAAGGAAACAAGCAATGTGATATATGTGGTCTTAATTCCAAATTCCTTGCCAAACACTGCAAAACCTATTAATAAAAGTACAATATTAATCATCAGATTAATACTACCTGGAGTATGTGGCAAAACCTGAGCTAAAACAATGGAAATACCACTAACGCCACCAAAGGAAAAATGGTTGGGAAACTTAAAAAAGTATATTCCTATCACCATCATAGCGCTTGCAATGGTAAACATTATATATTCGTATATTTCCTGTTTGTACTTATATATTTTATGCATCATATCTTCTTAACCCCTTAGGATAATGATTTTTGATTTGTCCCTTAACAGCCTTTCCCCATCCAAGTGAATAATCGTCCACGTTAATTAGAGTCCAACCATCTGAAATATCGTCTTTACGAAGTGACTGTCCAAGTAGATAATCGTTAAGTTCCTTACTATTAGCACCAAATGAAATGTAATGCTTGACTTCGTCTTTATTCAATGCCAACGCAAGGGCATGACTAGGCTCAAATCGATTCTTTTTTAATGTACCAAGGAACAAGCCTCCTCTAAGCACATGAAGCCCCTGAAAGTCAGGGCATTCATCTGGCAACATATAAAGTAAATCATTAATAAGCAGCAAATTATCCTTCCAGCCTTTAGTGTTATTTAAAGTATCCTTCAAAAATAATGAGTAGTTTATTAATAGATTATCATTAATCCGTTTAAGGCTATAATGCTTTCTTTCTTTTCTAAGTTCCTGGCTTCTATTGTCTATATCAGCCTTTTCAAGAAGGCAGGCATAATGTCCCTCTCCCTTTACCTCATGAGGCCATAATCTGCGCTCCTGAACCAGGCGCATATCTGGATGCTTAGCAACAAATGCTGCAACAGCTTCTTCATCTTCTAGCCTAGAAAAGGTGCAGGTACTATAGCATATTCTGCCTCCTGGAATAAGCATTTCATAGGCTCTATCAAGGATTTCTGCCTGTCTGGCAGCACATGCCTGAACTGCTTCAAGTGACCACTCTTTACAAGCATCATGGTTCTTTCTAAACATACCCTCACCAGAGCAGGGAGCATCAACCATTATTTTATCAAAATACTCGTAGAAATTCTCAGCCAATTTATCTGGATATTCACTTGTAACAATGCAATTTCTTATTCCCAATCGCTCAATATTTTCAGATAGAATCTTAGCTCGATTCTTGACTGGTTCATTTGAAATGAGAACGCCTTTCCCCTCTAAATATCCAGCAATCTGAGTACTCTTGCCACCAGGTGCTGCGCAAAGGTCCAGGCATATATCCCCAGGCTTAGGCGACAGCATCTCCACTGGCAGCTGAGCCGATGCATCCTGAATATAATATACTCCCGCTGCATGATATGGATGAATTCCAGGTCTTTCATTGTCATTATAATAATAGCCATTTGGGCTCCACTCTACAGAGCCTTCTAACATATATTCAATAGCTGCTTTTGCTTTTTCATCTGCTTTAATTGGATTAAATCTAAGAGCAGAAATCTTGTTTTCGTCAAATGAACGCAAAAACGCATGGAAATCAGGACCTAAGTCCTGTTCCATGCGATTAATAAAATCAATTGGTAAAAATGAATTATCACTCATTACATACGCTCCGGTGCTTTAAAGCCAAGAAGGTCAATTGACTTCTCAAGGACGTTACGAGTGAGCCATAATAACTTCAAGTAACTAGCCTTTAGGGCTTCATCCTCCTCAGCTAATATCTTTGTATCATGGTAGAATCTGTTAAAAGCATTTGCCAAATCGTAAATGTATGCACATATCTTGTGAGGAGCCATATCCTCATATGCAGCTGTAAGAGCAGCCATAAACTTTGTAAGTTCAAGCTGTAAGCCACGTTCTGAATCTGAATGTGCTGGAAGGATTTTTCCTTCAAAGGAATCAACCCCTGCCTTTGCAAGAATTGACTTACATCTAACAATTGTGTACAGGATGTATGGACCTGTATTTCCTTCAGCAGAAGTAAATCTATCTATATCAAATATATAGTCCTTAGATGCCTGATTTGATAAATCTCCATATTTTATAGCAGAAAGGCCAACGATTTGAGCTGTTTTAAGAGCATCCTCCTCATTCATTGTACCATTCTCTCTAATCTTCTCAAGCATCTTATCTTCTACTTCTTTAAGGAGATACTCAAGACGCATTACTCCACCCTGACGGGTCTTAAATGGCTTTCCATCCTTACCGTTCATGGTACCAAAGCCTACAAAGTAAAGATTTTTATCTGCTGGCACGATGCCTGTCTTTTTAGCGCAACGGAATACCTGTGTAAAGTAAAGCTCCTGGCGCTTATCTACTACATAAACAATAGAATCAGGATTGTAGTCCTTCATTCTCCAAACCATAGTGGCAAGATCTGTAGTATTGTATAGTGATGCACCATCTGACTTTAGAATCATACATGGTGGTACTTCCTTTGTATCTGTATCTTCCTTAACATCAACTACAAGAGCACCCTCAGAAATATAGGCAAAGCCATCATCCTTCATCTTCTGAACCATATCAGGGATATAAGGCTGAGCATCACTTTCACCCTTCCAAAGGTCAAAGGTAACATCAAGCTTTTCGTAGTTACGCTTAAGGTCATTAACTGAAACATTAAGAATATGTGTAAGAAGTGCCTGATAACCTCTTCTTCCATGCTGAAGCTCATAGGTAGCTGTCATAGCGGCCTCTTTATAAGCCTCATCCTCCTTTGACTTTCCAGAAGCACATGGATATATTTCCTCAAGCTCTGAAATAGTAAATGGTGGTTCGGTAGGATAATCACCATCATAATTTTCATCAAAATAGCAAAGCTCAGGCTTACGAAGCTTTAATTCTGTAATAATAAGTCCCATCTGAAGACCCCAGTCTCCAAGATGCACATCACCGATAACCTCATCACCCATAAATCTGGCTGTACGCTTAATAGATTCACCAATAATAGCCGAACGAAGATGTCCAACGTGAAGTGGCTTGGCAACATTTGGTCCGCCGTAGTCAATCATTATCTTCTTAGGTGAAGCAACCTTGTCTACTCCAAAGCGTTCTGTGTCCTCAGCCATTTCAGAAACAAAGCCTGCGATGAATTCATCGGACAAATTCATATTAATAAAACCTGGAGGACATGCCTCGCATTTTGAAAAAATTGCCTTATCTGCAAGCCTTTCAACAACCTCATTTGCAATAGCAATTGGAGCTTTTTTATACTCCTTTGCTGCGGCCATAGCTCCATTACACTGAAACTGGCAAAGATCTGGACGATTCGACAAAGTGACCATAGCGAATTTTTCATCATATCCAGCATCCTTAAAACCGCAGATAACAACTTCTTTAATCTGCTTTAGAATTTCTTTCATAATGTCCTCCGTTAATTAATTAAGCAGCAACCTCTTCGTTTCTAAAGATAAATCTTCTTTCAGGCCAAAGAGCTGCCTTTAAAATCATACCCATAATGCATACACAGATTATCTCTCCTGCAGCAACTGTTGCTACAAGGAACCAAAATGCATCTGTCAAGCCGTATGCAAACTTTAATACAAATGGGATAATAACCGCATTAGCTATAACTGGTGGAAGTGTAAATAGGAATCTTGTCTTTCTAAGATAGTAAGTTCCAACAGCACCAATTAAAGTTGCTAGACTACCGAATATAATATCATAAATGGCACTTCCCATCATTATATTTGATAATAAACAACCTACAAATAAACCTGGTATAGCAGCTGGTGTAAAAATAGGTAAAATGCAAAGAGCCTCTGAAATTCTAACCTGAATAGCTCCACTTGCAAGATTGAATGTATTGATAAATAAAGTCAATACAACATAGATGGCTGCAATCATTGCACCCTGACAAATAAATAATACTTTCTTATTCATTTTTTTCTCCTTAGTTTTGTTTTACGTGAGGATGGTCACGAACTCACGGAGTTGAATTATAGCACAAAAATAGCTAATATACAAACAATAGAACACTATCATCGAAAGGACAAACAATATGTTAGAAATAGGAATGAAGGGCAAAGCCCAAACTACAGTAACCCAGCAGAACACAGCTAAAGCCTTCTGCAGTGGTGCCTTAGAGGTTTTTGCCACACCAGCAATGCTCTCTCTCATGGAGGAAACCTGCTGGAAAATGATCCAGCCAGAGCTTGGCGAAGGTGAAGGCAGTGTTGGCACAAAGGTTGACATCACCCACGACCGTGCATCAGCAATCGGTCACACCATCACCTGCGAGGCTACTCTCATAGAAATCGACAGACGTCGTCTCGTATTTGAAGTAAAATGCTTCGACGGCGACAATATCATAGGTAGCGGCACCCACGAACGCTTCATCATCGACAACGCCAAATTCATGGCAAAAGCTCAAAACTAGCCGTCCCTGCAGCTTCCTAGGATTCACTCATTCCGCCTGTTATGGTACTGCATGACCAATGCGTAGACCTAGGGGGCGGCTATTCATAGCGTAAGGCATCAATTGGGTTCATATTGGCGGCGTGTTTGGCTGGGGAGTAGCCAAAAAACACACCAATAGCCATTGAGAACCCTACAGACATATAGATACTTGCAATCGATATATGTGGCGTATACCCCATAAAATGAACTGCCACGTTGCCTAGAATAAGGCCTAGGATAATACCTATTATTCCACCGATTAGGCAAATAATAATGGCTTCACTAATGAATTGAAGCATTATCATAGAATCAGGTGCTCCAAGGGCTTTACGGGTGCCGATTTCTCTAGTACGCTCTGTAATAGATACTGTCATAATGTTCATGACACCTATTCCGCCAACTATAAGTGCAATGGCTGCTATCATGGAGATTGCCATTGTCATCTGATTCATTGTCTTTTCGTTTTCTTTAATCATAGATTGATTACTGTAGGCATCAACTATGAATTTGTCACCTAGGGTATTTGCTAATAAATTGGTTAAGTATTCTTTGACTTCGCCCGCAAGGACTATAGCATCTTCCCCTTCTGCTGCAACAACAGTTGCGTCAAAGATTGTTTCATCATGAGTAAAATTCCATGCATTCTTAAGGGGAATATACACAGAGGTGCTAATATTTTTGTTGTTTCCTCGCATCATACTTCCCTCTTGCTTAAATTCGTATATACCAATTACAGTTAAATTCATATACTCATCATCTATATTTACTTCTATTTCTTTGCCAAGCATATTTTCCTTTTTATAGTTACTGCCATATAACTGCTCAACAAATTTATCTGAAATAATAGCAGTATTCTTGCCTTGCTCATAGTCAAATTCCGTGAAGGTATTTCCATTAATCAGCTTTACGTTATTTGCTTTAAAGTAGCCTGCACTTACTCCATTGATATCCACATTGGCCTTATTGCCATCCTGTATTACTGTACCTGAACCAGCCTGAGACTGAACGGCAATTGCTGCAATTCTTCCATCAAACTGCTTAGCAAGACTATGTAAGGTTTCAGGCTTTAATGACATTGCCTGATAATCGGCTTCACTAAGCTCAGCATTATAATCCACTGGATTCATATAGACTGTAATATTTTGAACACCATAGCTTTCCAGCTGCTTTTTTACATCAGCTGTCATAGAATTTCCCACTGTCATTATTGCAATTACTGCGCAAACACCAATGATTATTCCAAGCATAGTTAGAAAGGCTCGCATCTTGTTGGCTTTTATACTGATGATTGCAAGCTTACAGTTTTCCTTAATCATTATGCGACTCCTTCCCTATTATTTATTTTTTCCGAGACAATATTTCCATCGCTAATTGTAATTATTCTAGGTGTCTCTGCTGCAAGCTCATTTGAATGGGTAATAAGCACAATTGTCTTGCCTTGCTTCTCATGAAGCTCATGGAATATATCCATGACAAGACGTCCTGTCTTGGAATCAAGGGCGCCTGTAGGTTCATCCGCCAGAATTATATCTGGATTATTTGCCATAGCGCGGGCAATAGCAACTCTCTGCTTTTGTCCCCCTGAAAGCTCATCAGGTGTATGATGCATTCTCTCACCCATTCCAACCATTTCTAGAAGTTCAATGGCTCTAGCCCTCCTTTTCTTTTCTGATATGCCTGCATAAAGCATTGGCATCTCAACATTTGCAATGGCATCTGTCCTGGCAATTAGATTGTAGGTCTGAAATACAAATCCAATATGTTTGTTACGTAAAGAGGATAAAGCCTTATTTGGAGCCTTTGTAATATCAACACCATCAAGAATATATTCTCCCGAAGTCTGTCTATCTAGAATACCAAGAATATTCATTAGGGTACTTTTTCCTGAGCCTGACTGACCTACTATAGAAACAAATTCTCCCTTTCGAATATCTAAATCAATTCCATGAAGAATTTCCAGTTCGTTAGGTGTGCCAACATAGTAGCTTTTTTTAATATTTCTAGCCTGTAGCAAAATGTCATTACTCAAAATAGATACCTCCGTCTGCTCCCATATCTTCAAGTACCGCATCTGCACTACCATCCAGTCCCGCTTCTAGAATTGTATCTCCTTCTTTAATAGTGCCCTCCTTAATTTCAGTATAAAAATCATCGGAGATTCCAGTAGTGATTGTCACATTTTCTGTAGTTCCATTTGCCTTTTGAACTACTACATATTTGTTTCCATCAGCATCTGTTTGTATATCAGAGGAAGGAACAACAAGTGCATCCTTTGCCGATGCTGTAATAAATGTCATTCTGGCAGTCATACCAAGCCTTAAATTTTCATTAGTGTTATCTAATGAAACATCTACTCTATATGTAGCGCGGCTCTTTGATACAGAGGCTGTGGTAGAAGCTCCATCAGTTGTTTTTGTGCTGTTTTTTGTGGCAGTTGGTGAAACGAAGGTTACTGTACCCTCTAATATATCATCACCTGTAGCATCCGTTTTAATCTGAACCTTTTGCCCCATTGCAATCTGAGGAATCTGTCCCTCATCAATATCTGCTGTAGCCTTGAGATTTGTTACATTATCAATAACCACTGCATCTGTTCCAGAATAGGTTTGCCCCTTTACAATATTTACATTGGTGACCGTTCCATCCTGGCTAGCATAAACTACCGCTTTTGAAAGCTCTTCCTTTGATTTAGCAATTTCTTGCTGGGATGATAGGGTACTTGACTGAGCAGATAAGTCACTTGACTTTATTGCCTGATATTGATTAGCAATTTCCTCGTTTGCGCTATTTTGTGTATTTCCCACATTAGCTACTGCATTGTTATATGCCTGATTAGCTTTTTCGATTTGCCTATCTGCATCCTTTATTGCAGAGTCATCTACCTTTTTTGAATTAACTGCATTATTATAGGCAATCTGCTTTGCGTTAGCATTTGCAACTGCATCATTATATGCCTTCTGCTGGGCTGAAACATCCGCACCAAGAGATGCTATCTCACTGTTAATAGTTGCAATCTCTGCATTTATCTCCTGTAGTTGAATGATAGAATCAGCATCATCACTTGATGATAATTCACTTTTCTGTGTCTCAAGCTTAGAAATCTTATTCTTCCACTCATTAATTTTTGCATCATTTGCACTTTTATTAGCATTAGCTGAATCTAAGGCTGCCTTGGCACTATTTACTGCTGCATTTGCCGCATCAAGCTCGGCCTTGGCACTGTCAATAGCACTGTTTGCAGAAGCCTCTGCCGCATTTTTGCTATCTATAGCCTTTTGCTTTGCATCTGCTGCATCCTTTTGAGCTCTTTTTGCATCATCCACACTGGCATTGGCCTCGTTTACCTTTATAGCTCCATTTTCCATGGAGGACTGAAGTGCTCTTTCGGCATTTCCTTTAGAAATATCATTCTGCTGATTTTGAATATTAAGAGCCTGCTGCTGATATGAAAGAGTTTCCTCCATGGTGCTCATGTCTAGCTTGTAAAGTGGATCTCCCTTCTTTACAACATCTCCTACCTTGACATACACTTCTTCTACAGGATAACTGCCTGAAACAGTTGCAAACTGTCCACTCTCTTCAGCTGAAATGATAGTTCCAGTTGCGCTCAAGGTCTTTTGAACATCCTGCTTTGTAACCTCCACAATTGGTGTGTACTGTTCTGCTTCATTTGATGATGCAAAGACATGCCTAACACCTGTAGCGCCCACTATAGCAGTAATAATCAATGCTGCTGCAACCATAGCAGCTATCACTTTTTTGTTAAGCTTTTTAAATAGCTTTTTGTCTTTATCAGAAATCTCCTCATCTAGGCTTGCATCTATCTCATCGTCCAAATACTCTTTTTCAGTATTTCCTACAAAATTAATTTTTGAAATTATTTCTTTTAACTTCATTTAATATGTCCTCCCATAAGCGGTTTTCATTACAAAAATAGTATGCAGGGCAACTCTAAAGAAATTCCTTATACAAATCTAAAGAAATCTAAAAAAAGCCATTTTAAATATTTCTTCACAGTTTTTGTGTTACTATACAATCAAGCAAGGTTTAAATAGAGGTGCTTATGGGAAATCAGAAAATTTTGGTTGTAGATGACAACGAAGAAATAAGAAATATATTGCATATACTTTTGGAAAGTGAGGGCTTTACTATTATAGAAGCCCCTGACGGTAGGACCGCACTTGCCCTTGTGGATGATTCAATAGATTTGATAATTCTTGATATTATGATGCCAGGAATGTCTGGTCTTGATGTGTGCAAAGAGGTCCGCAAGAATTATCAGATGCCTATTCTATTTCTCACAGCAAAGGGGACTGATTCTGACAAATCCTTAGGGCTTCTTATTGGCGCAGACGATTATCTTACAAAACCATTTTCTCATAGCGAATTAACTGCAAGAGTAAAATCCATGCTTCGCCGCTATTATGTTTATAAGGGAAAAGAAAACGCACCTACTGATAATTTCTTTACTTATGATATTTTTAAGGTTGCCAAGGATAGAAATGAGGTGCATTTAATAGATTCCGATGGTATTGAAAAGCCAATTGATTTGTCTGAGCTGGAATACCAGATACTCAAACTATTAATAGAAAGCCCTGGCAGAGTTTTCCCAGCCCAACTAATTTACGAAAGCATTTGGAATGAACCTTATTTCTACAGCTCTAATGCTACAATAATGGTTCACATCAGAAACTTGCGAACCAAAATTGAGGAGGATCCATCAAAACCAACTCATCTTCTTACAGTGTGGGGAAAGGGTTATAAATTGCAATGAAAAAGTTAAAGGCTTTATCTGTAAAAACATTATATCTAGAGCTATGGCTTACTATACTGTTAGGCCTTGGAATTGGCATAGTTACTTACATAGCCTTACAGCAAGTCAACTATGCATTTATCCAATCCAAGTGGGTTACAGCCACATATATTCCAAAGAGGCTAGATGCCACTATTGACGAGCTACAGCAGTATATTACGGATAATAATATTTCTTCTGACCAACCTGTGGAAATATATAAATGGTCTAAAAAACATCCCCTTGTATACTTCTATATAGAAAAGGACGGACAGATTGTCTATAACTTTTATGTTGACTATACTTCTGACGAAGCTGCCACTATATCAGCTTATAATCAGGAGCTCATAGAAGAATCTTATTTCTACAATCCTTATAGCTACAGTTATACTATCACCCTTGCTGACGGGGACTGTAACTTGAAATGCTTTGAAGACTTCCAATATGACCTTAATACTAAAATTCAAATTATTAATTTGTTTATAAGTGGCGCTCTTATAATTTTAATTATAACTATGTTGGTTCGAAAAAGAATTCACTACATAAAAGAGGTCACCTATGGCATTAATATCCTTGAAGGGGGGGACCTTAATTACAACATTCCTGTAAAGGGTGATGATGAAATTGCTCATGTGGCTGAAAGCCTTAATTCCATGTGCGTAGCTCTTGCTTCCCAAATGGAAAATGAGAAAAAAGCTTTACAAGCTAATAACAGCCTTGTTACTGCTCTTTCCCATGATTTACGCACTCCACTAACCACGCAGATGGGTTACCTGGAAATATTAAAGGAGCATCACTATAACTCTCCTGAGGAAATGGATAAATATATAGGTAATGCTTTAAACACCTGCCTTCAAATCAAGGAAATGTCAGACAGACTATTTGAATACTTCCTTGCCTTTGACCCAAATCCTATGCGCCCTGCTGAAGCTCTAAGTGAATATAGCGGCATGGATCTATTTATGCAGCTTATATCTGAATTTACTCCTCCTCTAATGGAGAAGGACTTCAGATTTAATGTAAACGAGGCCAAAGAGGATTTCACAATACGTGTTAACACAGATGATATCCTAAGAATATTTAATAACGTATTTACGAATATAGATAAATATGCCGATGAGACAATGCCTGTAGATATTACTATTTCTAAAGAAGATGATTATGCTCTCCTCTCCTTTACTAACCAGATAAGAGATGTTCCAAGAATAAACGAAAGCTCCAAAATCGGTCTCATTAGTATATCATCTCTAATGAAGCGCCAAGGTGGAAGTAGTCTTGTAAAAACCACTCCTACAACATTTACTTTAGAGCTAAAATTTCCGTTGTAAAAAAGGAATCTACTGTCAACAGTAGATTCCCACTCTTTTACTCCACACCCTTTAGGGCTTCCACCATATTTATCTCATTTATTTTTGATGTAACAAAAGCATTAATGAGCATTGATACAATAAAGGTTCCTGCTACAGCTGCAAGATAAGGTATAGGTGATAAATCAGATATTACGTCACTTGTATCCTCAAAGTATGCTGCATCAAGTCCTTTAATTACAAGATTTCCTGTGGGGACACCTATGATGGCACCAATGGCTGTTATACTAAGATTTTGTTGTAGTAGTATCAGCCTGATGTTAAAGGATTGAAAGCCTAAAACTTTCATAGTGGCGATTTCTCTTACCTTTTCAATATAAGATAGTACCCCCAAATTATAAAGTACAACTGCCCCCATCACTGTTGCAATAACAATCAAAATAATGGATATGGAATAGCCCGTTTCCTGATCTGCTTCGGCACTTCGCACCAGCATATCCTTATCGTTAACAGCTATTATGCCATCCTTATCCCTTAGAGTTGTTGGCACTGTTATATTCGTATATACGATATTCGGTCTAAAATCCCCACCTATGTTTCGCCAGGCTGTTCTGCTCATAATAAAGCCCTGATCCAAGGCCTGCCTGCAAAATCCAACTACCTGGGCACTATACTCATATGTATCACCAGGCATGTACCAGCTTAATTCATCACCAAGCTCCAAGCCTAAGCTATCCTTTAATCTGCTGGTAACAATTATTCCATTGTCAGGAAGGTCAAAGTATTCTAAGTTCATATCCTGGAACCTATATATATTGCCTTCATCAACAACTATAAATGGGCGTACCCTCTCACCATTGTCTGAATGTACTGTAACAGTTACAGATTCTACCATTTGCCCTTTATATTCTTTGGCATAATCTGAAACTACTCCATAATCAGTTTCCTCAGTAAATAGAATCTTATAATTAGTATTTAATAATTCATCATACATCCATGTGCTTTGTCCAGCCAAAAGCTCGTAAAAGCCAACTGCCGAAAACAGCAGCATTGAGGTCACTGCTATACCTAAAATACTCATTATTGCTCTAAGCTTATTATTGGCTATATCCCTTACATTCCACCTAGTGGAGAAACCTAGATGCTCCCAAATTTTTGTTTTTTCAAGAACTCCCCCAGAATTATTCTTTGGTGGCTCAGGTCGCAGGATATCTGCTGCTCTTTCCAAAAGAGTTTTTCTTGTACATATAAAGGTGGTGGCACCACTAATAATTACAGCAAGCAAAGGCATTATTATACTTTTACTGGTTAATGCTGGTGATGTATATGGATTTTGATAATAGTATATATCAAGGTCAATTAAATAGAGTCCAAGCGTATATTCACCAGCAAAAGTACCAATAATCGCCGCCAAAGCAGTGACAATAACAGAATAAGAAAGATAGTGTATTGTTATCTTTTTATCTGAAAAGCCCAATGCCTTCATGGTTCCTATTTGGCTTCTTTGATTACTGGTTATTCTTGTCATCGTGGTTATAATTCCAAGAACTGCTGTAAGCAAAAACAAAAATGTAAATGTATTGCTGAGGGCGTCTGTAGAGTCCACACTACCAGCAAAGCCATCATACATATCATCTTCCGTTTTTGTCTTTACTATAACCTTTTTATTATCAAGCTTATCAATAATTTTTTGCTTCATGAGAAGCATGTAGTTTTTTTCTTCCTCTGTAAGCGAAAGAGATTGCCCTTTTACCTCTTTTAAATCAACAACCAGCTGATTATATTTTATTTCAGCATAAGGAGCCTCGCTTATATCCATTACAACAAATCCATGTGTTCCATACTCAGGCTCAGAATAGGTGTCGTTAGGTATATAGTACAAATACTCTGGATAATATACTATACCCTTTATTTCTTCCTTGAAGCTGGTGCCTTCGGTGGTGATATTAATCACATCTCCAACCTTTATCCCCATTGGTGTTGCAAATCTTTCTTCAATCCAGGCGCCTTTAGCACCTTTTGTATATGGCTCACCAACTATGAGTTTCATTTTTGAAACATCATTGCCATCAATATAGCTAAGTACCAGCGGTCGCTCCTTATCAAGAGTTATCTTCCCTGTTGCTCGAATAATACCATTTACGCTTTGTATTTCATCCATTTGCTCAAGGGCAGATATTTGGGCAAAACTAAATTCATCCCCTTGAATGTCCATATCCTTGAAATTTGTTTCTTCAAGATATTTGGTACCCATAAGACCATATTCATAATTTTCTGCATCGAAAGCAGCAGAAATCAGCATAGCAAAGAAAGTCATTATAAAAATTGATACGAACTGAACCGCGTTTCTTCTGAGGTCCCGTAATACCTTTCTAAGTAACATAATTCTTCCCCTATTTTGCTACACGCCTACTTCCAATCTCATCTACTGTAACAGGCTCAGTTATAACCTGTTGATTCTCACTTAATCCCTCTATAATCTCTACCTTACCATCCCCACTTGCACCACAGGTAACGTCTTTCCTTGTGATAACACCATCCTCAAGGGCATATACATAGCTTCCCTTATCATCTGTATATACAGCTTTATCAGTAACTGTCAGCACATCTGCTTTTTCTTCTGTATATATCTTCACATCAGCCTCAAGGCCTATAGTAGGCTTGGCTGAATCGTCATTAATTGATACGCACACCTTTACCTTTGGTTTATTTGATGCATCAGTCTGGGCAACAGGCGAAATGCTGCTTACTTCACCTTCATAGGTGGTATCCCCAATAACAATTTCTGCCTTCTGACCAATGGCAACTTTTCCTATATCAAATCTAGAAACCATTACATTAGCTTTGTAGCCAGAGGATGGCTGAATGACAAACAGCGGTTCCCCTGCCGTAACAATAGAGCCTGGGTCTACAAGTCTTTGCAAAATTGTGCCATCATAAGAAGCCTGAAGACCGCCTGTAGCTATTTCTAAATCTCTGCTTGCCTGGTTTTCCTGAAGCTTTGCAAGTTCAATAGAATCTGAATACTGGGCTATCTGAGAGTCACTAACAATTGCCTGCTTGGCAATATTTGCAGCTTCTGTATTCTGGCTCCAAAATCTATCAATCAAATCAAGGTGACGCAAAACCTCCAAATAAACAGTGTATTCTTCCATTGTCATGGTTCTTGTATCCATACTCATTAGAGCTTGTCTGTTGGAAGCAATTTGACTTGTTATAGAAGAAACCTTGCCACTGGCATTGGCTTTTGCTTCGTCTGTTTCCGCTCCCTCCAATTCAACCTGGGCGCTGGATAACTGAGATGTTAACATAACCAGCTGGGCCTCTAATTGATTAATCTTATATTGGATTTCCTGAGAACGGGCTTCTTTGTTTATTTCCAAGGTATCTCTTGATTCAAGAAGGCCTGCATATATATATTTGTTAGCCTCTCCCTCAACCTGTGCCACATTAAGCATTTCCTTATATTCATTATTCTTTGATACTGCTGCATTGTACCCATCCTGGTAATACTTTTTGTTTATCTGAGCGCTCTCAACGCTTTCTTCGAAGGAGGTAAGGTCATAGGTAGCCAATACATCCCCCTTCACAACTGCTTCATCATTATTAAACAAAACATCTGAAAGCTTGCCTGAAACTGGAGAATATACGGTAATAGCATCATCAGCGGATATGGTGCCAACCTCTGCAACGCATGCTCTAACATTCCCCTTTGAAACACTCTCTACAGCTATAGAATCAGGAATAAGCATATATATACAGATTCCAATAACACAAACTGCTGCAATACATAAGGTTATAAAAAGCTTTTTTCTTTTTTCAAATAATTCCTTGATTTTTTTCATTCTACCACTCCACCTCGTCTACACTTTTTGGATTTTCGTTAGTAGCAATACTAAAGACAGTTCCATTTTTAACATTTATTACCTTATCCGCCATTTCTGCAAACAAATCATTATGGGTTACTATCACCACTGTTCGCTTTTCTTCTTTGCTCTGCTTCTGCAAAAGATTTATGACTTCCTTGCCTGTGTTGGTGTCAAGTGCACCAGTAGGCTCATCACAAAGAAGCAATCTAGGTCTTTTTGCTATAGCTCTGGCAATTGAAACTCTCTGCTGCTGGCCGCCTGACATTTGAGATGGAAAATTTTTCCACTTTTCTTCCAGACCAACAAGTGCAAGTGCTTCTTTAGGATCCATAATATCTATTCCCAATTCACTTATTAGGGCAACATTTTCTAGAGCGTTTAGAGTAGGTATAAGATTATAAAACTGAAAAATGATTCCAACATCCTGAGAGCGAAAAACTCCAAGCTGTTTATCGTTTAGAGATGTTATTTCCTTGTCCCCAAACATTATTTTACCTGAGGTGGCTGCGTCCAAGCCTCCGAGCATATTCAAAAGGGTACTTTTTCCTGCTCCGGATGGTCCCAGTATTACAACCATTTCCCCCTCATCAATGGTCAGATTTACATCATGTAATGCCTCATACTCAATGTCACCAGTTCTGTAAATCTTGCCTACATTTTCAAAGCTTATCAGTGTTCCCAAAATATCTCCTCCCATGAGAAATCTTTATTAAAGTATAGTCAATTTACGCACAATAAAACCTATATTCACACTTTTTTCAGATTTTTGACAAAATAAAACCCAGATGCGACACACATCTGGGTAAAGAAACAGTGATAGATTAAAAAAGCGGCAGAAACTAATCTACCGCCAATTTGTGATTATTTAAATAATATATGTACCCGAATCTACAATATAAGAATCCTTCTCTGGGAGCCTAATATCTGCAGTAGTGTTTGGTGGAATAAGTATATGGTAGGTATATTTCCCAGCCGCCTGTTTTCTCCAACTGCAAGAAACTTTTCCATACACACTATCGTAACTGAAACTAGCATGTGTAAAGCTTCCTCCCGGTTGTGGCGAAATAATAAAATGATTTTCACCAGCTACCTTTACACCGCACATTTCATCAAAAACCCACTCACAGACTGCGCCCTTAGAATAATGATTCAGTGATGCTATTCCGCCTCCAACACCATTATCAGATGAAGGTCCGTCCCAATCTTCCCATATAGTAGTGGCTCCAACAAGAGGCATATATAGCCATCCCGGTTTCTTTTCATTTTCAAGTAGTTTGTAAGCATATTCCAAATCGATTTGTTGAAGAACGTATAAGATAAGAGGGGTCGATAAAAATCCTGTTCCCACTCTCCAATCATAGTCGTCCAAAGCCTTTATCAATCTAGACTTAGCATATTCTCTTTTCTTTTCATCTAGCAAATCAAAATATAATGGCCTTACTAATCTAGCTTGTCTATTGGTATCTAATGAAAATGAGTCATTCTCCACAAGCTCCTGATATGCTTTTTTGCAACCTTGTGCATACTCTACAAATAGCTTGGCATCATCAGCATGACCTAATTCTATTGCAATTTCTGCCATCAAGCTCATTACATAGCTTGTATAGGCTGTAGCTTCTTCTGGTTTTGATTTGGAAAAATCCTTATAAGACATTTCATGAATATCACTAGGCTCCGCCCACTCTCCATAATGTTGCCCTACATTGTAAAGATATTTCTTATTTTCCTTAGAAATCTTTACCTTTTCTGACATTAATATAGAGTTTTTGCCACAACGATTGATTACAAACATGGCATACTTTTTCATGTTCTCATAGTATTTTTCTATGAATCTAACATCTCCATATTTCTTCCACATTCTGTATGGTATCATGATTCCTGCATCAGCCCAGCCAACAGAACCGTCCATAGCTTTCATATAAAAATCTGTACCACCCTCAGGTGCTATTTGAGTAAATGCTCCATTCTTTCTCTGTAAATCACACAGGTCAATCTCATACTTGTTTGCAAAAGGTGCATAATTTACCATATAGCTAGCTGTATTTACGAAAATCTGAGCATCTCCGGACCATCCATGACGTTCTCTTGTTGGGCAGTCTGTTGGTATATCTGCTGAATTGTTCTTTAATGACCATAGGGTATTTTCAACAAATTTGTTTAAAAGCTGATTTGAAGATTCAAAATAGAAAGTCCTCTCAAAGTCAGAATATACTGCTATAGCTTTTATATTCTCTGGTGCTATTTCCACGTCGCTTTCTACAAGCACATATTGAAATCCGAAAATTGCAAATCTTGTCTTGTAATGATTATCACCATCTTTGCAAAAATACTCTATTTGCTGAAGAGGGGTTACATAATCTTTCTTAACACATTGAATGTTTTTCTGAGTAAATTCTCCTTTGTCATCAAGTTTTTCACCAAAACGCATAAAAACTCTTTGACCTGCTTTTGCCGTTACAGCAAACTCCACATAGCCTGCTATGTTTTGTCCAAAGTCCAATACCCTTTCTCCGGATGGTGTAATAATTAGTTGCGGCTTGGTAAACACTTCATGTTCAGTCAATAAGAAATTATTTGATGCTGTTGGCACAACATTATGACTTGCAATTCTTGCATTAGACCAATTTGCATTTGTAAAATCTTCTAATCTAGCATCATAAATCTCTCCATCCTTATTATCCGCGAACCTAATAGGACCACCATTAGTCCACTCAAAGCTGTCATCAGTACAAATGGTGTCAACAGTTCCATCTGAATATTCAATTTCTATCTGAGCTAAAAGCTTTGTCTGACTCCCGTAGAAATTTTTAAGTCCCCAGGCTCCTACTGAGCCTCTGTACCAGCCATCTGCCAGCATGAATAACAGTTCATTGCTACCACTACGTATTTGCGAAGTAATATCTACTGTCTGATACTGAACACGCTTACGATAATCAGTGTGTCCTGGAGCAAGGCAGAATCTGCCAATCTTGTCTCCATTTAACTGCCCCTCATAAATACCACATGCTGTCATATATGCTCTAGCCGCTTTTACTGTCTTTTTTTCCGAAATAGCAAATATTTTTCTAAAGCAATCTACTGGATATCTTTTCTTTTTATCTACCTTATAATTACCAGTAATCCAATGTGACTTCCAATCTGAAGGGCTAAGAAGTCCCAACTCAAAGGTGGCCTCCTCACTCATTTCTCCTGGCATGTCGTTTTCATCCCAAAGGCGAACTGTCCATAATACTCTATCTCTGCTTGAGAGAGCGGACGCTCCCCATGGAATCAGATGCATCTGACTGCTCTCTACTTTGCCAGAATCCCAAAGCTCAGTGCCATCTACATCCACTGCTACAATTTGATAAGCAGTCTGTTTTTTGCCACTCTCACAGTTCCAGCTAAGACGTGGCAATCTGTAGTCTATTCCAATTGGATTTGTTAAATATTCTGTTTTAAGATTTATGGCTTTCATCTCTTCTACACCTATACACAATAAAACTCATCAATAGTTCGCAATAAACGTGATGCATTAATCTCTAATTGTTGGCGAGTTAAACTACCATCCTTTAATGCTGTAAGTACACGATTGTAATCCTTCTTTGTTCCTGGCATGAATAGCTCTCCTCCAGCCTTTGCAACTTTATCTGCAAGTGCATTTCTATATACTGACTTCGAACTTGTCATCACTTCCATTACCCAGTCAGTCATTACAATACCTTTAAATCCAAACTCAGTTCTAAGAATATCTTCTATTAATCCTCTATGTTCAGATGTATGTGTTCCATTTAAAAGGTTGTAGCTTGTCATAACTGCTTTTGGCTGAGATTTTTTAACGCATATTTCAAAACCACGTAAATAAATTTCCCTCATTGCACGCTCGCTTACCTGACTATTGTTGCAGTAGCGATTAGTCTCGGCATTATTTGCTGCATAATGCTTGATGGTAGTTCCGCAGCCTTTATGTTTTTGCACTCCATTCGTGATTGCTGCTGCAGTAAGCCCCGATACCAACGGATCTTCAGAATAATATTCAAAGTTTCTGCCGCAAAGAATGCTTCTATGGATATTTAAAGCAGGTGCAAGCCATAAATGAACTCCAAACATTTCCATCTCTGTCCCAACAATATCACCTAATTTTTCAGCCAATTCCACATTAAAGCTTTGGGCAATAGCTGTTCCAATAGGGATCATCGTTGCTGAATGTTCTTTAAGCACAACATTTTTAGGAACTTTCTTTCCGCCCATTATTTTTTTTGCTATGAAGGCTGTTATTGGTCCCATCATCTCAAGCATGCTTTCCATCATCATGCCATTATTGTTGGCGTCATATTGATTTTCACCTTCTTCATAATAATGAAGGGCAATTCTAACTCCTGCAGGACCATCAGCCATAATAAGGGGCTTGATTCCCTTTGATGTAAGCTGAGAAGTTGTTTCGCCTGCTGCACCTGCAAGATGTGTTGCTGCATTTCCCACAATACTAAGACCTTTAGCATTAGGATTAAAATTTCCTATGGCCAAAAATGCCAGTTCTTCATTTGAAAGTTTTTTTACTCTTTCATCAATCGCAACAGCATTATCGTATTCATATGCTACTTTCATAAAATCATCTGAATTAAGATTAATCTGAACTACGTCAGCTGGAGCATTTTCACATGCGTTTGTTTCAGCTTTAAAATCAGTAAAACTTGGTTTGCCAAGACAATTTTTAGCTTCTCTTATTACTACTGTCTCGCTCAAAGTAACAGCAGCAGAAATTATCGTATTTACGGAACTGTCTCCCACGCGGACTAAATATAATCCCTGCTCAAGGATATAATTTTCTGTAGCTTCATCGTAAGAGGCAAAGTCTGATAGCTTAAATGATACTGTCACTTGTTCCTCTTCTCCTGCTGCAAGCAGTGGAGTCTTTTTGTATCCCACTAATTGCTGAAATGGCTGGTCTAATTTTCCTTCAGGCATAGAAAGGTAAACCTGAACAACTTCCTTTCCAGCAAATGCACCAGTATTTTTCACATTCACTTTTACTTTTATCTCATCTTTATTGTTAGAAACACTTTCTACAGTTTGTTCAAAGGATGTGAATGATAAACCGTACCCAAAAGGGAAAAGAGCTTTTTTACCAAATGTATCAAAATATCTATAGCCTACATATATTCCTTCTTTATATAGATTATCATTCCAATCACCAAAAGTACCTATATTAGAATAATCCTCAAATTTGGTCCATGTAGTCGTAAGCTTTCCTGATGGATTCTGCTTGCCAAGTAAAATATCTGCTAGAATCACCCCACAGTCTGTACCAAGCTGAGATAATATCAAAATATTTTTAACATCCAACACCGGTGATAAATCTATTACTCCCCCCACATTAAGTACAAGCATAAATCTTTCATATAGATCATTTAACTTTAATATGTCTCTTGTTTCAGATTCTGTAAGTTTAACATCACCTGGAAGTACTTCCCTATCACTTCCTTCACCAGAATTGCGGCTTACAACATAAATTGCTGTATCACATTTTTTTGTAAGCATAAGATTGTGATTTGGCTCTCTCATTACTTTGCCAAAAGAATACATGAAGACATTAATATGTTTAGCCTTAGCCTCAGCCTTTAAGTCCTTAAAAAACTGCTTTTTTGCATTTTTCCGGACCTCATCATACTCATCAAGCCAATCCTTTGTAAGAATAGAAAAACCTGATTTTTCTAAGCCCTGCTCAATAGTAAAGGTCTCCTTTGAGTTCACCTCACCTGAGCCTGTGCCACCTTTTACTGTATATCTGATTCCAGCACCATAAGCAGCTAAATCACCAGGGGTTTCAAGTGGAAAATCTCCATTTGTCTTTAAAAGCACAGTACACTCTGCTGCATTTTTGTTTACAAAATCTAAATGTTCTTTTTCGTAATTATGCATTTCTTTTCTCCTAAATCTAATACAAGGGGGATAAAAAGTATCCCCCAGTTAATACTAATTATTTTTTCTAGCTTCTATTTCTTGTCTATATTCAGGCAGTTTCTTTTCTAAATCAAATTTCATCATGATTATGAACATAAAAGCAAACAGTGCAAAAGGAATATAAATGCTAAATGTATAAATAGCCTGTCTTACTGCTGGAGTAAGCACTTCAGCAAATCCATCATAATTAGCAACTGCCAAGCACCATCCAATTAAAGAAGCTCCTACACCTGAACCAATCTTACCGCCAAAACTGCAAGCAGCCTGTGAAGTACCAACCATTTTCTTGCCATATTTATATTCATTATAATCGATTGACATAGCTGTAAGCACGCCAGTTAAGCACATCATTGGAATAGTAGAAAATGTTGCCACACAACCAAGAGCTGTATTATAAACAAAATTTGTTGGATCTATGAGTCTAAGGGCATTTACAACTGCTCCTAAAAGGAATGACACTCTTAGGGATTTTGTAACGCCAAGATATTTAATCATTGGGCCAACAACTACAAAACCGATAATAGTTGGAATCAATCCTACAGCGCCAAGAATACCTGTTAAATTATCATTGCCATAAATCCATTTACAATAATATGCTCCAGATGCACCACTAAGAGCATATGAAAGCTGTGTAAATAATCCCATTATCAAAACCATTACCCAATATTTGTTATGGAAAAGATTTGAGAGGGCCTCACCAAAGGACAAGACTTCCTCTTCTTCTACTACTGCCTCTGTAGTTACTCCATCAGCTACTGCAGTCTCTTTTGCTCTAAGCCAGCAAATTAAAAGTGCAAGAATTACCATCAAAGAAAAACCAACGCTGAATTTAATCCATGCTTGTTGTGTTCCCCCTAAGGCATTTGTAATAGGAATAATACCAATTGCAATAATCATTCCAGATACATATCCTGCTGCGGCACGCCAAGTTCCAATAGTCCCCCGTTCCTCTTGACTATTTGTTCTAACAACCTGAAGAGATGAATATGGTATTGCTATAGCTGTAAATATCACTGCCGAAAGCAATAGGTTAGTAAAGCACATATATGCAAGCTGACCAGCTTCAGAAATACTTGTTGGAACAGTGAACAGTGCTATCATAACAATCGCTGCTGGTATCATCATTCTAATTAACCATGGACGATACTTTTCCTTTCCAGGCTTTGTATGATCCACAATATTTCCCATAATCACATCTGTAAAGGCGTCAAATATCTTACAAATAAAAAACACTGTTGCTACAGCTCCCGCGGCCATACCTACTTTGTCAGTATAAAAGTAAGTTAGCTGCCCAATAAGGCCAGAAATAGCATTTAATGCAAACTGTCCCATACTATCTGCAAAATAATCACCTGCACGCATTACCTTTGGCACACCGTACTTATCAACTCCCAATGGTTTCCTTGACATAATACATATCCTCCATATATTTCTATGTTTGATATGATTATGTTAACATCTAAGCCCAATATTTTGTTGTAATTTTGTGACTATTTGTTGTAAAATTGTGAAACAAGGAGTTATTATGGGAACGTTAACAAATAATTTAATTCAAACATTACAAATCATATATAGTGCAACCTTTATGCCAATACACCTTTATGAAGGAGATACATGTTTATGCTCTTTTCCAGTAAATGAATTACCAACAGACTTCATATCTGTATATAAAAACAAACTTACTGACACGCCTAAAGATATACACTATATTTCCACCAAAGAATTTTTACATGTGGGGATTGTAAAGAATCAAAAACATAACATAGAAGTCATAATTGGTCCTACATCAAGCCTTACTTTGACCGAGTCTGATATTGATTCCGTAATTAGCACATATGCGTTGCCTCTCACATACAAAGAAATTATAGCTGAGTTCTATGATAAAACCCCTGTCTTTTCCCTTTCTCAGTTTCTTAATATCCTTGCACTAATACACAAGGAAGTTAACAACAAACTAATTAATGTATTTGATGAATTTGGATTTTTAAATAAAGTAACTGAACACGCTGTAGGAAAGCACCACTCTGATGCTTTGGTACAGCGCAAAGAGCAATCCATGTTTCATGATTCATATCATTTTGAGCAGCAATACTATAACCTTATAGAAAAAGGTGATGTAGATGGATTGTTACACTTTATCCAATCTGCTCCAACTATAATTGAAGGCCGCACCTCGAGTGATTCCCTAAGGCAGGCTAAAAATATATTTATTTCATCCACTGCCCTAGCCACTAGACACGCCATTGCAGGCGGGCTGGATATCGAGACAGCTTATCAGCTTTCTGATTCCTATATCCAAGAAGTGGAAAAAATGTCAAACCAGGCATCCATAACAGCCCTAAATGCAACTTGCTCTATAGACTTTACAAAGCGAGTTGCCGAAGCAAAAATGCCTGCAGGAATGTCAAAAGATATCTTTACTGCAATACAATTTATATCTAACCATGTGAATCAAAACATTTCTGTGGAAGACGTAGCAAAACAGCTTAATATGGACCGCACCACTCTATCGAAAAAATTCAAACGAGAGCTTGGTTTTAATATAAGCTCATATATCATGCGCCGCAAACTTGAAGAAGCAAAAAGTCTACTCACTTTCACTGATAAAACAGTTAGCGAAATAAGCGAATATCTCTGCTTTTCATCACAGAGCTATTTTCAAAATGTGTTCAAAGCAAAATACGGCATGACGCCCAAGGAGTATCGGAAGAATAATTAGCTCGCTATAGAATTGTGCAATGATTCTAATCACAGTTATTAATAGCTTCCACTAATATCCATTACTACTAACTTGGCAACAATATTAGGATTGAATCCATTAAGATGACATGCGTTAATCACATCATGATATACATGATATTTTTCATTCATGGATATGATTTGTTCTAGCTTCATATCTGCTATATCTATTTGTTCTTCATTTGCAAGTGTGTATAAAGCTACTCTCATATAACTCCTCCCGCCGTTCACCATGTGAACAATTACATTTTTTTACATTTCAAATTGTATTTCATCATTAAAATACATATAATTGCCTTATAAACTTTTAAGGAGAAGTCTATGGAATCACTTACAACAAAAATTGCCCTAAATAATGGCAATTCAATCCCAATGTTTGGCTATGGCACTTACAAAATTAAAGATCCAAGTGAAGCATACAATTCTGTAAAATTAGCCCTAAAAAATGGCTATCGTCATATCGATACTGCTGCTTTTTATGAGAATGAAAAATATGTTGCAAATGCAATCAAGGACTTTATGGCTGAAACCCATACAAACCGTGAAGAAATTTTCGTAACCAGCAAGGTTTGGAAGACAGAGCTTGGCTACGATAAGACTCTTGCCGCTTTTGAAAAGACCATGAAGGAAATGCAGATGGATTACCTGGACTTGTATTTAGTACATTGGCCAGCATCCTATGCCTTTGATGAGAATTGGAAAGACACCAATCGCCAGACCTGGAAGGCAATGATGGAAATATACAAATCGGGCCGTGTGAAGGCTATCGGTGTATCCAACTTTCTCACTCACCATTTAGATACAATTATAGATATGGAAGTTATTCCTGCTGTAGATCAAATCGAAATTAATCCAGGATTTTTACAAAAGGATACAGTAGATTACTGCAAAGAAAAGGACATATTGGTAGAGGCTTGGAGTCCATTAGGACGTGGAAAATCTCTTGCTCATCCTCTGTTGGAAGCTCTGGCAGCTAAGTACGGAAGGACTGTTGCACAAATAATCTTGCGTTGGGAAATTCAGCACGATATTGTGCCATTACCAAAATCTGTCAATGAAAATCGAATCATTGAAAATGCCAATGTATTTGATTTTGAACTATCTGACGAGGATATGAGTTCTATTGACGATATAGAACCTTATGGAAACAGCGGACACAGTCCAGATCAGCCATAATTTTAGAAAAATCCTAAAGCAAAAGCAGGCTCTGATGAAGCCTGCTTTATAATATTCCACCTACCGTATGAATAATACCTGCGAGATTTGCTATATCAGCATCTACATCACCAGTCTCTAGTGAATGATTAGCTTCCGGTATCACGGCATAGGTTAATGACAATTCTTCGCAAAGCTGTATACACATATCTGTATCACAAAGAGGGTCGGCACTTCCATGAAATACAATCCCCTCACAATTATTAATGTAGGCAAAGGTATGCTCTATAGGTGTAAATACAATCATATCTGCATCTAGCTCATAGGTCATATTGTATCTGGCTGAAAGTGCTGTACCAATACTTTTTCCTATGAAAACCACTCTGTCATAATCCGTAAATACGATATCCTTCAGCTGGTCAGTCACCTGATTAAAGGCTTCATCAAAGGCCGCCTGCAGCTTTGAAGCATCAGCTTTGATTGTCCCAAAATCTTCAGTGAATTTATAAGAAACCTCCACAATTTCATAGCCCTTATTTTTAGCCAGCTTTTTTGAATAATATAATAATGGTTTGTCACTATGATATCCTATTCCAGGAAAAATGATTGCTAATTTTCCACTCATTTATATTCTCCTTATCTAAATAAAACTTGCAAAAAACGAAGCTAATATGACTGTAAGTACACCTGCAACGGCAATAGATAGAGAGCTCATTGCTCCTTCTACATCTCCTAGCTCCATGGCTTTGGCTGTGCCTATAGCGTGGGCAGCTGTTCCAAGGGCAAGCCCCTTTGAAATTGGCTCATGAATTCTAAATAACTTACAAATCAACTCTCCAAAAATATTTCCCAGTACACCTGTAATCACAATTACTGCCACAGTTATAGTCACATATCCACCAAGCTCTTCTGATACCCCCATGCCAATGGCTGTTGTAATTGATTTTGGCAAAAGTGTTACATAATTTTCATGAGATAGACCCATAAGCTTGGCTAAAACAAAAACTGTAAGAAGGGATGTAATTACTCCTGCAAGTACCCCTAAAACCACTGCCTTTGCATTATTTTTTAGAAGCTCCCACTCCTCGTATAATGGGATAGCAAGACATACTGTAGCAGGTGTAAGAAGCCAGCTAAGGTATTTTGCTCCCTCATTATAGGTCTCATAGTCAACCTTTGTCCCTACCAAAACAACAATTGTTACAATAATTGATATCAAAAGAGGATTAAAAAATCCAAAACCAAATTTCTTTTTAAGCCAAGCGCCAACTCCATAGGAAACCAGACTAATAGTAACTCCAGCGTATGCGCTATTTTGCATGAATTCAACCATTATTCTACCTCCTTTTTGCCTTGCCTTATGATGTGTTGGGAAATAAGGCCTGTAGCTCCCATGACGGTAAATATCGTAATTACGGTAATTATCGATACTGGAAGTAAAACAGGAGCTAGAACATTCCAGCTGGACATTAACCCAACTCCTGCAGGGATAAACATAACGGGCATAATTTCTATTAAGAACTTCCCTGTATCCCTAACCTGTTCAAGCTTTATCACACCAAGCAAGAGCAATAAAAACATCAATACCATACCATAGATACTAGCTGGTATGGGCAGAGGTAATACTGCCTTCAAAATCTCTCCCACAAGAGATACTGCCAAAATAATGAGAAACTGTTTTAAATATTTCATATTAAGACTTCCTTAAAAAAATTAGGGCTGGAGATAACTCCAAGCCCTAATCTATTATACATCTTATTTTAATAATTATTGTCTTTTTTTACATACCAGATTAAAAATTTACAACCTCTGATGTCACAGTAAAGCTAATAATTACATTCTAGTTTCCTGAATTAAATAACTCAGAAAGTACATCTGCATGCTCCCTAAGTACCTCTAACAATTTCTCACTCCAATGACGTGCATCACTGTCACTGTCACCAAATACGTAGTCCTCCTGTCCGTAATCAATTACATCAAATCCAGGAACTGTTTTGCTGGCACCGTCAGTTCTATAGCTTACTGCATCAGCCAAGCTGAATGAAACTGATGTAATGTCACTGTAATCAACCCAGCTAGAAATATCTGTTCCAGTTGCCTCTGTGGCATCACCATTAGTAGTCTGCTTATTAGCTTCTGCCTTAGTCACTTCATTTGCACCATCAACATATTTTGCGTACATTTCATCAACATAGAGTGACAGGCTGTCTCCAAGAATTTCTGATGGTACATGTCCACCATCCCACTGCCAATCTATAGTAGCATCTATACCAGCAGAAAGCATTGCAATCTGTAGGTTGAGGGAATTAAACATTGATATATCCCCTTCCGATGCACCGCAAAGGATTCTTACCCAAGTAGCATCATCAGTATCCTCAGCTCCAATGTAATTGAGAGGGTTGTATAGATCAACTATATTGTTGCCATATTCATCACCTGCTTGTATCTCGGCAATATCTGCCTCATAAGCCTCAAGCATTTCCTCATATGTTGAATAGTTTTCCGAGTCAGTTGTACTTCCTGCTGCCTGAGATGTACCAGCATCAGGTGTTCCTACATCCATTGTATCTCCAGCAGAATTTTCGGCTACTGCACTATTGTCAAAGCTTCTTTCTGAATCATCGGTGGCTGCCTCATTAGAATCTGTTAAATTCATATCACCAGCAGGTGCTGCTCCGTCAGGTGCTTGTCCCATACCTCCTGGACCACCCATTCCACCAGGACCCATATCAGAGCCTGAGGATGATTTAGCATATCTACCTTCAATAAATGCTGTGGCTTTATCCTCTGTTGTCATTGCTGCTACTTCCTCATCAGAAAGTGCATTTCCATCCTCATCAAACCAGGTCCAATCTTCTGCATAATCTAGATTATCAATATACCACTGGAGATTTGAGATAAACTCGGCAAGGTAAAAATCAACATATGTGCCGCCGTAACCATTGGTATCAGCGTATTTTTCTTCATCATATTCGATGGTTAGAGTTATGGTATCCTCTGTATCTCCATCGCTATTGATATCAAGATTTACATCAGCTTCATTTACAGAAAGGTTCTGCTCATTAATGTATTCCATGTACTCTTCTGAAAGATATTCTGCTAACTGTTCTTTGAATTCTGTTCCAAAATCATAATCTGTGTCCATGTAATATTCAAATGCCATAGCCATATCGGCTTCATAAAGTGATGTAATAGCTGAATATGCCATACAACCCCATACACCATCTGAGATTTCGTAAGTCTCGCCATCAATAGTTACTGATGTGGAATAAGTGCCGTCTTCATTCTGGTAGACTCCTACTGCACCTGCTTCAATTTCATAATCATAGAAATCTGAGTTGTTTCCAGTTGCTGCAACCATTGTAGCATGTGCTCCACCGCCAGAGCCTCCAGTAGATACAAAGTACTCTGTGCTACCTGGCAAATTGCCCAGTAAAATATTATATTTTACAAAACGAATAGCATTTTTTTGATCCACAAGGCAGCTTGGAGCATCTCCTGTGTAATATTCGTTTCCATCCTCATCTGTAGCAGTATCATTCTTGCCTCTATTACCGCAAGACATATTAATATAGCCTTCTGATGCATAGGTTGTTGCCGCCTCTGTATTAGTTGATGAGCTGTAACCAGCTGCGCCAGTATTTACAATTACAGGGGCTGTTGCTGCCGTGTAAACCTGGCCATTCGAACTAACTATTTCTGCCTCATAATCAATGACAAGGCTTCCATTTACAGCATCTGTATAGCTTTCTGCTGTGATATCTTCTGCGCCATCTCCATCTGTATCAATACCTTTTATGTATGCGCCAGGAATACAAACTGACACACCCTGCTCATCCTCTATTTCAGGATAAGCTACTGCAGATACAATTGACATTATCCATGCATCTGCCTCTGAATCATAAGTCCATGTAACCTCGCTATTATTTGCCAGGTTTAGGGTTTCTTCAATATAGGCCTGCTCTTCAGAAACCTCTGTGGTCTCCTCTGTAGTTGTGGCTGTTTCTGTGGAACTAGAGTTTTCTGCCCCACAAGCAACCAATCCACTGAAAGAAAGAGTAGCTGCCATCAGTAACGAAACAATTCGTTTTTTCATTTTCTATAACCTCCTAAAAGCTTTGCTTTCCTTATCTAGCATGTAATTTATTCCATAAACCTTGAAGTAACCTTGAAAAAATTTGAATGTTTTGTGAAGATTTCAATCTTTCTTCAATAAATATATGTAAAATATCTTTTAGTAGGAATTATGGAGGAATCCAATGAAAATTTTGTTAATAGAAGATGAAAAAAGAATGGCTGAGGCTGTTGCAGAGCTTTTAAATCAAGAAGATTATCAGGTAGATGTAAAATATGATGGCACTAGTGGATTAGAAGCAGTCCTTACGGATAACTATAGCATTATAATATGCGATGTCATGCTACCTGGTCTAAACGGCTTTGAAATTGTTCGTGAAGCAAGAATAAATAATGTAAAAACTCCCATTATAATGCTAACCGCAAAAAGCGATATTTCTGATAAGGTTATGGGATTAGATAGCGGAGCCGATGATTATTTGACAAAACCTTTTGAAGTGGAGGAGCTTTTAGCAAGAGTTAGAGCCTTACTTAGACGTAGCAATCCCCAGGCCGATGGGCTCATTAAGGTGGGGGATTTAGTTCTAAACAAAAAAGCTATGGTTTTAAGTTGCAGTACAACTGGAAAAGAAATTCGATTACCAGAAAAAGAATTTCACATTATTGATTTTCTCATGGCTAATGCTGGGCAAATAGTTTCAAAAGAGCAGCTTGCCCTAAAGGTTTGGGGCTATGATAATGAATCTGAATATAATAATGTAGAGGTGTATATTTCATTTACAAGGAAAAAGCTTACATTCTTAGGGGCAAAAACAACGATTAAGGCTGTTCGCGGTATGGGCTATGAGCTTCGAGAGGGGATTTTATGATATTTAAATCAAAAAGACGTTTTGTGGGAACGCTTATGATAATTCTGGTATTTTTTATTGTTGCTATACTTGGAATTATATATTTCACCACAGGCAAACAAACTGAAAAAGAAAATCAGGAAATGCTAAAATATTTCGCTCTAGCCTATGATGAAAATGGCTTTCCTTCGGCAGATTCTTTAATGCCATCAAATAATATGGATATAGCTCCTATCGAAAACAACAGTTTAGATGAGCCACCTGTCCTATCCGATTCAGTGCACAGATATCAAGTTTCTACATTTTACGCCGTATCCTTCAACACTGATGGTTCTACAAAGGAATTATTAAATGATGTTCCTTCTTCCTTTTCTGATGAAGAATTAGTGGTATATGCAAAATCTCTTTTGAATAGCGGAAACACCTCTGGAGTAAGTGAAAATGTTGCCTATCTGATTACCTACGGCGACGATTATATTCTGGTTTCAATGATGGATACAGTTGTTATTGATAACACAATCTCCTACCTTATGAAAAATATGCTTGTCTTTGGAATAATTGCAGTAATAATTCTATTTGGAATTTCCAACCTCATCGCCAATTGGGTTATGAGCCCAATGGAACAGGCATATCAAAAACAAAAGCAATTTATATCTGATGCTGGCCACGAGCTAAAAACGCCAATTTCAACAATTGGGGCAAATGCAACTATTCTAGCAAGAGAGCTGCCTAATAATTCCTGGCTCGAAAATATCATTTACGAAAATGACCGTATGTCTGCAATTATAACCCAGCTTTTAGACTTGGCACGTCTTGAAGCTGTTAGTCCAGAAATGGCAACTATCAATTTTAGCGAATTATGCTTAGCCAATATAATGCCATTTGAAGCTACAGCCTTTGAGGCCGGTATTGATTTTAATTATGAAATTGCAGATGATATTGCAATATTAGGCAATCAAGCCAACCTTGAAAAATTAATATCTATTTTGACTGACAATGCAATCAGCCATTGCCCTCCTTCAGGTAAGGTGCGCATTTTACTAAGAAAAGACAGTGGCAAAATCAAGCTAAGCGTGGCTAATACTGGCGATGAAATAGCTCTCTCTGATAGGGAAAAAATCTTTGAGCGCTTTTATAAAACCGATTCCTCACACCAGGACATTAAAGGCCATTACGGGCTAGGTCTGTCTATTGCAAAGGCTATTGTGCTTGAACACAAAGGAAAAATATGGGTTGATTGCAGGGATGGAATTGTCTACTTTAATGTGGTTTTTAGCTGAGAAGGGATAAGGGGTGTTCTGGTACACGTAATAACACAGGCTCAAATTTTTCAAAGCCGCTCCTACAGAGAGCTAGAAACTCATTTTTAAACCCGCGCTCCTTCGCGCTCCATTTAGAAGCAGATGGAGCCATTGATTATAATCAAAACGCCATTTTGGACATAATAATAGACCAGTTAGTCTGGGCTCCACCAGAGTCGCTGGTCTATGTAATCTTATATTCTTTTTTTATCAATTCCTTTTATAAAAGTTTTCTTTAACTCATTTGGCTTATAAAAGAATTGAGTTTCGCTTCTGCTTAGTCTTCCCTCCGCTCGCTTTATTTTTAATAAATCAATTGAACAGAAGAAGTCGGCAGCTTGAAGCAATCTATATTTTTGCTGCTCAGCATTTCTAAACTCAACATTTGATATTTGAATCGAAAAAATTGCATTTAAGAGAGCGCCAAGTTCATTCTGCCCATTATCATAATACACAATTACTTTATCAAACTTACTGATATAGTCCATGTGATCAGTTAACATCTGATTAATAGCCTTACCAAGTTTTCCAGATAATTGAACTTTGTTTGTTGCTTCTTTTCTTTTAATTGCAACAGTACAAAAATTAATAGGGCACTTAATAACAAAATTTAACATTTTATATATTAAGCTTCTTCTTTCATCAATAGAATATTCTGTAAATCCATTTTCTCTTCTAATCACTGGTCCGGTATGGATATACTCAATATTCCATCCGGAATCTTTCATGCTCTGCTCTAATTTTTTTGTATCTTCAGTTATATCCTTTGATTGATCATGAAAAACAAATGTAACAAGATAATAATCTCTTACATCTCTTGTTTCACCAAAATCTCCTGATTCATCAATAAAAACACTTAATTCTTTCATAAATCTTTCTCCAAAAAAAATGGCGGGAAATTCTTCCCGCCTACGGTGATCCAAAGAGCTTTCGCCCAGATCACTATTATATTACCATACGGTAAAATAATATTCAAGTAGCATGAAATATGTTAATAGCGGGAAGACTCCCGCCTAATAGGTTGGACCTGGGTCTTTCGACCAGCCCTTATTTGTTTCTTTTATTATGTCAAATACACGATTTTCTTGCAATCGTTAACTGCTCTCTTTCGACAGTCCTTTTACCTAACCTTTCAATATCAATCATTAATCTTTAAAATCATCTCCTGCGCAATTTCCCTAGCTTTCTTTGGAAGCATTCGTTCCTTATATGCCAGATATTCTTCCACATCTGTGGTTTCAATCTTGCCCTCTCTCAGTGCTGCTCGCAGTGACATATATAATTCGAAATATTCATTTGCAGCTTCTTGATCATCTTTTACCTGTACCATAGCATCCATAACTCACCCCTCCATGGATGTATAATAGCACCAGCCTGTGATTAAACCGTTAACTGTCTCCTAGAGATGTAAGCTGTCTTGACAACCATTTTGTAAAAATTAAACTCTATATTAGTGATTAATCTGAAATAAATAAACCATTATAGGCATGGTAAGAATACATAACAAAGTAGACAAAATATTTATTGCGCTTGCGTATTCGGCATTTTTTGAATACAAAATGGCAAATTGATTAATTGTTGCAGCACATGGAGCACATGCTGCCAAAAAAGAGATAAGCATAACTGTATCTCCTCCTGAAACAAAAGATTCAACTGGTAATAAGCTCATTATTAAAAGAATAACAAGAGGACATATAATCAAACGCATACATATTACGCCCCAGATTCTATTGTTAGAAAAGATGTTTTGTACTTTCATGCCCCCTAAAACCATTCCAACTATAATCATTGATACCGGACCAACCATATCTGCTAGGGAGGCTATCACGGAAGATGCAAGTCCTGTAAATTTATAGTCGAAAACTAACATAAATAATCCTACTCCTATAGAGATAATATTTACATTAAGTAATATTTTCTTCCATGGAATGCCATCTTCTTTAGCAAACATTCCTCTTCCATGGGACCATACGAATATATTAAAGACTGCAACAAATGCTGCAGAATAAACAACCCATTCATCACCGAGAACTGATCCGACTATAGGTACTATTAGATTTCCACCATTAGAATATATAATAGATGCTCTTTCTACTTCGGTTGCGTTAGTAAGTCTTCCATATAGTTTAGCTATTATAATGCAGACTATATGAATAATGACAGCATTAAATACTGCTAATAATAATCCTTTTATAACATTACCGTTAGCGTCTATTTGAAAGGCATTAATAATTATTGCAGGATTCATAAGATAGATGCAAAGTTTTGTAACTACCTCTGAGTCTATCGATTTCAAAATATTGCATCTAACAATTAAAAATCCCAAAATGATAAAAATAAAAAATTCTGCTATTTTCTTCGCAAGTAAGATACTTATCACCTAATAATCCTCCCGTGAGTTCAATATATATTAGTTTATAATATAGTGTTCAAAGAAAAAAGAGGCGACATATCCTATGTTATAAAAACTGCTATTCTATCCATATCGTATCGCCCCGCTATTAACCATATCGGCATTATTTTAGTTTTTTTGCCAATATGGTTGATTGTGAAACTATTCTAATATTAGCGGAAATGATAATCAAATTACATTAATCTTCTATATAACTTCTTAATACTTCCATAGCGCTTTTCAAAGTTTCGTGCACTGCCTGATGACTTACAATTATATTATTCTTTAAGGCTGCATGTTGACATAATAAAACCATGATCTAAACGACCATGGTTTATTACAAAAATAATATTATTGTTTCGCTGCAGTAGGAACAAATTCAAGCTTAAGACGCATTCCTAATCCTTCAGCAATACGTTTTACCATTGCTAAACTTGGATTTCTTGTACCATTCTCAATACGACTAATATCAGCCTGAGTAATTCCTGTTCTTTCAGCTCATTCTTTTTCCGTAATATGTTGTTTGTTTCTGGCATCAATCATAGCCTGAATAATATCATATTCTTCTTCTAATGCATCATATTCTGCTTTAATCTCAGGATTTTTCAGAACTTTTTCTTTATATTCCTTGTAGCTACTCATTTACAATACCTCCGTTCGTAATCTGCTTAATATTTTTGGCCAGTTCCAATTCTATTATATTAAGAACAATTAATGCTGACACCAGTACTATCCTTATTAACATTAACCTGATTTTCTTTATAATTATTGTAAATCTCAGCAATTTCCTCTTTAGAAAAATCCTGAAAACAAGCATACAGTGTTTCTAAATCCATGCATGTACTTACAAAGTTTTCTACTGTCATCCGGTCTCTTTTATTCATAACAATTCTCCTGAAAAAAAGCAGCTGAAGAGCAATCCCTGCAGCTAATGTTAAAAGTGATATATCAAAAATAACTCAGCTAAGATGCATTCTTCTTATAATATCCATGTTGCTCTGCTTCTAGGTTAACCAGCTCTTTTGCTCTAACAAGAAGCAAATGACGGTTGTCCTCGCTTAATGAATCAAAGTAATCGTTGAGTTTCTTTCTTTGGATATCCTTTTCTCTACCTTCATATCCAAAACCTAAAAGCTCTTCCTTACGACAATGCAAAGCAACACATAAGCCTTCAATTATTTCATTTGAAGGTAATGTTCTGCCAGACTCCCAAGTTGAGACAGTAACATATGATACACCAAACATCTTACCAAGCTCAGCCTGGGTAAGACCAGCGTTATTTCTATAGAATTTTATGTTGTTTCCGATGCTTTTCTTATTCATCCTAAACCTCCCATAAATAAACAAAGCAGAGTACGGGAATCGGACCCGCCTCCTCAGCTTGGGAAGCTGATGTACTACCGATGTACTAACTCTGCAATGGAAAACATATTTAACTAAAGATTATTATACACATTTAGGATTAATAAATTCAACAATGTGACCTTCTTTTTTTATAAAGTGATCCTGCTGGTCTCGTATAGCTATTAGGTCAGACATTAATTGAATTTCTATATTCACAGCAATGAATCATCTAAAAAGCTGCTTAGAAATAAATCTCGACAACTAATCATCATATTCTATGACATATCCAACATGGTTTTTATATTTAGGAACACTTTCAGCTATATCATCTGGTGCATTATAAAGATATAAACCTGTTGATTTGTACATTAATAGACCAGCATTACCATCATTTAAGTCATCCCACTCATTTTCCTTAAATGATGAAAAATCGTAGTCTGGATCATATAGATAATTATAATCGTATAAAAAGTACGAATTTATAGTTTTGCCCGAAGGAAGAACCCAACGATTATTCATGAATTCATCTCCAACCCATTCACAATCTCTATAGGAAATATAAAACGAGCTATCAGTCATATTTTCCTTCTCTATAAGTTCTTTGACTACTTCTAGTTCTTCATCACAAGTAATTATAGCAAGATATCCTCCGTTATTTTGAGCCTTATCAAATGCTTGCTGCCATGATACATTTTCCTTAACCAATTCATACCGATGACCATAAGAGCTCCATTTACCCGTTTGTAACATAGAACAAAACTCACTAAGCTGATAATAATTATCTGGTCTCTCTAATAAATCTTTATCTATATATGATGAAATATTGTTATCAAATTCGTCTTCTGTAACTTCTTTACCTTCCCATTCGTATGTATAGTTAATACTACTTTCCTCTAACTCATCTAGATTCGATAGTCGTTCACGTTCTTCATCAGACATGTAATATAAACCTTCGGCTATTTGTGTAAATTGACCATTTTCCAATTTGGAAATATATACAGGATAATAATCCATATGTCCAGTACCCGTATATAGTAAACCCGTTTTAGGAACATATGTTGTTCCAATACGACTCAATTGATAGTCAACCACCTCTTCGTTATAATAAGTTGCAATTATCTCCCCACCTGCTTCAACATTGGAATCAATCATAAGCTCAGGAATATCATCGTTATCCAAATAAATAAGGGTATAATCCCAGGAATTCAATATATCTTCTCTATTAGAATCATCTGAACCAAATTCCATATTATTAATGTAATCTAAATATGCTTGGCTCCAATCCGTAGGATATTTTTCCTCACTTTCTTCAACTATTTCATTTTCCTCAGTAGATGGTGCCTCTGAAGTAGATTCAACTTCCACAGAAATATCCTCTTCATCAGAAATAGTCTGCCCACATCCAATGAGCAGACTACCAATTATTACGCAACCTATCACATTACTTATTTTGAACATGTTTACCATCTCCCCTTATTCAATAGCATTTTTTATTAGAAAGTAATCCAGCTGGCCTCGTAAAGCTATTCCCCTACAGGACTGAGTCATGAGCCTATGACAAACTCATGAACAGATATCGTACTATGCAGAGGAAGGACCATTCCATTCCGATATCTGCGTATAAAATATGAAAACAATAACAATCAACGGATTGTATAGAAATAAGCATTATATTGTCATGCCACAATATGGGCATTTCTTTGGTCTGGTACTCACAACAGGAATCTCCTTACCACACCAACCGCATTTTATATTAACTGTAAAAAATCTAATCTTAAAATAGCTTTTCATAGATGATCTCCTACAAAGCTGTTAGTATCTACCTATAGAACAAATAATTGCATCTAGCAAACAAACGATAAATATGATTACAAACCATTTAATTAATGTAGCAATAACATCTGAACTTCTCGAAGACCTTCTTTCATATCGAACTGTCGAGCCTTCCGTCTTCATTACCTAGTCATATGTATCACAATCATGAAAAAAACACTCTGCGTGATCTCTTTCAAATGCATTGAGATGTCCATCGTGATTAGAATCAAACATTGAATTGCCACCAAATCCTGAATCATCAAACATAAAAGAACCTCCTCGACTATCAAAATAATGGTTTTCTTGTTCCTTGATTGTATAGTACCAGCTGATACCAACTTTTTATCGGACAGCTCAATCCCGCTATTTTACTGATTTTTACCAATCATCAAGGTCAAAATTGTCCTCATCATCTAAGTCCCAATCATCTTCCTCCTCATCTTCAAGATCTTCGTCAAAGTCATCATCATCTTCTTCGTCTTCATCATCACGATAACGTGCCATCTCAGCTTCCTCTGCTGTATCAAGATAATCATCACCATCGAAATCAAAAGCCATTTCATCTACATTTCTTATTGGTCTTCCTGGGAACATACTGAATACCTCCTATTCACCTGCTTATTTAACGACCTCTCATTGCTATTAATAAAGCATCATCATAGCTATTACAGACAAATTCTTCCCATAAACACCTCTAATTCAGATGAAAAATATTCTATATGCCTGCCTCTATACTAAATTCACTGCCATTCTTAGTCTTAGTGATATGAATTTGTTGAGGAATACTTTCTAGTAATTCTTCTCTGTGACTAATAATACCAACTAACTTTCCTTTTCCTGATAAATTCATAAGTATATCTAATGGTCCATCGATTGATTTTTTATCCAATGTCCCAAAACCTTCATCAATAAATAAAGCATCCATTTGTATTCCACCTAAATTTTGTGACACAGTGTCTGAAAGTCCCAATGCTAAACTCAATGAAGCCTTAAAACTCTCTCCACCAGAAAGATTACCAACAGGACGTCTTGTACCTGTAAAATTATCCAAAACTTCTAGATCAAGGATTTCTTTGCTTTTTTTACTATCAAGATTCTGCTTTCTATAAAGTTCAAACTGTCCATCACTCATAGGAATCAATCTCTTATTGGCAGCAGCAATAATACCATCAAATCCAGCTGTTTGAATAAATTGTTCAAGAGTTATCTTAGCACTTCGATTAGATATGTTACCGCTAACCAATTCATATAAACGCTTTAACATCTTATACTCATAGGATGCTTTTTCATAGATAACAGCTTCATCTCTAATATTTTTATTAAGGTCAGTATTATTTTTAACACGCCCATTAATGTCATTTAAATCTGCATTAGCTGAAGCATAACTCTCAGCTAATGTATCCGCCTTATTCTGATACTCATCTACATCTACTATTTTTTTACCTTTGATTTTCTTCTTAGCTTCTGCAAGGACAGACTTGGCAGACTTTAAATCACTCTCATAATCAGTAATTTCCTTTCTTGTAGACTCAATAGATTCCGTATTCTTTACGTGCGCAAGGAAATCATCATCACTCTCAAAGAATTTTTCTCTAGCTTTGACGAAGGCTTGCTCTTTACTTTCAAAAGCTTTCATTGCTTTCGTCAATGAACCCTTTAATGTTTTAATAGTAGCGTCTAGCTCAGTTTTAACATTTTGGTTCTTATTGAGATTGTCTTGTGCAACATCTACTGCATTTCTAATTGTAGTAATAGAATTTTCAAGAATACCAATCTCATTTTCCGCCTTTTCCCAACTATCGTACTTCAAATTCTTGAGATTTTTCAGTGTAGTCTCATCCGCTGTTGTCGCCGTTTTTGCATTATCATAATTCACCGTAGCAGTCATAAGATTTTCTTCTATAGTCGGTAATGTCTTATCCTTCAGCTCAGTAATCAGAGTTTCATCATTTTCATAATCCTTTTTTCGTCTTTGCTGTTCAGATAAAGCTTTTCTTTCACTCTTTGCCGCATCAGACAACAGTTTTTCAACAGCTTTAACAATTTTCTGATTGACCTTCCAGTCATCTCCAGGTCGTTCATCAAATTGAATTAAGTCATCTTCAACAAGATCCAGTATTTCAAGTCTAATAGACTCCTCCTTTAATTCCAGTGTCGTTTTTAAAGCTTCCGCTTCTCTGACAGCCTTATCCTTTTCTTCACGAGCCTTAACCTCACTATCTATATATTCTTGCAATTGTTCTTCTTTTATAGATTCCTTAGGCAACTTTGCAGGAACAGGATGCTCCTTAGAACCACAAACTGGACATGGTTCACCATTTTTTAATATTTTAGCAAGAATTCCAGCCCTACATCCATCAAGTATAGTTTCAAAATGAGCACGGGCATCTGAAGCAGCTTTTAATTCATCAATCTTATTTTCCGCTGAAGCCTGCTTAGCTTTTAACTCTTTCTGTTGCTTCATAATCTCATCAATCGAAGTAAGGATATTTGCTGCCTTTTCGCTCAGATGGTCAAAAGAGTCCACTTTTTGATTGATTTTTATCAATAGCTCACCACTATCTTTTAATGACTTTGCCTCTTTTTCCAGTTTCTTTAACTCTGATTCTTTTTCTCTCTTCTCTCGCTTTAGAGAATCAAGTGCTGCCTTAGCTTCACTTAACTGTGTTTGATGTTGTTGAAAATCCTTGTTAACATTATCTCTATGCTTATAGCTTTCTTCATTATTTTTAATTTCACCTAATGTAACATTGTATTCGGCTATAAGAGGCTCATCCTTTTTTGCATCTTTCAATGCTTTTTCTGCAATTTTATAATCTTCTTTTACTTGAGAAAGATTAGTAGCGTTAATCGCAATCTCGTTCTCAATCCTTTTGACATCCTCCTGCTGCTGAATGTATGCATCATATAATGCTTTAACTTTATTGGTAGCCTTCTCATCCAGATCCAGTTCTTCCTTTAATCGTTCAATTTCAGCTTTCCGAGACTCCAAATCAGCAAGATTTTTCTCATGCTTTTTTACATCATCAAAAAGCGCATTATTACTCTTAGCTTCAGTTAACTTACTTCTAACTTCCTGAAGTTCCTTATCCAGAGCATCAGATTGTTTTTTCTTCTCTGCAGAGACTTTTTTGTCCGAATCTATTATGTTTGTAATTAGATCCGTTATTTCACTTATATCCCATATTACTTTAGCGCTTTCATGTCGAGCTTTACAATCATCCAATGCCTCTTCTAAAATAGAATCTGACTCAGCTTTCACTAATCCAAGGTGAGTCATAATTCTCTTCCGTGCATCTTCACTTTTGCCAAAGCTTGCATTTTGCATATCCTTCAATTCAAAAGCCATTTTCTGATAGCCATCAGTAAGAAAAATATTTCTCAGAATTTTGGTTCTGTCATCTGTTGAAGCATTTAACAAATCCCAAAACTCCCCCTGAGCAATCATTGCCACCTGCTTAAACTGCTTAAAATCAATATTTAAAAGACCAGCAATTGCTTGATTAACATTTTTTAAGCCTTCAATAGGTACATCACCATCAGGAAAAAGTGTGGCACTTTCTGGTTCTTCCTTATACCCAAAGCCTCTCTCCTTAGGACGCATGTATGGCGGATTTCTCTTAATATGATAATTCTTACCCTGATGTGAAAAATAAAAATCCACGTAAGAAGCTACACCTTCAGTAGCATATTCACTTTTTAAATACTTAGTATCTTTGTAATTTCCACTAGTCTGTCCAAATAAAGCAAAAGAAATTGCATCAAAAATAGTCGTTTTACCAGCTCCCGTTTCACCAGAAATAAGGAAAAGTCCATCTGATTCAAATTGTGAAAATTCAATTGGTGGCATAGTCTTAGCATATGGACCAAAAGCGCTAATGATTAACTTAATTGGTTTCATCTATAATACCTACCTTTCTCGCAACTTGATTCATTATTGCCATTTCTTCATCCGAAATATCAATCTGATACATTTGATAATAAAAATCTGAAATCAATTCTGGAAAACTTCTCATCTCTGTAATTTTAGATGGATCCACCATTTCTATTTCTTTAGTATGAGAATTCTCGTAACGAATCTGCATCGTATTTGGATATGTCTGACGGAAAATAGTCATTGCATCATTAATTACATCTTCATCTGTTAGTGTTACGAAAATATAATCATCTGGGTTAACGACATTTTTTTCATCAAGAAGTTGTTTCATTGTTCCCTTAATAGCTCTCATATCATGCAATGGCTTTAATGTCTTTAATTCAATCGAAACATCCCCCTTATCCCCCATCGATACTATTGGAATGGATTTTTCATCGTTTACTTCATCGACATGGTATTTTAATGGCGTGCCAGCATATCGCACTTCTTCTCGTCCAATTTTTTGAGCCTTGTGAATATGTCCTAATGCTACGTAGTCAAAGTCATTAAAACAATCATATCCAATACGCTCTACAAGCCCTACATTAGCTACAGCAGGGCTCTCAGATCCACCAAGCATTATTTCTTCAGATTTTCCGGCAACGAATTGATGGGCAAGAATTACATTTCGTTCAGTAATATTAATATCAGCATTGTTCAATGCTACTCTTACTGCTTGGTCATATGTTTCTATATCAGATTCAGGGTAAAAGTGCTTTATCTGCGAAGCCTTAACAAAAGGAAGTAGATAGAAATTTATTGGACCATATTCGTCTTCAAAAGTCTGCTTATATAAACTGCCATTGTACTTAGTACAAAAATAAACCCCTTTATTAACAAAGAGTCTACTACCAAAATTTAATCGTTCGTCAGAATCATGGTTACCACTAATTAGTAGGATTTTGGTCGGAATTTCTGATAACTTATAAATAAAATCATCAAAAAGACGCACTGCTTCTTCCGAGGGTATTGTTCGATCATAAACATCCCCTGAAATAAGCACTGCGTCTACCTTTTCTTTTATTACAATATTTATTATTTGATTTAGAATAAATCTCTGATCCTCAATCATACTAAAATCTTTAACTGATTTACCAATGTGAAGATCTGATAAATGGATAAATTTCATGTATCTTTTACCTTCCTTTATGACAATATGCCTTTACTAGTTTTTTGGATTCAACTAAATTCCTAGAATTGTACCTTGATTGTATAGTATACTATCACCCAATATTAACTTTTTATCGGACAGCAAAAAACCTAATACGCTAATTTGACTTACTTTTCCTTAACCAAAATGCTTTGAATGTTTCTTATTTTGCTATAACATTATTAACAAATGGAAACTTAATTATAAGATCCTTATCTATTTCCATCATACTCAAAAGTCTGCTTGCAGCACCCGAAGGATGATTTGTACCAGCTTCCCACGCTTCAACCGTCTTATCTGATACCCCCATGTAGCTAGCAAATATCTTCTGTGACATTCCTGTCGAAGTTCGTATTTTTTTGACTTCATCAGCCTCAAATACCTTTACTGGTTCAACAGTAACTTTATTTCTTTTGAGTACAGGCTTCTCACTTTGCGCATCTTCTAATGCTTCATTTAAGCCAACCATAATGCTTTCGTACACACTACTTTTACCCATCTCAATCACCTCCAAGACTTTTCTTTAGAGCTTCAATAAGCTTTTTGATTTCATTGCGTTCATCTTTTGATAAATTATCTTTTTCATTCTTAGGATATACTGTAATTAAATATACCGTTTCCGCTAACACAAAATCAACGTAGCAAACTCTAGCTCCACCGCTTTTTCCTTTATTATTATCTAGTGCAATCCTTGCCTTTCTAAGCCCTCCTGTACCTTGCATAACAGGGTATTTATCTGGATTCTTCATAATGTCTAGCTCTAATAATCTTAAATCTTCATCATCAAGTCCTAAGTTATCCCAATTATGCGAGAACTCTCTTGTTTGAATAAATGTCCTAGTCATAAGTCCTCCTGTTAACCTTAATATACGCCCTATTCAATAGGGTGTCAATATTGATTAATATTCAACAATGTCATCTAATTATAATTCTTCAAAAATCCCCTCGCACAGTGTACTGGTCTAGTAAACCACTTATAAATATCAAAAGGACCCTGATTTCTCAGAGTCCTCTGCGTTCTAAAAGATATTTGGCTACCGTCGCCTCTATAGCATCTCTTTTGACCCAAAGGGGGTGTGGTTGCAACGAAATTTACCACCTCAAATATCTCTTATTCATATAAGCATTGTATAAAAATTTTCTATTTGTGTAAAGAATCCGCTACTTCTCGCTAATCTTATTCCACTCATAAGGGGTGTTCTGGTATACGTAATAATTCAACCAATTACTATACAAAATATTCCCATGACTCCTCCACTGAAGTAGCGGTCTTTCCTCTGGATTATCGTCAGGGTAATAATTCAATGGTAACGCAATATCTAAGCCCTTTGCTCTATCGCGCTTGTACTCACTGTCCAAAGTGTAGCGGTCGTACTCTGGGTGGCCCATTACAAATATGTTGCTTCCATCCTTAGACATACAAAGAAATACCCCTGCTTCTTCACCCTTGGCGCATACCACTAAATCCTCACATGCTTCGATATCTTCCGTCTTAACATAGGTGTGGCGACTGTGAGGAGCGTAGAATATATCGTCAAATCCACGCACCAAAGGGATTTTGCGATTCTGCACATGGTGAGGGAATACACCAAATTTCTTTTCGTCCAAATCATATTTATTTATGCCATATCGATAGTAAAGCCCAGCCTGGCATCCCCAGCACAAATGAAGTGTTGATGTGACATGAGTCTTGGTCCATTCAAAAACCTTGCATAACTCATCCCAATAATCTACTTCTTCAAAAGGCATTTGCTCCACCGGGGCGCCTGTAATAATCAGGCCATCAAAATATCTGTCGTAAACATCCTCTATACGCTCGTAAAAGGTATCCAGGTGAGTCTTGCTGGTATGTTTGCTTTCATGACTACCTACAGTAAGGAAGGTCACATCCACCTGTAAAGGTGTATTTGATAAAGAACGTAACAGCTGAAGCTCAGTTGCTTCCTTCAATGGCATAAGATTTAAAATTCCTATACTAATTGGACGTATATCTTGGTGAGACGATCTATTTTCATCCATAACGAAAATATTCTCGTGCTCAAGTATTGCCTTTGCAGGTAAATCATTTTGTGTTCTGATTGGCATACTTTACTTCTCCTTTTCTACTAAAAAAACTAATCCTTTAAATATTCATCACAGCTACAATAAGGCCATGGCAAGCGTTTAGCTACTAACCATTGCAAGCAGCTGTTCTTCTGTAATAACCGCAACTCCTAAGGCATTAGCCTTATCAAGCTTACTACCTGCCGCTTCTCCAGCCACCAAATAATTGGTTTTCTTTGAAACAGAGCCAGCACATTTGCCGCCATTTAGTTCAATAAGCTCCTGTGCTTCCTTGCGGCCCATGGTCGGAAGTGTTCCTGTTATAACAAATGTAAGCCCTGCAAACTTGTCGGTAGCCCCTTCCTTTTCTGCCTCTATCATATTTACTCCGGCAGCCTTTAACCTTGTTACAATCTCCACATTTACTGGATTATGTAGATAATCATAAATAGATTTTGCACTAATCTCTCCAATGTCGTTAACCTGAGTAAGCTCCTCTATGCTTAGCTCCATAATTTTTTCAATATCCTTAAACTGTGTTAATAGACTCTTAGCTGCAGCCTTGCCCACATTAGGAATACCAAATCCTGTAAAGAGTCTACTTGCATCATTTGCTTTTGCTGCATCGATAACACCTAAAAGCTTATCAGTATTCTTCTCTTTTCCGATAATGCCCTTTTCAACAAGCTCATCACGATAATTCTTGAGATAGAAAATATCAGCAATATCTTTAATATAGCCAAGCTTTACCAAATCCTCAATATATACATCCCCAAAGCCCTTAATATCCATGGCATCCCTCGAGACAAAATTTATAATGTGTCGCACAAGCTGAGCAGGGCATCCTGGATTTGTGCACTTCATATCCGCTGTATCGGCATCCCTTGATACTGGACCACCACACACTGGGCACACGTTAGGTATCTTATAAGTCATTACACCTTCAGGTCTCTTAGAATGGACCACTTCCTTTACCTTAGGAATAATTTCACCAGATTTGTAAACAACTATAGTGTCCCCAATTCCAATGTCTAAGTCATCTATAAAATCCTGATTATGAAGTGTTGCACGGCTAACCGATGTACCGCATAAACGAATTGGTTCAAATATGGCTGTAGGATTAACCCTTCCTGTTCTTCCAACAGAAAGCTCAATATCTAAAAGCTTGGTCTCCTTTTCCTCAGGTGGGTACTTGTATGCAATATGACCATTTGTATACTTAGCACTAGTAGAAAAATCATTTCTGTAAGCAACCTGGTCTATCTTTACAACAGCGCCATCTATATCAAATGGAAACTCACCTCGCAAATCTCCGATTTCATCAATCACAGATAAAATTTCTTCTGAAGTTTCACACTTCTTATGAAATACTGTAGCAACGCCACAAGCAGATAGCTTATCCATTCCATCACAGTGGCTTAAGGTAAGCTCTTCAGGGCCCTGCTGAACATTAAAGACAAACATCTTTAGCCCACGCTCTTTAGTGATATTAGCATCTAGCTGCCTAAGTGTTCCTGCCGCAAGATTTCTAGGGTTTGCTGCTAGCTTTGCCCCCTTAAGCTCTTGTTCACTGTTGAATCTGTCAAAATCCTCATGAGACATGTACACCTCGCCCCTAAGTTGAAGTGAATCGTAAGGCAAATCCAAATATTGCTTAACATCAGGTATAACTAAAGCATTTGCTGTAACATCTTCCCCAACAAGACCATCGCCTCTGGTTTCTGCAAGAGTAAGCTTAAGCTTTCCCATAGAATCTCTTTCATATCTAAGAGTCATACTAAGGCCATCAATCTTTGCTTCAACGGAAAACTTTGCATCTGGGTGAACAGCCTTTACCTTTTCTACCCATGCTGTAACGTCTGCCTTATCAAACACGTCCTCAATAGAAAGCATTGGCACATCATGAGTAACCTTAACCCCTGCTTCTCTCATGGCAACGCCGCCTATCTTTTGAGAAGGAGAATCAGCTGTGACCCACTCAGGATGTTCCTTTTCTGCCTCTTTAAGCTGAAGCATCAGCTGATCATATTCGAAATCACTAATTTCAGGCTCATTTTGGTTATAGTACCTGTCCATGTGATAATCTATTTCATCAATCAATTTTTTATATGCATTAAACTCCATTTTACACCTCTACCAGTTAGTTTTTAGACCCCTCAAGGAGGGATGTAAGAACCGCTAGTTCTTCCGCCGTAACATCCCTATATGTATCTTCATTTAAATCTGCAAGCTTAATATTCATAATTCTTACTCTTTTAAGAGTTTTGACCCTATAGCCTAGCATCTGACACATTCGTCTGATTTGCCTGTTAAGACCCTGTGTAAGAATAATGTTAAATTCGTACTTAGATAGTTTTCTCACCTTGCATTTTCTAGTGGTTACCTCAAGCTCCTCTAGATACACACCCTCCGACATTTTCTTTATGAATTGGCCATCAATTTCCTTATCGACAGATACGATATATTCCTTTTCATGGGCATTTACCCCTCGCATTATTTTGTTAACCAAATCTCCTTGATTTGTAAGTAAAATTAAGCCAGTACTGTCTTTATCAAGGCGACCTATAGGATATATTCTTTCTTCATAACCAATATGGTCAATAATATTGTTTTTCTCTTTTTTTTCTGCAGTACAAACAATTCCAACAGGCTTATTATATGCAATAAGAATAGGCCTCTTATTAGCATTTGAAACCACCGTTCCATTATACATAATCTGGTCATCTGACGTAACACGCTGTCCCACAACCGCTACCTTGCCATTGACAATAACCTGTCCTTCTTCAATTGCTCTGTCGGCTGCTCGCCTGCTACATATACCAGCATCACTTAAATATTTATTAAGTCTGATGTTATCTTCCAATTAATTCCTCCAAAAATATAACACAATGGAGACCAATTACATGGTCTCCATACTTATCACATTAAAATCAAATTACTGTAAAAGATCTGTTCTAATGTAGCCTTCCTTATTGCCATATTTAACCTTTGTCCAGCCCTCAGCATAACTCATGACAACAGTAACTTCTTCACCAGCATATGCCACAGCTACCTTTGATGATGATGAATCCATCTGGGAACGAATATTAACTGTAGATGAAAGTGTTATCTCAGTACCCTCTGCTATGCTGTCGGCTGTTGTTTCTTCTTCGGTGCTTGTATCTTCCTCCGATTCTTCTTCAGCAGAATCTAATGTAACAGCGTCCTTAGTTATATAAGCTCTAGTGCCTTCGTAATCAAACTTGTAGAAGTCACCTTCTTCACCATAAATGGTAATGGATGTGCCTGCATCAAGGGAACCTAGCTTATCGCTATTCTTATCTGCCTCTGCACGTACATTTGCTCTAGCATTAGTGGTTCCTGTGTATGAGTTGGCTTCCTCCTCGGCCTCTGCCTCAGCTTTGGCTTCTTCCTCGGCTGCAGCCGCAGCTTCTTCCTCTGCCTTAGCAGCTTCTTCCTCTGCCGCTGCAACTTCTGCCTGGTAATCAGCATGCCATTGCTCATGTGCTGCTGGAAGTGTTTCCGACATAAATAGATTTAACGCATCATCACTTGCTAAAGCCTCATCATAAGCTTCACCTATCTCAGCTTCCATATCAAGTAAATCCTGCTGACGTGTAAATACGCTAATCAAATCAGAAACATCTGAATCCATCTCGTAAACATTATTTGTCTGGTTAAATGAACCATAAAGATTGTTGATGTAAAGCTTTCCATCCTGGTTGGTTTCTACATAGAAGAAATTCAAGCCTGGAACTGCTGTATCTATATCAACAAACTTTAACTTAATTTCTGTAGAAACAAGGTATGAATTATCTGTAAGTCCCGGCTTTGTATATATTTCCAAATCACTATAGCTTTCAATGTATTGACTATAGAACTTAATATAGCTGATTTCTAAATCGCTGATAGGTGTTGCCAATGTGGCAAGTGTATCAGTATCCCCTGCCGCATAAGCAGTATAGTAATCCTCTATCAGAGTCTGCAATTCAGTGTTTTTGTTAACCTTGAATTTCTTGGATACACTAGATGTATTAGAGCTTGATGTGCTACTGCTTGTTCCAAGGAATAACACTAAAACCATCACAATAAAAATACATCCAGCTAAAAAATAACGTCTATTTTTAACTATAAAATCTATGCATGTTCTAAAAATATTATTTACTTTATCTTTTAAATTTTGAAAATCCATGAGTCCTCCCAATATTAAAAGCGCACTAGCAACTGTAGACGGCCGGATTCGAACCGGCGGTCTTCGGAGTCGGAGTCCGATGCGTTATCCAGCTACGCTACGCCTACCTAAATTAATTGCTGAATTATTGTAACACAAGTTACAATACACATCAAATATTAAAAAAACTGTCTTTTCTTCAAACTTTAGTTGATAAAAGGACTAAAGTATTCTAAAATTATTTCAATTTATTGTTATGGAGGTGTTTGTATGAATCCTACAGGCTCCACAGGGCTAATGTGTTTATTAGGAAGCCCTGTTTCTCATAGTATTTCCCCTGCTATGCACAATACCGCCTTTGATGCCTTAAACCTAGATTATTCATATATGGCATTTGATGTTAATAAGGATAATTTGGCTAAGGTCGTTGAGGTGCTAAAATTAATCAATTGCCGAGGCTTTAATCTAACCATGCCTCTAAAAACAGCTATCATTCCTTTGCTGGATGAAATAGATCAAGCCGCGAAGCTATCTAACTCAGTTAACACCTGTTCTTTTGAAAACGGTCGATTAACTGGTTATACAACTGATGGTATTGGTTTTTTAGAATCAATGAAGGATACTGGCATTTCATATGAAGGTACTACAATGACAGTCTTAGGGGCTGGCGGCGCCGCTACCTCTATAATAACACAGGCGGCCATCGATGGTGTTGACAAAATCAACATTCTAAAGCGAAAAAATGATACCTTCTCCTCTACAGTTGATTACGCTGACAGACTTACAAAATCAACAAACTGCGATGTTTTTGTTTATGATATTAATGATTTGGATATCATGGAATTTTGTCTCGATGAAAGTGATATACTGGTAAACGGTACAAATGTAGGTATGGGGGATGATGACACCTCACTTGTTCCTAAGGATTTTCTAAGAGAAAATCTTACTGTCTGTGATGTAATATATCATCCACCTGAGACAAGATTATTAAGAGATGCAAAAGAAAAGGGCTGTAAAACCATGAACGGCAAATATATGCTACTATATCAAGGTGCTGCTGCCTTCAAAATATGGACAGGCAAAGAAATGCCTATTGAATTAGTCAAAAATAAATGTTTCACATAAAAATAGAAATGAGGATAAATAATGAGCTTTGAATATCTAAAAAAAATGCCTACTCCACAGGAGATAAAGGAAATGCTTCCTGTTCCTGAAAACATTGCTAAAATTAAGCAACAGAGAGATAAAGAGGTTGCTGATATAATTACAGGAAAGGACGATAGATTTCTTTGTATTATAGGACCATGTTCTGCTGATAATGAGGATGCTGTCTGTGAATATATTGAAAAGCTTTCTAGAGTTGCAGAAGACATAAAAGACAAGGTGCTGGTAGTTCCTAGAATATATACTAACAAGCCTCGAACAACAGGCAGCGGCTATAAAGGAATAGCCTCACAGCCAGATCCTAACGAGGCTCCCGATATGGTGGCCGGACTTATCGCAATGCGAAAAATGCATATTCGGGCCATGACTGAATCAGAGCTTACTGCTGCTGACGAAATGCTCTATCCAGAAAACTGGGGCTACGTTGATGATTTACTTTCATATGTTGCAATAGGTGCTCGTTCAGTGGAGGACCAACATCACCGTCTTACAGTATCAGGCTTTGATGTAGCTTCAGGTATGAAAAATCCTACCTCTGGTGATTTTTCTGTTATGCTTAATTCCGTTTACGCTGCCCAGCATCCACATCATTTTACATTTTCTGGTTATGAAGTAAAAACTACTGGTAATCCTTTAGCCCACACAATTTTAAGAGGTGCTGTTTCTAAGCATGGTAATAGCACCCAAAACTACCACTATGAGGATTTAATACGACTTCACAATATGTACGAGGAAATGGATTTGATAAATCCTGCCTGCATAATTGATGCTAATCACTCAAACTCAAACAAACAGTTCAAGGAACAAATTAGAATAGTCAAAGAGGTAATGCATAATCGAAATCACTCTGATGATATAAAAAAGCTTGTAAAGGGTGTAATGATTGAAAGCTATTTGATTGAAGGCTGCCAACCTATCTCCGACCACCAGACTTATGGTCAGTCTATAACAGACCCATGTCTCGGATGGGAAGATACTCGTCATCTTCTTTACACAATAGCAGAAAGAAATTAAAAAAACTGGCGTATACCTAAGTGGGCAAGCAAATAGGTATACGCCATTTCCATGTCCTAAAGTGGGCAAGCAAATCAGCACATGAAAAAATGGTGCCAAAATAGAATCCCCCTCAAGGGACTCTATTTTGACACCATTGTCTTAATAGATACTACTATAATTAAATTATATTTTCAATAACAAATATTATCTTACTTTCTAGCAGCAAATGCCATAATTGCGGCAACTGTCTTAGCATCCTGAAGCTTTCCTGTATAACACATATCCATAAGCTCCTTTAAATCATAAGCCTCAATATCGATATCCTCCGCTTCGTCTAGCTTTTGCTCACCAAGCTCTATCAAATCAGTAGCAAGGTAAACATCTATAAATTCATCACAAAATGCCACCGTTGATTTCAAAGATAATAGCTTTTCCAGCTTTCCTGCTCTATAGCCTGTTTCCTCTTCTAGCTCTCTGGCAGCGCATATACTTGTATCTTCGTCAATAGAATCTCGCTTACCAGCAGGAACCTCTAGAGTAAACCTATCAAGGGCATTTCTATATTGGCGAACCATTATTATTTTTCCATCAGGGCGAACTGCAAGAACACAAGCTGCTCCCATTCTGTGACTAACAAAATCCCATTTTTCTTCTTTTCCATTTGGCAGCTTTACTGTATCTTCGTATATATCCAGTATAGGTCCTTTATGTATTAATTCCCTTTTTATTCTTTCTATTTTTTTCATACTCTCTTCCTTCTTCAAAAAAAGCGGCTGGAAACCCAGCCGCTATAAATATTTACTTTGCATAATCCGTAACTCGCGATTCACGAATTACATTAACCTTAATCTGTCCAGGATATTCTAGCTGTGACTCAATCTGCTTTGAAATATCCCTAGCCATGATGACCATATCGGCATCTGAAACCTGCTCAGGAACCACCATGATTCGAATCTCTCTACCTGCTTGAATAGCAAAAGATTTTTCAACACCCTTAAAGCTGTTTGAAATTTCTTCAAGTTCTTTTAATCTGTTTGTGTATGTCTCCATAGCCTCACGTCTTGCACCTGGTCTAGCTGCACTAATAGTATCAGCAGCCTGCACAATACAAGCTATAAGAGTTTCTGGCTCTACATCGCCATGATGTGCCTCTACAGCATTGATAACTGTTTGAGACTCTTTGTACTTTCGGCAAAGATCAGCACCGAGCTGTACATGAGTACCCTCTTGCTCTCTATCTACTGCCTTTCCAATGTCGTGCAACAAACCTGCACGCTTCGCAACTCTAACATCAAGTCCAAGCTCTGCAGCAAGTAATCCTGAAAGCTGAGCAACCTCAATGGAATGCTTTAAAACATTTTGTCCATAACTAGTTCTAAACTTCATCTTACCTAAGAGTCTAAGTAGCTCAGGATGGATTCCCTGTACACCAACCTCAAGAGCAGCTGCATCGCCTTCCTCTCTGATTTGCTGTTCTACTTCTTTCTTAGCCTTTTCTACTGTCTCTTCGATTCTAGCAGGATGAATACGTCCATCTACAATAAGCTTTTCCAATGCAATACGTGCAATTTCACGTCTTACTGGATCGAATGCAGATAGAATAACTGCCTCTGGAGTATCATCAATAATAAGTTCTACACCAGTCATTGTCTCAAGTGTACGAATATTACGTCCCTCTCTACCAATGATACGTCCCTTCATCTCATCATTAGGAAGCTGAACTACTGATATTGTAGTTTCGGCTACATGATCAGCTGAACACTTTTGAATGGCACTAACAACTATTTCTCGTGCCTTTTTGTCAGCCTCATCCTTTGCTTGAGCTAAGCTCTCTTTAATAAGTTTCGCTGTGTCTAATTTGACGTCTTCTTCTACAGATTTTAAAAGTTGTTCTTTTGCTTGTTCGGAGGTAAGTCCAGAGATTCTTTCTAGTTCCTGCACACGCTGCTGATTAAGCTTTGCAACTTCCTCACGCTGCTTGTTAAGCTGTTGTTCCTGTCGAGCAAATTCAGATTCTCTTTTTTCTACTGCTTCGAGCTTTTTATCAAGGTTATCTTCCTTTTGTGATAATCTATGCTCACTTCTTTGAATCTCTGCTCGGCGCTCACGGATTTCTTTATCGAGATCGTTTTTCTGCCTCATGGCATCTTCCTTAGCCTCAAGCATTGCCTCTCTCTTTTTTGCTTCCGCGTTCTTAACTGCTTCATCTATAATCTCACGAGCCTTTGCTTCGGCAGAATCAACTTTATTCTTGCCCTGAGTCTCATGGATTTTATTAGAAACAGCAAGGGTGACAACAACTGCAACTAGCGCAACGACAACTGCAACAATAATCGTTACTGCTACGTTCACAGGAGCACCTCCTTATTTAATTTCTAATTGGAATATAAAATAAAAGCTTTAATTCTTGTGAAATTATAACAAACTCACAAAAAAATAATATGCTCTCTTTTATAATCATCAACATAATTAGTTTAACTTTATGAATAGCTTCTGTCAAGACTGTGTATACCATATATAGTATATGTAATGTCTATTTTAATACTCTATTTATACTATCCGATGAGAAGCCTCGTGATGCCAAAAATCTGTACATTTTTGCACGGCTCTCATAATCAGCATTTTCTTTGTCATAATGCTTTTTTATAAGCAATGCTTCGATTAATTCACTCTCATCAGCTGAATATTCTTCTTCCATTACTTGTTCAATAACCTCTGATGAAATTCCCTTGGCCAATAAATCCTGTTTTAATCGCTGCTTACTTCTAGATTCCTGATAAAACCTAATATGACTGGCTGCCATTCTTGCGTCATCAATATAGCCATAATCATTTATATAATCTATGGCAACATCAATAACATTATCTGGGTATCCCCCTTCTTTTAGCTTAGCTCTAAGATTTTTTTCAGATCTATCCTGCTTTTCTAAAAGATGCAATGCTCTTTTTTTACATCTTGGAATCAATATTTCAGTAATTATTTGCTGATAAGATACCTCAGAAAGTTCAGCGCCTTCTTCTATTCCATAGCTTTCGTATTCTTTTTTATATAGAACAAAATCTGTCCCGCCAGCGAGACAGATTTTTGCTCTTCCCTTTGAAAGTTTTACAAGAGATAATACTTCCATATATTATTCTATAACCTCAGTTGGAATATCTTCTTTTTTATCACCACCAACAAGTCCTACCTCAGACTCTTCTGAATCAGCGTAATGTGCTCTGATTGCATCTGCTATTTCTTCGCATACATCTGGATTCTGCTTGAGATATACCTTGGCATTCTCTCGTCCCTGGCCGATTTTCTCGCCAAGATAAGCATACCAAGCACCTGACTTTTGAATAATATCAAGATTTGTAGCAACATCTAAAATATCTCCCTCACGAGAAATTCCTTCGCCAAACATGATATCAAACTCAGCTTCTCTGAATGGAGGTGCCACCTTGTTTTTAACAATCTTTGCGCGGGTTCTGTTTCCAATAACTTCACCATTTTGCTTGAGAGCCTCAATTCTACGTACATCTATACGAACTGATGCATAGAACTTAAGGGCACGACCACCTGTTGTAGTCTCAGGATTTCCAAACATAACACCAACTTTTTCACGAAGCTGATTTATAAAGATAACTACGCAATTTGTCTTAGAAACAATACCTGTAAGCTTTCTCATTGCCTGTGACATAAGACGAGCATGTAAGCCTACGTGAGAATCACCCATATCTCCATCTATTTCAGCCTTTGGAACAAGGGCTGCTACAGAATCCACAACGATAATATCCATGGCACCTGAGCGTACCATTGTCTCTGTAATCTCTAGTGCCTGTTCTCCATTATCTGGCTGTGATATATATAAATCGTCAATATCCACACCAATTGCCTTGGCATATTTAGGATCAAGTGCGTGCTCCGCATCAATGAAACCTGCTATACCGCCTGCTTTCTGAACCTCAGCCACTGCATGAAGGGCAAGTGTTGTCTTACCAGATGATTCTGGACCATATATTTCAATAATACGTCCCTTTGGGAATCCTCCCTGTCCAAGGGCAATATCAAGACTAATAGAACCTGTAGGAACTGTCTCAACCTGAATATTAGCTCCTTCGCCAAGCTTCATAACTGAGCCTTTTCCATATTGTTTTTCAATCTGCGAGATTGCAGCATCCAATGCTTTTAGCTTATCTTCATTTGCCATTTAATAAAACCTCCGTTCGGAACAATTGTTCGTTCTTATATTCTAATAATAGATAATGTAATCCAAAATGTCAACAGTAAATGGGATAAAAAAATGAAAACAAAAAACAAAAGACAGTGGCGAACGCCACTGCCAAATAATATACACACTATTAAAGACCTAGTCAAGCCTTTTCTTTTAATTTGAGACAAGGCTTCTCGATACAATGCCAGCTTATCCACGCAAGTGGAACAACAATCAAAACTGTAATCAGCATATTCTTATAGGGATTCATAGACATTGTATGATAGTACTCAGTTGGCTTGCCTAAATAATCTACCAATGTCTGTTGGATTGGAAATGACATAATATATATTCCATAGGATAAATCTCCTATTTTGTCATACCAATTTGCAACAAATCTCTTTTGAAATGCAATATAAAAAATAATATATGCACCAAAAATACTAAAGGTAACTATAAAATCTGCAAATAATATTCCTAAAATCAAACCTAGCACAGCCATAAAAAACAGCTTAACCGATAATTTTATGGTATTTCCGTAAATGTAATAGCACATTCCCATAGCAAAAAACATTCCAAGCCTTGTGAAATTAAGAATAAAGCTATGAGGGAGAAAAACTATAAAAGCTCCATCATAATATGTAAAAAACAGATAGGTAATAGTCAAGCCAATATATAATATAAGTCCTGTAGGCTTAAACCGCTTCCACAAAGGGGCTAAAACTGCAACAATAACATACCAAAGCACCTCGTACATCAATGTCCAAAGCGAACCATTCAAGCTATGATTGTAATGATCAGGGTAAACCCCTGGCAAAGTCGTATTTGAAGAATCAAAATAAATATTCCTCAAAAACCCAGTTATGTCGCCATTAAAATATTCCTCGGTAGGATAATGAGTTATGATAGGCCCCAATATAAATGCTGTTACCATTACAACCACAAAAAGTAATGGCCAAATGCGCAGAAACCTGGCTTTAAAATAGCTAAATAGATTTTTGCTTCTATCAAAGCTTCTACAAATCAAAAAGCCACTAATGATGAAAAAAATATACACGGCAATACCACCAGCAAGTGCTTTATGGTTTGTTAGAGTGTAAAACACATCCTTTGACTGATCTGCAATGCATATAGCAAAGGAATGCATATACACAACCATGAGACTTGCGATTAATCGGATGATATTCAAATTATTTTTTCTATCAATAGCAGCTTCGTTTATAGTCATTAATTTGTACCAAATTCAGATAAAACAAGTCCTTCATTTCTGTCTAGAACCATTCCGACAGACCATGAATTAACAAAGAGAAGAAGTGGTCTATCCTTTAAATCCTTAATTTTCTTCATGTCAGAAGTTCCTGAAATCTTATCTAAATCGTAATCTCCTTCAATCCATCTAATATGCTCATAAGGAAGATTCTCAAGAGCGATTTCAACGTTGTATTCATTATTTAATCTATATTTTAATACATCAAACTGAAGAACGCCAACAACGCCAACAATTATTTCTTCCATACCAGTATTGAACTCTTGGAAAATCTGAATAGCACCCTCCTGGGCAATCTGAGTAATGCCCTTCATAAATTGCTTACGTTTCATTGTATCTATCTGGCGCACTCTGGCAAAATGCTCAGGCGCGAAGGTTGGAATACCTTCAAATTTGAAAGGCTTCTTTGCTGAAGTAAATGTATCACCAATACTATATAGCCCTGGATCAAATACACCAATAATATCACCAGCATATGCCTTATCTACGATTTTACGCTCATCAGCCATCATCTGCTGTGGTGCTGAAAGCTTAGCCTTTCTGCCCCCCTGCACATGCAAATACTCCTTTGTAGCATCAAAAGTACCTGAGCAAACACGAAGGAATGCAACTCTATCTCTATGAGCTTTGTTCATATTAGCCTGTATCTTAAATACGAATGCAGAAAAATCCTCGGAAAATGGGCTTATTTCTCCAGCATCACTCTTTCTAGGAAGTGGGCTATATGTCATCTTGAGGAAATGCTCAAGAAATGTCTCTACTCCAAAGTTTGTAAGGGCCGAACCAAAAAATACAGGCGAAAGCTCTCCCTTAGTAACAAGCTCCTGATTAAACTCTGCTCCAGCACCATCGATAAGCTCAAGTTCTTCCAGCAGCTGGTCATATTTTTCCTCACCGATTTCATCCTTAAGCGCTGGATCATCAATGGAAAGGATACGCTCCTCGCCCTGTTTTGTACCCTTTTGTGTATCAGAGAACATGCGGACAGTACGCTCATTTCTATCGTAAACACCCTTGAAGCCTTTACCTGAACCTATAGGCCAGTTAACAGGAACTGTAGCGATTCCCAGTTCATTTTCGATATCATCTAATAGCTCAAAGGTGTCATTTGCATCACGATCCATTTTGTTGATAAATGTGAAAATAGGAATATGTCTCATAACGCAGACCTTGAAAAGCTTTCTGGTCTGTGCCTCAACACCCTTTGAGGCATCAATTACCATGACTGCTGAATCGGCAGCCATAAGTGTTCTATATGTATCCTCAGAGAAGTCCTGGTGTCCAGGTGTATCAAGGATATTTATGCAATAGCCATCATACTCGAACTGTAAAACAGAAGAAGTGACAGAGATACCTCTCTCCTTCTCGATTTCCATCCAATCTGATACTGCATGTCTTGCTGTGGCTTTACCCTTTACTGAACCAGCTAAATTAATCTGACCTCCGTAAAGAAGGAATTTTTCTGTAAGGGTAGTCTTACCTGCATCGGGATGGGAAATAATTGCAAAAGTACGGCGTCTCTTTATTTCTTCTTCAACTGAACGTGCCATATAACCTCCAAAA
>SVES01000087.1 GCA_015057305.1 Pseudobutyrivibrio ruminis | reverse complement strand
GTATCACCTCCATCATTTGAACTTATCTTATCAAATGTGGATGGAAATTTGCAGATACTGATTATTACCTACTTACGCCTTAACGATGTTGTTCCAGTTTCTTTTCCTGCTGTTCTTCCTCAATACGGAACAGGGTATCCACGTTGGACTTGACTGCCTGCAATTCCTGATTTTCTTTCCGCAACCGCTTGTAATCTTCATAAGCGGATTTTTTCTTTGCCAGCAGGTCAGTGTACTCTGCCTGCAAAACTTTAACCGTAGGCAGCTTCCTCACACCTTGGGCGTCAAAGGCTCGCTTCGCCGCCTCATGGAGATGTTCTGACCTTGGGTAGCACCTTATCAATGGTCTGGCGCAGACGGGCTTTCCAGCTTTTGCCCGTTTTCTCAGCCGACCATTCCGCATAGTGCTTGCCTTTGTCCTGGGGTTCCTCAATGATGTCCAGACCAAATTCCTGGCAGATCCGGTCATTGATTTTTCGCAGAGGAATGAAGCTGTTCTTCACGTTGTTGAACTTGTGGTAGCAGTCCAGGGCGGTGCTGTTGAACTCGATGTGGTGGAGTAGGGAAGCACCGCCTTGTCACATTACTGTGATAGGTTTGCGCCACCCTCTCCGGGAACCGTACGTACCCCTCTCGGAGTATACGGCTCTGTTACTGCTCGTTCAGACAAAACTCACTTTTTGTGGATAATACTGCGGTGGCAATCCCTGCACACCACAAGCGTTTTCCAAAGCCATAGCCGCTTTTCCATTCCCCCTTTCGCGCGGCACTCCTGGTTAGGGCATCCCCGGTTAGCAATGAGACTTGGTAAATTCGGATTCTCGGTATCGCTTTCGCTTCGTTACCATAGGTTCCCCTACAGGTTGTACGGAATGATTGATAACCGACAAACCCACAACCATAGCTTGCCTTTTCCGTACCAGAGGTTTCAGGCAATTTTCCTCCATCTGCACATAACAGAAACTGGAAGCTTGCGTTCAGTAAATCCAACTTATACCTTATATCCGATTAACATTGCGGTTCAGTCGCACCCGATTGCCTTTAGGTGACTTACCGCTTCCCAGCCGTACTGTGTTCCCGTGTCAGCTTTCGCCTTTCGGTTAGGCTGGTTGTTTCCCGCGTTATCTTACGGGGCAGTACCTTATACTGCTTTTCTCATTGCCCTATCCGGGCGTACATTATGAATGTGGTGCTTATCTATGTGGGTAGCCACAATGAATTGATGTTCGTCGCGGGTAAACTCCATGGCGATCTTATAGCCCAGTTTGTTGGCGTCCTCCGGCGTGATGGTTCCCGGCTTAAAGGACTGCATCAGCAGATAGGAAATCACATCTTTGTCCGGGGCACGTCTGCGCCCGGTGGTGGCGGTGTAGATCTGCTTGCTGACCACAAATTCCTGCCACGCAGTATCGGGAGAACACTGGTAGCCTTTTACCAGCAGACCGCAATTTGTTTTCTCCGGGTTCTTGTCATAGTCAATGCGATCCGCCAGCACAGTAGCGATACTGCGTCCCTCGATGGCATGGCGGGGTTTGATTTTTGAGATTGCCATGTGACGGCTCCTTTCTGGGCAAAGTTTAAGCCGCAGACCTTTCTTGTGTCAGGTCTATTTTGCTGATAACAATACTGTCGTGGTAGGTGTGATCATCTTCTATAACTTTGCATGTCAGATTGCAGGTATATATACGATATCCTTTGAATTCTAAAAGGATGTTCGTATAGATATTGTTGTTTCTAATGCAAAGAAAAGCTAACACCGAAAAATAGATTATAAACAACGCCAAATTTTGCAGATTGCTAAAATCAAACGCTATCATTGGCAAAATGTATGCGAGTAAAAATTCAGAGGATAACTTGTTAGCTTTTGTTGCTCTTTCAATCGTGCCTTTCGGAAGATGTTTTTCATCTTTAGATAACTTTTTGTTGAGAAAAGCGTTAATCCCAATAATGCTGACAAGAACCAAAATTGCAATTATGGCAATACTAACTAACTGGATGATACTACCGCACAAGACACACATCAGGTTATCAACAAATTTCCCCTTGCCATCCCAGTTATCTATAATGAATAAAGCAACATTCCAAATGTCAATAACAACGATTGACAACCATAGCGGAATAAAAGATGTAACAAACATATCCCATTTGAATTTCTTCCACATATTATACCACCTTATATTTTTGCGCTGAACGGCAGGGATTTTATGTAGTCTTCCATAAACTGATAATCCGGATTACCCTTATCATCGACCGGGAGATTAAGTTCCGTGGTAGCAATTAAATCTTTTGTGAACGCTCTGCCAAATACGGGATATCTGTATTTTTCTTGATTAAGCAGTGTAATAATAAAGTTTGCTGTGTAAACATTAAGCCAATCAGCACGAATGACAATAATATGAGGCCCGGTAATAAAGTCGTGATCTTGGAAAAAGATTGTAGCTGTCGTATCTCCAATAGTTATTGCATTTGCCTTTTCCAAGCCATCATATTCTTCAGATTGCACATACATAGAAATGCCATTATTGTTATCCGTTCTCGTAACATAAGAAACGTAATCAGTGCCATCGGCAGCGGAAACTAAGTCTGAAGCGTTGTATGATTTCCCATTTTGTACGCTTTCTACTATATTTCCAAGTATGAATTTATTCCAACGCCTATCAGAAAGGGTTATTTCTTTTTTCACTGCAACTCCCGCAAATTCAGATTCAAAAATTTCTTGCTCAATATTGTCCAAATACCAACTTGCTTTTTCATATCCCTCATTGAGAAAATAATCAGGTATATTGGTAATATCTGCTTTAAGTCCTGCCATATATGTTTCGATCATTCCATAGTTTGGTTCATTACACGAATTAACAGGCAATCGAATACTAGTATCGTTCATTTTTTCCAAATTCCATTTCCGAGCATATGACCACATTTGTTTTTCTAATCGTAAAATTGCACAGAAAAACAATGCTATGTTTTCTGTAAGGACAAAATCTTTGGGATACAGAACATTTACATCATCAGATGCCCAAAATGGTTTAGGCTGGTAGAAAGCTTCACCAACCGAACCGTTGTATGTTAATGATATCGTGTTTCCTTCGTGTAAGTATTCCTGCCCAATGTACGATGTTATCCCATTGTTTTTTGCTGTTGCACCAATAAATGGCGTATCTCCCATAGTTTGATTTTCTTTTGTTAGTCGTTTCCCTTTTCGAATATCGAATATATCAGATAATAGGAACTCTTTCCAATCGCTGGTGTTTAGCATTTCATCCCTCCAAAATGCCCTGCTCATCCATATATTTAAAAAGCGAATACTTTTTTAGCACTTTTTCAAAATCATTATCGGAAAGTTTGCTGTAATCGGTTTTAATATATGCTTCAGCAAGTGCTTCATCAGATGTTTTGATTTTTTTCTTTAACCACACGTACTCATCTTGTGCGGCTGTTCCATCCAATTGATCAATCCAAGTGCTTTTTATTGCATTCCAACCGCCTGCATCTTTTCTGCCGTTATGCGGAATCACCTTAAACCCATCATCCTGCCATCGAGCAAAGAATGTTGACTTGTTTTCGTCGTGTTTTATATGGGCCTTAAAAACCATTATGCAAGTTGCCGTACCAACGTGGCTGTCAAAAAATAGATTTTGAGGCATAGTCATACAAGCCAAAAGTGTATGGTGCTTTAACAATTCTGCCCTCAATTTCGTACCACTGTTTCCCGCGCAGGACATAGGAAGAATAACAATTCCTATACCTCCAACTTTGAGATAATGCAACATTGAGGCAACAAAATCAAGTTCATCTTGACCTTTAGATATAACAACTTCGCGCATTCTGTTGGCATCTAACTCTGCTTCACATTTTGCGAGTGCCTCGTCAAGTGCTTTCTTTTCTTTTTCTGACTTTGCAATTTCACTAATTACAGAAGCAGTCTGTTCCTTTTTCTTTAACTCTCTAATCTGTTTAGATATTCTTTTTAATTTATCCTCCAACTCGTTTTTCTTGGCAATAAGAGGATATTCTCTTGACGCAGAGTTATCTTTTTTATCTAACGAATAGGGTGGATTAATCATAGCAACGTCAATGTCGCCAAAGCTCTGCAAAGCTTCGTGCAACGGTATCTTGCTTTCGTTCAAATAGGTTTTCCCGCTATCATCAACAGGAGCATAAGAGTCAATTAAAAGCGATGAACAGTTGAATAAGTTCGATTTACCGTCGCCGTGGAAACGCATATTTGCATATGCTAAAGCATACATTGAAGGATCATTTTCAACACCAATCAAACTATTTGCCTGTGCATCAGCATATTTTTTTACTTTATCTGCTTCGCTTATTTTCTGTACCCAAACATTTTGCTTGATTCTTGCCAACGCCGAAATTAAAAATGCTCCTGTTCCACAGCAAATATCTATAATTCTTGTATGCTCGTCAAATTTCTTATCAGAATAGTATTCAGCTATATCACAGAATAATTCTGTAATGTGCTTAGGTGTAAGAACAATGCCTTTTTCCTTAGCGTTTCCTTTTGTGAAGCGTAAAAAGGTTGTGTAGAATTCGCCCATTACATCAATACCGGTGTACTTTTCAAGGACTTCAATAACATTTTCGTATAGGGAATAAATACACCGAGACAGAACAGTATCACCATAAGGAAAATCTTTATAATCCCCTTTGGGCGCACGCAGAAGCTCATCTTTGGATAATAATTGATCGTAAAATTTCTTCAACGAAGTTCTTTTTCCCCGGGGTATTTTGTCAATATCCCATATTCCACGGATATAATCATCATCATATTCATTTCCGTCACCGTATAGGGATGCTTTCAGCATTTTTACAGAATTTCTACCAAGCGGATCAGAAATTAGTTTTTTAGCTTTGGTTGCATTTTTAGCGTCGATAGCCGATTTTGTATCTTTATAGAGTTTGGATTCGTGATTCGTCAATCCAAGAATAATAGCTGAAACAAATCCTGCCTTTGAATTATCTTCGATACCATTTGAACGAAGAAAATTAGCACAAGTCAAAGTGTATCGTCTTAACTCTTTTTTGACTGCCGCCTCTGTCCCTGCAAAACGATCCAATGCAATATCAATATCCTTCTCATATTGCGATATTGACACAATAGCATCATCTATGAAACCATCCTCTAAAATTTCAATATCTGTTATTTTTCCGCCTTTGGGTAAAACAAATGAGGATACTTTACAGCTTTCTTTGCTCTGCCCGGATACACCAATAGCAACAACATCATATTTATCATTCAAAAATGTGGCATACCATAGAGCGCCATTGATGGCATAAGCTTCCGTTTCAGCAGGCGTGCCATAACCTGCGGTTTTATAATCTTTAATATCCGTAAACACAGAGTGATTTCTCGCATCGGCTTTACATTCGATTACAACAATCACATTAGAGTTTTCTTTTGTTACTATATAATCCGGTGTCCCTTTGCTTACCAATGTTTGCTTTTTGGACGCAGTGGCAAAAACACCGCTAAGCCAGTCAAAAGATGTGCTTTTATAACTATCTTCTTTAAGCCACATTATTCCATCAACAGAAATATTTTGTGCAGTGGGATACCCTACAATCTCTTTCAGTTTATCTGCAACTAAACCTTTTGTTGTTTCCTCACTTGCTCTGCTCATAATTGTTCCTCCAATATGGATTTATCGTCGCTCTCCTAAGAGCGTGGTTATCAGTTCAATTTCGTTTTATGCGTTCAGCATATCCTCATAGGTAACGAGCGTTACGTTGCCCATCTCGTTTGCTCTGTCGATACAGCCTTTGGTAAAGCCTGCTTTTGCAAAGAGATAAAAATGCGTTCTCTTGTAGTTAAATAGGGTGCTACGCTCCACAAGTGTTTCCAGCACACCAAGGTCAACCTTTTCGTTTGTCCACTTGCACTCGGCAAAAAGGGCGGTATCTTTATCCGTTCCCATAATGTCGATTTCTTCTTGGGACTTCGTTTTGGGGTTCGCTCCCCACCAACGACCAAGATCGGTGAAGTTCACCGCACACTTGCCTTCAAGGAGCAGCTTCCAAAGATACTGTTTACAAATATCTTCAAAAACGCTCCCCATATAAGAGGAAAGTTCGGGAGCAATACGGCTGTAAGCCAGGTCAACGGCTCCACGGGAAATGATAGAAGTGTTCTCCGGCACGAAGCGATACCAAAAATGGAACATATTATCCTCGATGGAATAAATCGTCTTGCGGGTGGATTTTTTACCGTAAGGCGATTCTTTTTTTACGATGCCGAGTGTAATCAGATTTTTAATATAGGTGGCACATACGCTTGTATCTTCATCTATTTTGTTGGAGATTTCGTTCATTTTGGACGAGCCGGTTGCGATTGCCGTGATAACCGCATTATAAATTGCAGGCTCACGCACCTCATGCTTTAAGAGGTTGGTTGGTTCTTCAAATATAGAAGATGATGGATTCAGGTGCGTATTTTTAATATTTCCTTCAATAGAAAGCTTATCGTCAAGCTGCATAAGATACTGCGGTGTTCCGCCGACAATACCGTAAGCCAAAGCTTTATCTTCATCCGAAAAATTTTCAAAATAACGGCAAGCCTCTAAAAATTCAAAAGGGTTGATTTTAAATTGCGCCGTTCTTCTTCCGTAAAGGGGCGCTTTATATGCTAAAACGTGATCTTCCATATAGGACATAGAAGAACCGCAAAGAATTAAGAACAGCTTTGATGCGTCCTTGTTCTTATCAATTAAAAGCTGAAGCGTGGAAGCAAGGCTCTTAGATGCACGGGCAACATAAGGGTACTCGTCAATTACAAGCACAATCCTTTTGGTCTTGGCAAGTTCAAAAACGTATTCAAGCGCCATCTGGAAGCTATTAAAGGAAGCACCCGAAGCGATACCTGTATTATATTCCATAATACATCTTGAAAAGTTATCAAGATTTTGCTTTGCATTTGTTTCAACGCCGGTAAAGAATATGGTATCTTTATCCTTTGTAAATTCGCTGATAAGGGCAGTTTTACCCACACGGCGGCGACCGTAAATAACGGCGAATTCGAATTTATCGGAATTATAGAGCTTGTTTAATGTATTTAGCTCGTGTTCTCTTCCTATGAACATAGATGTACCTCCCTATAGAAAATTCGTGCTTTACGATTTACTTAATTATACTCCACAATAACACAATAGTCAATAGCTTTTCGAAAATTTACTTGATTATGATTTACTAAATTTCAAAACACAATTATTGGAGTTATTTATTTTGGTTATTTGATAACTATCCCACAAATTTCAAAATATTTTTCTAAGAGAATTTTTTGGGACACTAAAATATGATATAATATTTTCAAATTTGTAGGAACAATATGCTTATTTTGTGTCGTTTAATAAATAGATACGACTTTACAACTTTTTAAGAAAAAAATATCGTACAGGACACTTTGGTGTATAATTAGTTTGCCAACAAAATAT
>SVES01000086.1 GCA_015057305.1 Pseudobutyrivibrio ruminis | reverse complement strand
ATAATAGCTGACATTTGCCCACAATGCACGTGCAAATTAATATTATTTAGAACTTGCTGGTCACCATATGCAACTCCTAAATTTATGAACTTTATACAATGGAAACCACATGGAATAATCTTTTTCATATTTTTCCTTATCCGATAAACATTACCTACAGACTATTTTTAATTACAGCGTAGTTCTTATTTAATACAGTGATATAATCAAGCCCACTATAATCACCATGAACCAGAGTCTCAAGGTACACCACCTTTGCCTCTGTCTGCTCTGTGATCAGTTCGCCCATAGCATGACCATAATCGTATTCTGCCAAGACTATCTTTACATCATTTTCCTTGATGGTATCGATAAATGAGCTAACCTCACCGGCACTTACTTGTCGTTCTTCATCAAGATCCATGGTAGCAACTACATTTGCCCCCAGAGACTGAGCTGTATAGGCAAAGGCTTCATGAAGCACTGCCACATTAGTACCAGACAAAGCCTCATCTACGCCTTGTGTATCAATCTGAGAATCCATAACGTCAATAAATGTATCTGCATTTGAAGCGTAAAGCTTTGCATGGGATGAATCAATTGCTGTCAAACCTTCCGCTATAGCCTGAACCTGTCCAGCGTAGATTTCTTCACTCATCCAAATATGGCTATTAACCCCCGAATCATGGTGATGTTCTTCTGAGTCTGTAACATGGTCGTGGTCTTCTTCCTCTTCCTCAGCCTCTTCTTCAATAATGACTGGATAAGTTTCCTCTACTGCTTCAAAAGTATCAATAATAGGAAGATTTGGATAAGCTTCAACAACATCCTCTAAATAGCCTTCCATACCACCGCCATTTACAACAAGCACATCTGCCTTTGAAAGATTCTTCATATCCTCTGTGGTAAGTGTGTAATCATGAAGGCAGCCTGTGGTAGGCTGAGAAAGATTCTGAACTATAACTCCATCTGCATCCCCCACAACATTGACAGTAGCAAGATAAACTGGATTACAGCTAGTCATTACTAAAAGGTCAGATTCATCATTTTGATTATTATTTAGTTTTACATAAAAAAATGTGCCACCTAGCAGCACCACACTAATAGAGATGAGCAGTAGTAGCACAAAAATATATTTCTTTTTCATTAATCAAGATCCTCAACATCTGTGAGACTAGCTTCGTTTTCAATTACCTGGTCAAGAAAATCCTGGATGGTATCCAACCCCTGCTTTGTCTGAGAAGAAAAAGGAACAATAATTGTATCCTTATCAGCCCCTAAGCCCTCTCGCAGGATTTTGATTTGCTTATCCAACTGGCTTCTTTTTATTTTGTCAGCCTTTGTAGCAATAACGATTGGATCATATCCAACATATGCCATCCATTCAAACATCTGCTTGTCGTTTGCTGATGGTGCATGCCTAATATCAACAAGCAAAAACACTGCCCGAATCATATCAGAGGTATTCAGGTAGGTTTCTATCATCTTGCCCCATTTTTCACGCTCCTTTTCAGAAGCCTTGGCAAAACCATAGCCTGGCAAGTCAACAACATAAATCTCATCATTAATATTGTAGAAATTTATCGTTTGAGTCTTTCCAGGCTGAGCTGACACTCTGGCAAGTGCTTTGCGGTTCATTACCGCATTTATAAGTGACGACTTCCCTACATTTGACTTGCCAGCAAATGCTACCTCCGGTAAATCATTCTTGGGAAGTGTAGATGTAGGGCCGCACACTGTTTCAAGATTGCATGATCTGATAACCATTATGCGCTCTTTTCCTTTTTATCTTCGATTGAAACAACGCTTCCTTCGTCTTCCTTATCAATAAGAAGAAGGTTATTATCAACCATTTCTTTAGTTACGACTATTTCTGTAATAGATTCATCAGATGGCACATGATACATATGGTCCATCATGACACTTTCAACAATAGCTCTAAGTCCTCTTGCACCAGTTTTTCTCTCAATAGATTTCTTAGCAATTTCTCTAAGAGCATCATCCTCAAATTCCAGCTTAACTCCATCCATCTTGAAAAGAGCCTGGTACTGTTTTGTAAGAGAATTCTTTGGCTCTTTAAGGATGCGAATCATATCGTCCTCTGTAAGCTGCTTTAACGAGACATTAATTGGCACACGACCAATGAACTCCGGAATAAGACCATATTTAATGAAATCCTGTGGTAAAACCTGCTGAAGCAAATCATCTATCTTTTGGTTGTTCTTATCCTTTACATCTGCGCCAAAGCCAATTTGGCTAACATCTGTACGCTGTGAAATAATTTTCTCCAAGCCTTCAAATGCACCACCACAGATAAAAAGAATATTTTTGGTATCGATAGCAATTGTCTCCTGTTGAGGATGCTTACGTCCGCCCTGTGGTGGAACGTTAGCAACAGTACCCTCTATAATCTTTAGCAGAGCCTGCTGAACACCTTCACCTGAAACATCACGTGTGATAGATACGTTTTCAGATTTCTTTGTAATTTTGTCTATTTCATCTATGTAGACAATTCCGATTTCAGCTTTTTTAATATCAAAATCAGCCGCCTGAATAAGCTTTAGGAGGATATTTTCAACATCCTCGCCTACATAGCCTGCCTCTGTAAGAGTGGTAGCATCAGCTATAGCAAAAGGTACACCAAGAATCCTAGCCAAAGTCTGAGCCAACAAAGTCTTACCAGAACCTGTAGGACCAAGCATAAGAACATTACTCTTTTGAAGCTCCACATCTATATCATCTGGATTTGCCATAATACGCTTGTAATGATTATATACAGCAACAGAAAGAACCTTTTTAGCTTCATCCTGACCAATAACATATTGGTCTAAGAATGCCTTCATGTCCTCTGGCTTTTGTAAGTTGATTTCGATTGAATCAGGAGCCTCTGTAGGTTCAAAGTCTTCTAATTCTTCAACTATAATTTCTTGACAAATATCTACGCATTCATCACAAATAAATGCACCGTTTGGTCCAGCTATAAGCTTACGAACCTGATTTTGTGTTTTTCCACAGAAAGAGCAACGTACTCTATCGTCGTTTCTTGCCATAACTACCTCATTAAACTCTCATTAATTCTTCTTTGTAATAATCTCATCAATAAGACCATAATCAAGGGCTTCATTTGCATCAAGCCAGTGATCACGCTCTGTATCTGCACAAACCTGCTCATATGGCTTACCTGTATTTTCAGCAAGCATACGATTTAATCTTTCTTTGGTCTTTAAAATATTTTTAGCCGCGATTTCGATTTCTGTAGCCTGTCCCTTTGCTCCGCCAAGTGGCTGATGAATCATAACCTCAGCATTAGGAAGTGCAAATCTCTTGCCCTTTTGTCCACCTGCAAGTAAGAAGGCTCCCATTGAAGCAGCCATACCAATACAGATAGTAGACACATCACATTTGATATACTGCATTGTATCATAGATAGCCATACCTGCTGTAACACTTCCACCTGGGCTATTGATATATAGATGAATATCCTTGCTAGGATCTTCTGATTCAAGGAAAAGAAGCTGAGCAACTGTAAGAGAAGCTGTAGTTTCATTAACCTCCTCACCTAAAAATATAATACGGTCTTTTAAAAGACGTGAATAAATATCATAAGAACGCTCTCCGCGAGAATTCTGTTCAATGACATAAGGAATTGTAGCCATTTTTTGTCCTCCTGCAATAGTATTATTAATAGAGACTAAGCCCGAGCATATGCCCAGGCTAGTATTTGACCTCGATATTTATTATATATATTTTGAGTTCCTATGTCTCTGTTTTTACAAAAAGTTTACAAATTGTTAATAACTATTTTATTACTCTTCTGTAGACTCTTTCTTTGTAGACTTCTTTGTTGTCTTCTTAGCTGGCTTTTCTGCATCAGCTGAATCCTCTGCAGTATCAGCCTTCTTTGTTGTCTTCTTCTTTGCTGTCTCTTTAATGTTATCCATAACAACTTCGATTGCCTTTTCGATAGCGATATCCTTCTTCATAGACTCTTTCTCGTTATCACCAACAAGGTTCTTAAGCTGATCTAATTCCATGCCGTACTGCTTTGACATTTCCTCAAGCTTAGCATCGATATCAGCATCACTTGCTTCAATACCCTCAGCCTTTGCAATAGCTTCAAGAACAAGTGAAGACTGTGTACGCTGTAATGCATCTGGACGAACCTGATCACGGAATGAATCCATTGTCATACCTGTGAACTGCATGTACTGCTGAAGTGAAAGACCCTGTCCAGCCATGTTGTTAGCGAAATCATTAATCATGTTTTCAACTTGGTAGTCAAGCATAGCGTCTGGAATCTCCATCTCAGAATCCTCAACAATCTTAGCGATTGCTTCGTCTTCCTGTGCACGACGTCCTTCTGCCTTTTTATTGTTCTCAAGACGTTCCTTAACAGAAGCCTTGTATTCATCAACTGTCTCAAACTCTGTAGTATCAGCTACATATTCATCATCAAGCTTTGGTACATCCTTGCCCTTAACTTCGTGGATATGGCACTTGAATACTGCTGGCTTACCTGCAAGATCCTTAGCCTGATAGTTCTCAGGGAATGTAACCTCAACATCAACATCCTCACCAGCCTTGTGACCAATAAGCTGGTCCTCAAAACCTGGAATGAATGAACCTGAGCCAAGCTCAAGGTCATAGTTCTCACCCTTACCGCCTTCGAATGGAACATCATTGATAAATCCTTCGAAATCGATAACTGTAGTATCACCCTTTGCAGCCTTACCTGTCTTTGTAACTACGCGAGCATTTCTCTCAAGCTCAGCCTTGATAGTATCGTTAACTTCTGTAGCTGTAACCTTAGAATCAATCTTTGTAACAGAAACACCCTTGTACTTGCCAAGCTTAACCTCTGGCTTAACAGCAACCTCTGCTGTGTAGATGAAATCCTTGCCCTTCTCAAGCTGAGTAATATCAATCTTTGGCTGAGAAACGATATCAAGCTTTGACTCATCATAAGCCTGTGGGTATGTGTCCTGCATAATAATATTAGCAGCGTCCTCATAGAAAATCTCTGCACCATACATCTTTTCGATCATGTGCTGAGGAACCTTACCCTTTCTAAAGCCTGGAACAGAAATGCTGTTCTTCTGCTTGTTGTAGGCCTTTGTAATAGCCTTTTCTAGCTCAGCTGCATCAACTGTGATAGTAAGCTTTGCCATGTTCTTCTCAAGATTTTCTACCTGTACGTTCATTTACTAATATTCCTCCTCTAACATATATCACGTACGACTATAAAAATCGTCAATTAATTACATTTCACGCATGCCCAAAGATTATATCAAAACTATTGCTCATTTTCAATAGCTGAAATCATATCAATTCTTTGCTGATGTCTTCCGCCACCCTCAAACTCAGCATCTAAAAATGATTTTACGATATCTTTTGCAAGCTCTGGTCCAACTATTCTTGCTCCAAAAGCTATCATATTTGCGTTATTATGCTGTCTTATAAGGCGAGCTGTAGTTGTCTCGGAGCAAACACCGCAGCGAATACCCTTCACTTTATTAGCTGCTAAGGAAATACCCACTCCTGTGCCACAAATAAGTACACCTAAATCTACCACATGACTTGCAACCATCTCAGCTGCCTTTTTGCCGAATTCTGGATAATGGCAGCTTTCGGTGGAATCTGTTCCAATATTGATTACCTCGTATCCAAGGCCCTCCATATAATCCTTTAGCTCTTTCTTTAACTCAACTCCTGCATGATCATTTGCGATTACAATTTTCATTCTTAATTCTCCTTCGCTTGTTTTAGAGGAACTTTGTTTATGTTCTTTCCATATAATTTGTATATTCTATAGCCTAGTAATATTACGGCTTCAAGAAATCTTTTTAGAATGATTTGAATTTCCTCGTGCCACTTTTTAACTGGCTTTACCATAACAGAGCGGATGCCTGCACGATTGGCACCCCAAATATCAGTAAGGATTTGATCCCCTACAAATATAGTATTATTTACATCTGTAGACATTTGCGCCATAGCCCTTACATAGCCTGATGCCTTTGGCTTGCCAGCCTTGAAAATGTAAGTGCAGTATTTAACATCCTCCATAAATTGTTTGACCCTAGGTTCCTTATTATTAGATAGAAGTAATGCCTCAAATCCAATCTCATGTAATTCCTTAAATAGTGCCTTTGCTCTGTCATCTGCCGGTGCATTATGGGGAACTAAAGTGTTGTCCACATCAAAAATGACCCCCCTATAGCCCTGCTCATATAATTTTTTAAAATCAATACAATATGTACTTTCAACGTAATCTAATGGATATAAATTTCTTTTGCTCATAGGCTCGATTTTAACATAATAATAGGAGCACATCAATCGATGCGCCCCTAAAAAAGACATATTAAATATTTTATAATGAAAAATCCTCTGAGCCCCTAACCTGAACCTGAGCAGCTTCTTCATTTTCTTTGGTCTTGCCATGTACAAAATACTGATAGCGATGGATAACTGAATCCTTTTGCATATTGCTAACAGCCTTTTCAACATCTAAAGACTTAATATCACTGTCCACGCCCTTCAGCTCGTGGCTAACACCAGGTTTGTACTGGCTTGCAAAATCATAAGAACCAAAAGTCTGCCCTGCTCTAGCAGAAGCAATTTCTTCATCAGAAACAACAGACTGAGAGGATACCTCTTTAGCTGGTGCCTCTAGTGTAGCTTCTTCGATGGACATGGAGCCAAGTTCTGAAGGAAATCTTATTGAATTTTGATCATAAAACCCAATAGATGGGCGAATACCTGAAATATTCATTGCACAACAACTCCGTATTTATCTATCAATATTTATATCGAACAAAATGATAAATACTTTACCCCCCCTGTGATAAAAAGAATAATTATTTATTAATCACTCTCTTAAGCTCGTCCATAAATGTATCAACATCCTTGAATTCTCGATAGACTGAAGCGAAGCGAACATAGGCAACTGGATCAACTTCTTCGATATGATTCATAACAATTTCGCCAATCTTTGTGCTAGGAACTTCTTTTTCTTCAAGAGAAAAGATTTCTGTCTCGATTTCATCAACTACCTTTGAAATCTGAGCTGCAGAAACCGGACGCTTTCTACATGCGATGAGAACGCCCTTTTCTATCTTGGTTCTGTCGTATGGCTCGCGATTATTATCCTTTTTAATGACAATCAAAGGAATTGTCTCCACCTTTTCATATGTGGTGAATCGTTTGCCACATTCAGGACATGAACGACGACGTCTTATAGAAGTATTGTCGTCTGCAGGTCTTGAATCAATTACACTAGTATCATTGCTACCGCAAAAAGGACACTTCATAAAACCCTCCCTAAAAGTATACTAATCCACAGTCCGACAGTTACGCTTACAATCCTTAGTGTTTCTACGCTCAGCGAAGAATGCTTCGCTTTAGAAACCTAAGAGATTGTCTGCTACTGTCTCCTATAAATAGCAAGATTTGATATATGATTTTATTACATACCACAATATATAGTTATATTTTATCAAATACGCCACACGAACGCAACAAAAAACCCCGCACATTTCTGTGCGGGGTAAAAGTTAAATCTTATGAGTAAAGATCTACTAACTTCTTAAGGTGAGTGTAACGCTCCTTAGCTGTCTCCTCGTTGAGTGCGAAGAGTCTCTCAGCACGCTCTGGGAATGCCTTTGTAAGACGAGAGTAACGTGTCTCGTTTGCAAGGAAGTCCTGATACTTGCTGTAGTCACCTTCCTTAGAAGTAAGAGTGAATGGATTCTTTCCTTCCTTCTTAAGGTCTGGGTTGAATGAGAAGAGATTCCAGTAACCAGCTTCAACAGCCTTCTTCATCTCATCCTGGCAGTGGTTCATACCACCCTTTACACCGTGAAGCTCACATGGAGCGTATCCGATGATAAGTGATGGACCGTTGTAAGCTTCTGCCTCAGCAAGTACCTTAACAGCCTGAGCCATGTTTGCACCAAGTGCAATCTGAGCTACATATACATAACCGTAAGACATTGCGATTTCAGAAAGTGACTTCTTAGAAACCTCTTTACCTGCTGCAGCGAACTGGCAAACCTCACCAATGTTAGAAGCCTTAGATGCCTGTCCACCTGTATTAGAGTACATTTCTGTATCGAATACCATAACGTTAACGTTCTCGCCAGAAGCAAGTACGTGATCAAGACCGCCGAATCC
>SVES01000085.1 GCA_015057305.1 Pseudobutyrivibrio ruminis | reverse complement strand
TATACCACCAATACCGTTGAGGGATTTAATAGGCAGCTTCGCAAGGTTACAAAATCAAGTACTGTATTTCCTACCGATGATAGCCTCCTGAAGCTTCTATATCTTGCGACTGAAGACATTACAAAGAAGTGGACTGGTAGACGACAGGATTGGTCTCGTATTAGGGCACAGCTCGATATTTACTTTGAGGAAAGATTGGCATAAAAAGAACCTCATGTGGAGCTATCATCTGGCTCCACATGAGGCTTGATACAAAAATATATCCCTGATTATTTATCATCACCACTATTTCGCATTTTTTAACAATATTTATTTTTGCGAAACAAACGCATCTGCCAAAAGGTACTAAATACATAAATTAAACGTAAACTAAAAACAGATCCAAGTCATCTCCCTGAATCTGTTTTTAAAATCACGCTAGTACAAAAATATCGTGTTAATTATATCTTCAATCAATACTTATTGTTTGAAAGACCCAAGAATGGCCAGTTTCAGCTTTATCTCATATCCTAATATACGGTAACCTTGGAAACTGAGCCTATGAATCGCATAACAAATCCTGTCGCAAGCCTCCATCTTGGTTCATCCTATAATCCATAGGTGTCATACCATACTTATCTTTAAACAATTTGTAAAATGTTGTTCTATTTTCATAATGAAGCTGCGAAACGATCTGAGAAATACTCATGTTAGTGTTAAGAAGTAATTTGGTAGCCTCCTGCAAACATAGATTACGCACATATTTTGCTAATGTTACTCCCGTATGTGTCAGAAAGACCTCACTTATATAATTCCCATTATAATGAAGTGCCTCCGCAAGTTCATTCCTATCCACCTTATACCTATGGTTTTGAAGATATGCCAATGTTCTCTCAAACAAATCAGATGATTGACTAGATGCGTAATGAATATTACTGCAGTTATACAAAGAGTAATCCTGTAATCTGCCAATAATTCTCTTTATATAGCCATGAACAAAATCTTTGTATCCGTCATTTTTTTCAAGCAATTCAACCATTAATCCTTTGCTTAATTTATGTAATATTTCATTAGCATCTTCTTTTACTGGAAAAAGCTCCAAGAAATCTATATCTGTTGTATATACAAGATTCCTGTATATGAAGTCCACTAATAAATCGTTTTCTTTATTTTTGCTTTTTTTTCCAGTCAAGCTTTTGATATAGTTCGACGACAAACTAAAATACAATGCCTCATATTCTCCAGATACAATTTCTTTGTGAGCTACATTCTGGTTAATAATACAAAAATTGCCTTTTCCGTATCTATGGTACTTGTCTTCAATAATAAAATCTAACTCACCTTCTATTACATAAATCATTTCCACATAATTATGTCTGTGTTTTCCGATATTTTCGAACACACTGTAATTCATTCTTACGCAAGTGGATTCTTCTTCCGTAACAAGAATATTTATTTGTTCATTTATCATATTTTGAACGTATATCATCAACAAATCACTGGACAGCCTCTGATATCCCGTTTCTAATGAGTTGCTAGTGTAAATATATGGATTATTATCATATTCTCCTGTGTATTTCTCATTAATGTCAATTATATTATTCATTTCAAAATAACTCATTAGCAGATCGAACATATTTCCTCCCTATATATGTGGAAATGATACAGTTTGTGTGGTATAGATACGTTTTTCTCATTGTTTACCTTGATTTTACTTTATAAAATCAATATATACAATCATTTTAATATATAAGGTTGTATCAAGATAAATGTATGGAAATAATACGGAGGACATATGAAGAAGGAATTATGGAATAATGATTGGTTGTTTTACACAGAGACCAACACATCCCCAAAAGAAGTGACTTTACCACATGATGCTATGCTTGTTGGTGAAAGGTCTCCTATGAGTGCAGGAAAGGATGCTATTGGCTATTTTACAGGTGATGTGTATCACTACCAAAAAAATTTTAGTGTTTCTAGAACTCAAGGGACACATTTCAGTGTTTTGTTCGATGGTGTATATCAAAATTCCACCGTGCTCTTAAATGGCAAAACAATCGGTTCACATCACTATGGCTATACCCCATTTGAGATAAATCTCGATTCCGCCATTTCATTTTCTGAAATTAACACTCTTGAAGTAATAGCAGATAATTCTAAGCTCCCGAATTCAAGATGGTATTCCGGTGGTGGTATTTATAGAGATGTTTTCTTCCTATCAGCTAATGATAAATACATACTTTCTGATGGAATAACTATATCCACTAAAGAAATTGAATTGCCTACTATCAATGTCTGTACTAAATTGTCAGAACCTCTTTGTGAAGGCGAAGACATCACGATATCTGTTTACGATGGTGAAACACTTTTAGCAACGGCTCATGGTCAAAATGCCACTATTGAACTTCCTACCGCAGAACTTTGGTCAGATGAAACCCCTGTGCTCTATCGTTGTAAAGTTCAACTTATTAATTCAGAAGGTGTTTTGGATGAGGATGAAACTCGCTTCGGTATTCGTTCACTTTCCTGGTCAGAGGAAGGTTTCTTTGTTAACGGCAAAAGCACCTTACTAAGGGGAGGATGTATTCACCATGATAATGGAATTTTAGGTGGCTGTAGCTACTACGATGCAGAGTACAGAAAGATAAAATTATTAAAAGAATATGGTTATAATGCCGTTCGTATCTCTCATAATCCTGCTTCAAAGAATCTCCTTGATGTATGTGATGAGCTAGGAATGTATGTTATGGATGAAGCTTTCGACATGTGGTTCGCCAATAAAAATAAGTATGATTACGGAACTTATTTCATGGAAAATTATCTAAACGATATAACCACAATGGTCATGCATGGAATAAACCATCCCAGCGTTGTTTTGTACTCTATCGGAAATGAAGTTGGTGAACCCTCACAGCAAAAGGGACTTGATGTTGCATCAAATATGATTAATCTCATACACGAACTAGACCCTTCCAGGCCAGTAACTGCAGGCATCAACTTCATGGTGCTTATGTTATCAAGTATGGGCAAAGGTCTTTACGATGCAGGTGGACTAGCATCAAACAACTCCAATAAAGCGCCGAAATCTCCTCAAAAAGAAAAAGAAAATAAATCAGGTAGCCTTATTTTTAACACAATGATGACTGTCCTTGGAAAGGGTATTAACAAGGTCGGGAATTCCAAGAAAGCTGACCTTGCCGCTTCGCCAATTTTGGATCTTTTAGATATCTGCGGATATAATTATGCAAACGGTAGATATGAAAAAGAGTCAGTCAAACACCCCGGCAGAATAATTGTAGGTTCTGAAACATATCCTCAGGATATCTATGATAATTGGGAAAAAACAAAACGTCTCCCTTATTTAATAGGTGATTTCATGTGGACTGCATGGGATTATCTTGGTGAAGCCGCTATCGGTAGTTGGAACTATGAAGGCATATCGATGACTAATATCAAATACCCCTGGCTTTTATCTTGTGCTGGATGCATAGACATAATCGGTACACCAGATGCGCAAGCAGCATATGCTGCAACTGTATGGGGCAAAATGACTACACCTTACATAGGTGTTCAACCTGTTAATCATCCAGGAATCAGAGTTACTAAAGCTGCATGGCGAGGTACCAATGCATTTGACAGTTGGAGTTGGAATTCGTGTGACGGAAATAAGGCTATCGTTGAAGTTTATTCTTCTGCTAACAAGATTGCTTTATATCTTAATAACGAGCATATTGCAACAAAAACCACAAAGAAAATGAAGGCTACTTTTAAGCTTCCATACAAAGCTGGACAATTGACCGCTATTGCTCTTGACTCAAATGGCAAGGAAATAAACAGGTCCACTTTGATATCCGCAGATAAGAATAACGTAATCCAAATTTCTGCGGAAGATCATCATGATAATAGCTTATTAGTGTATGTAAATATCAATGTTACTGACTCAAACGGAATTGTAGAGTCCAATGCAGATACTAAGCTTACCATTACCGTTGAAGGCGGAGAATTAATCGGTCTTGGAAGTGCTAAACCAAATCCTGAACTTAGCTATACAGGAAATGAGGTTGAAACATATTATGGTAGATCACTAGCCGTTATAAAGAGACTAAACAATGTACCAATAACCATCACTGCTATCACTGCTGATGGAAAGAAATATAGTAAAGAAATTAATTAAGGAGGATTCCATAATGAATGAGAACAGAAAACTACAAACCAGTTGGTTAGAACGAATTTGCTACGGTATTGGAGATATGGGCGTTAATCTTGTCTGGATATTACCTTCAAGCTTCCTTATGCTCTATTATACTGACAGCGCAGGTATAAGCGCAGCCTTCATAGGCACCATGATGCTTATATGTCGACTATTTGATGGAGTAAGCGACATTATCATGGGCGTCATTATAGATAAAACAAAATCAAAACTAGGAAAAGCAAGACCTTGGCTATTAATAATGAGTCTTCCTCTTATGATTTCGATTTTCCTAGTATTTAGAGTTCCTACATCACTATCAGGTAATGGTCAAAAGTTATACTCTTTTATAACATACTTCCTTATGTCCGTTATATGTTATACAGCTGTTAACCTTTCATACCATGCAATGCTTCCAAGATTCTCATTAACATCACAAGATCGTAGCATTGTCAGTGTTATTCGTAGTGTATTCTCACTTATTGTAACTATTGTAGTTTCAACTATTACTACAATGATTTTGGCATCTCTCGGCGGAGCAGGTTCTCAGAAAGCCTGGACAACACTTGTTATTATCTATGCAATCATTGCCGAAATTGCTATATTACTTACCGTTCTTGTAATAAAAGAAAAAACCGACATTCTTGATTCGGAATCAAATAAAGTAGCTTCTGTTCCCATCGGTCAGGCCGTTAAACTTTTATTGTCTTCAAGATATTTCTATATTTCAGTATATATCTTCTTTGCATTCTATATTGCTAATGGTACTTCAGGCATTATGGTTTATTATGCAAGAGATGTATTTGGCAATGCAGATTTAATGGGATTGCTCTCTCTTTCTGGTATCTTACCTATAATGCTGTTCTCACCAGTTTGCCCAGCATTATTCAAGCGTTTTGGTAAAAGAAACACAATGTTAGTAGGTATGATTATTGCAGCGATTGCATCGGCACTTATATTAATTAATCCTACGAATCTGGCCTTTTACATCATTCTTTCTCTCATTAAATCTACTGGTTCTGCACCTCTTATGAGTGCTATGTATACTATGGCTGGAGATATTGTAGATTACACACAATGGAAACATGGTATTAGAACTGAAGGTATAGCAACAAGTGTTAACAGTATTGGTATGAAGTTAGGTACAGGTTTCGGTTCTGCAATCCTTGGCTGGATGCTTGCTTGGGGCAAGTATGATAGTTCTCTGGCAGTTCAGCCTGACAGTGCAATTAATGCAATGATTTTTGTGTCAGTTGGTCTTCCTATAATCATTTACGGAACTGCTGCTCTTGTCCTTGCATTCTGGGATCTTGAAAAATATCAGAATGATATCACTGATTTCTTAACAAATACAAAATAAAAACAAATAAAATAGCCAAGTATTAAATGCATTTACCATACTAATACTTGGCTATTATTATCTTTAATTGGTTCTACTTTCTTATCTTATACTATCCACTACCCTAGGTGACTACTATTTTTATACAGGAATTTAGCCTATTTTCCACAGGCAAGATGGCGATTATATCGAAATATATCTGGATAGATTATAACTTATTATTGACAATAGAAAATGAAGTCTTTAGAATGCAAACGGGAAGAAGCGTAGTGCCTCTTCCTGCTGTTAATAACATATCTAACGTCAGTTATTTCCTATTTACACAAACCTTGAAACAGTCCCTTCCTCGCATTTATGTTGTCAAAATGTAGATTTAAACACTTTGCTTCTCAACGAACTCTTTAAATCTTGGTAATCTAAGCTTAATGATTCCACGCTCTGACCCATCAATAATGCCTTTTTCAATCAATCTTTTTCTAGGTTCACTCCATTCGCTGTGACTTGTTTTGGTTTCCTCCAATAATTCCGTTGCCGTCATAACATCCCTTTTTACTATGAAGGTTAAATACCATTTTTCCTTTTCACGAAGCTCGCTCCAAATCTTATCGTATACCTTTACTTCAAGTGCTTCATCAACTAACGCAAAAACAGTTTTTGTTATCGTTTTTTCTCCAGTTTCCCACATATATTTTCCAAATGCCTGATAGGCAAATGCATATCCCTTGGTGCTCAGCGCTAATTGTCTTGCCACTTCCTCATCCAATCCAAGAGTTCTTTCATAATCTTCCTCAATTACAGTGAGGTTTAATGGCTTCATTTCATATTTTGTTGCCCTGAGAAAGAATGTCAAACCATCGGCATTCTCTATACTTTCAATGTCCTCATACAAACCTGCAGCAAGCAAATATATAGGTAAATCATTTCTAATCAAAATTTGAAATTCTTGAATAAAATCAACCAACTCTTTGGTTTTTCTGGCTTCATCAATAACAACAAGTACTTTTTTATTTTTACTTTTAACCTCAGTTAATATCTTCTTTAGAATCACATCTGTACTTACGTCTGGACCTTTTTTAGAAATATTTAAACCTATACCAAAAGCCGATAAATTCAAATTTGCATCTATGAAAGAACTTAAAAAAGGTACTGTTCCATAAAGATTAGCCACTATTTCTTTGATTATTTCACCATTGGACTTTACATCAACAATTATCCACGTATCGTCATTTGCAAGTTCCTTCTCTATTGCAGTTAAAGTTACAGTCTTTCCTGCTCCTCTTACACCAGTGAGCTTAAAAGCCTGTTCTTCTGCTGGTTCACTATTAAGTATATCTATCACATCATCTATCAATAGGCTACGACTGATATACTGTGTTGGAATTTTTCCAAAATTGATACTATATGGACTTCTACTCATTTTATATAATCCCCCTTTCTTATATATAATAATCTATAATTCTATATAATCTTATATAATTTTATATAATAGTCTATAAATTGATTATAAAAAATATAATTGAAAATATCAATCCAATATATTTATATTCTTAGACAAAAATAAGCCGCTACAGCAATAATGAGCTCCTGAAGTTTTTTTCACAATTGTATGCTACAATACTATTAAATTGTGAATTTACATTTTATGAGGGCTTTTATCATGAATTTACAGGCTATCTGGGTTGCCAATATTACCGGCTTTTTATTAATTGTTTTTCTATATTTCAGTCGCTTCATCACAAAAACTAAGGGGGACACCAAAGAAAACTCTTTTACTGTGATGATGTGGCTTACAATGATTGCTTGCATTATAGAACCCATAACTTTTACTATAGATGGAATACATAATCAAGTTTGTTATTGGATAAATATGCTCGGCAATACATACCTTTATTATGCCAATGGCCTTGGCTCATTTCTTTGGATGATGTACGTGGATTTAAATCTATTCAAGGATTATTCCAGGATGAAATCTGTCTATTACAAGATAAGTATTCCTGTATCTTTGCTACTTATATCTTTGATTGCCAATTTAAAGTTCCACTACTATTTCTATGTAGATGGCAATTATGTTTACCATCGGCAGCCTACAATTTTCATCTTTTATATTTATATAATGCTTTGTGCGATTTATAGTATCGGACTTTACTTTTACCACAAAATCAAATATGGCAAGATAGCTTTTTTTCCAATTTACATGTATCTAATTCCAATTGTTACCGGAAGCATATTACAAATGATATTTTATGGTATTTCCACCGCATGGCTAGGCACTGCTATAGGAATCGTTGCGCTTCACATGAGTCTCCAACAGCAACAGTCTTACGTAGATTCTCTTACAGGCTTATATAATCGACTCTACTTAGAGCATGTCATGTTTAAAGTATCTCAAAACAACAACATGTGCTACTACGGCATGATGATTGATATGAATAATTTTAAGCAAATAAACGATACCTATGGTCATTCAGCTGGGGATCAAGCGCTTATTGACGCTGCTCGTATTTTCAATTCAACTATCAATTCAAATTCTACCGCCTTCAGATATGCTGGCGACGAGTTTATCATAATCCTTAAATCTAAAAATGCAGCTGAAGTTGAAAACCTAGTGACTTTACTAAGGGATAATGCAGAAGCTTTCAATAAAGAAAACAGCAGGCCCTATGATATTTCCTTTGCCATAGGCTATGACCGCTATTATCCAGAAATTGATAACACCGATAGTTTTTTTAAGAAAATTGACAAAGCTATGTATGAGGATAAGCTGCGATGTCATGGGGA
>SVES01000084.1 GCA_015057305.1 Pseudobutyrivibrio ruminis | reverse complement strand
TATATTCTGTTTTATCCACGTAGATATACCTATCCACAAAATTTTCTATATTCTCTGATACTGATATTCTTTTCATTGTCAAACCTCTGCTCTCTATAAATCCATTATACAGGATTCTTTTCAATGCTTAATCTTAAATCTATGTGCCTAACTTCATTTTCTGAGCTATTGCCTAACACTGAAATAATCTTCACCTTCCTGAAAGTCGAATCTTAAGAGTCTTTCAAACGTTATACGGGAGCGATATGGTCTGCTGAAAGATTTGTATTTTCATGAGTAAGAAGGAATAACTATATTATCTGGAATATTTGCTTTATTAGAATACTAGATAATACTTTAAGAAGAGGCTGTATTTGCTATTGAAAAATACGGCTTTTCATTAATAAGTTTGTCTCTAATTCTCTAAATTGAGGTCACATATGTTATTCAAATTAGATAAAAAAACAGCATTGAATGCAAAAGCCACCACGTTAGCTGATATTGGATGGCTGGAAATAGATTTTGAGCGTTATCTTGCGGAGCATTTGTATAAAATAATATCAGAAGATCTTATGGTTATTTTTTGCGAAAGACGTCGTCAAGAAGAACCAGATATCATGTGTGTTGATAGAAATGGAGATTTACATATTTTTGAGTTAAAACGATGGGAATCTCAGTCGGAGAACCTACTACAGGTAATTCGATATGGACAAATCTTTGGTCAAAGTTCATATGATGATTTAAATAACTATTATTCAAAGTGGCTCAGTAAGAAAAACGTATTCAATAACACAGACCTACAAAGTGCACACTGTTCATATTTTGGCTTAGATAAGAATCTAGATAAGAATGATTTCAATAGAAAAATTCACCTAGTAACCATAACTAATGGCTTAGATCAGAAAACAATAAGTAAAGCAAGATTTTGGAAACAAAATGGACTACAAATTGAAACTCTAACTTATTTTGTTTATGAGTTAGGCGAATCGCATTATATTGAATTTCAAAATTACCCATACAATACTGTTCCTATAACGTCTGATTTTTATTGTACAGTAAATACGAATAGGTCCAATGATCCTGAAGGAGAATGTGAAAAAGATATGCTTACAGGAAAAAAAGCATGTGCTTACTACTATCCTTGGATGACAAGTGTTGAATATATTCCAAAAGGATCTCATGTCTTTTTATATAAAACAGGTGTTGGCATTATTGCTCATGGTATTGCATCAGGCAACACAGAGCATGGTTCTTACGATGGCGAAGAAGATTGTATGGTTTCTCATTACTTGGATAATTTTGAGATACTTCCTAAAACAATTTCAGCTTGGGAGATAAATCAAAAATGTGGAACCGGGCATAGATTTAGACCAACGGTTTATTATTTATCTGAATCTGACGGACAAAATATTTTAGATCTGATAAAAAATAAAAAATGATAGTGTTACTAAAGCCTCGGATTTAGAGTGACATCTATTTCAGAGGCATAATGAGGATATGAACTAAGCTATATTCAAATTTAACTATTCTGTTTCTATCTCTCATCTATCTTTCTGTATAAATTCACTCAATCTTTTAAAAACGTCTGTTACGCTTATAGAATCGATACATTTTGGAGGAGTGTGTCCCATTATACATTGTTCTCTCCAAACTCCATTTCCTAATTCAAAACACTTGTAAGAACAGCCCTTCCCTTGAATATTGATATTCTCATCGTATGCAAGATATCTCATATCATTTGGCCCATAGAGAACGGCCGATTTACCTTTTAAGCAATGGGATAAATGAACCAGTCCTCCTTCGCCTGAAACAAGTATCAACGCATTTTTCAATAGAACTTTCAGCTCTTCAAAATTTGTTTTTCCTAGAAGGTTTAAATCAGTATTTTCAATTACTCCATAGAAATTATTTTGACCTATTTGGACTAAAGGTAAATCAAAGTTCTCCTTAATTTTTTTTGTTAGTTCATTGTATTTCTGAAGAGGCCAGAGCTTAGTGTGCAGAGGCTGAAGCCCATCGCAGGCTCTGTTAATTAGAATGTATTCTTGTGCCTTTAAACCATATTTATTTAGAACAGCATCCTCGTTTGCATATATAGGAAATTCAAAATCAATTTTGGATAAGTCTGTAATCATATTGGTTAAATCTGGACCATCAGTAAACTTTTTTGACTGCATTATGGTGTATTCAATGAAGTCTCTGATTAAAAAACGTTTAGTTCCTTCTGAAATAACGTAGAAATTTTTTTCAATGAAGTTACAGTACTGACAATAATCGAACAGTCTAGGTGCCAGTTGTTTTACTTTTGAAAAATTACACTGGTACACTGTTAGAGGAGCATCTCCTTCAAGTACAAGGTCATATTTGAAGCTTTCAATGAAGTTAAAATCTGTATTACTGAAACTGTTTTTTATGTAGGGAAGCTTATTATAATTACCGGGGTGTTTGCTATAAAAATCTATTTCGATTCCCTCGAATTCTCTAGATAGAGCAAACATGAAACGACACATTGTCAGATCATCTCCTATACCAGAGAATGTATGAATGGCAATTCTTAATTTGTGTGGCTCTAATAGTTTTCTTTTTTCCTCGATTTTTGAAATGATCTTTTTTATATTTTTAGAATAATACTCACTTAAAACTGAATTATTGTTGTTTGTAAGGTTAGAGTACTTTAGACAATCATAAAATGATGTTCTATATCTATTCAGTCTTGTTATGAATGTTTCCCCTCCACCGTATTCTTCACTTAGAATTGCAATAAAGTCACTCCCGTTAATGTTCGTCACAAGATTTCCTGTCTCATCAACTCTTGACTGCCATGTTACATCCATCGCTTTTGTTTCATCTATAAAAAGCATTAAATGAACATTAACTCCGCATTCTCTAAGTTTTAAAAAAATCTCGTATGACGACCATGGTCCTGAGCAAATAAAAAGGTATATATCTTCCTTAGTTTGCATGTTTGCAATTTCTTCAGGTGAGTATATTGGTTTGTTCTTCTTAAGATTTTTGCTGTGAGAGGTTGCTAAAAGGGGATCGCTATAACCATAACCTATAACATCATAGTTATCAGGATAAAGACTAGGATTGTTTTCAAAAAAAGTTCCCACTCCAAAGAGAATGCATTTTTTCATAGAAGTGTGTCCTTATGAGAGAGCTCTGATGAAAATACAATCTCTCAAGCCTTACTAATTCGCCCTCTAGAAAGATTGATTTTTATTGAAATATAAAAAAAGTTAGGTGGATGGTCAATATATCTGGTTAAAAACTATGTTTTATATCTCGTCTAGACTATCCGAAAATATCTTTGCAATATGAGTTTCTTTTGAATGATTTCTTGAAATAGTATGTAATAACTTTCTGTAGATATTTTGTCATCTAAATTTAATTGGATTCTCCTGCATATATTCTAAATATTTAACAAAGGATTACTAATATATAAATCAAGAATGAGATCACAATCGTATTTTTATTAAATTATCTGTGATTTTTGTTGAATTTCCATAAGTTAGCTAAAATATAAATCTTATTTTATGTTTTTCTTGTTAAGAAAGATGAGCGTGATTTGTATTATTTTGTTCGTTTATAACATTGCCATTTAATTCTTGGAGTTTGTTAATTATATGGAAAGTGGTGTTTTCTTATTTCCTTTTGCTAAAGTTCCTTGTGGTTCTTCTGTTGTTATATATGGAGCAGGAACTGTTGCTTATGATTTTGTTAAGCTTGTTCAAGAATCGAATTATTGTCATATTTCATTTGCGGTTGGAAATGATTATTTAAAAAAGAATAAATTGACTAGCCTTGGAATTGAGGTTTTATCTCCAGATGTTTTAAAAGAAAGAAAAGACTTTGATTACGTTGTTATTGCATCTGGAGAAGAAAAATTTCGAAAAGAGATTTTTGATTTTTTATGTTCTATTTGTATTGAAAAAAATAAGATTATTGATACTGATCCTCCCGTATATAAATGTAGATCTGTGACATATTCTCAACATGGAGAAGATCTAATTATATTGAATGCATTCAAGCACATGGGTTTTTTCAGAGACGGAAAGTTACCTTCGTATATTGATGTTGGCGCGCACCATCCTTATGAAATAAGCAATACAGCTCTGTTTCATAGTATGGGCTGTAAAGGCATAAATATAGAAGCCAATCCTGTTTTGATCGAAAATTTTAATAAAGAAAGACCCGATGATATAAATCTTTGCGTTGGTATAGGTCCAAAAGAGGGAACATTTCCTTTTTATATCAGTAAATATGCAGGATTAAACACATTTAAAAAAGAAAATCTTCAATATAACGAATTTCTAGTAAAACATGATACAGGAAAGCAGGAAAAATTCGATGTTGAATCTGTAATAGATTTACCTGTTAAAAGACTTGATGTCATTGTAAACGAGTATTGTGATGGAATCTGGCCTGATTTTATGAGTATTGATATAGAGGGAATGGAATTTGAGAGTTTAAAAGATTGTGACTTAAGCAAAGGACCAAAGCTTATTGCAATTGAGGTAAACTACGATGGAGATCTGTTCATTAAGATGTTTGAAGAGAAAGGTTATTTCCCTTATCTCTGGTACAGAGAAAACATTTTGTTTGTACGAAATGATTATAAGTCACTAGTGTATGCGCATACTGAAAGATGATCCATATATAGGGAGCCGTCAATGTATAAAATATTAGCCTCATTTCAGCGGATTAAAGAGATAAAAGAAAAAGGCGGAGCCTTGTATATTCGTTGTGCAAGTAAAATAGGGAGAAAACTGTATATGGAGTTAAAGAACTTAAATATACAGGTTGATGCGTTTCTTGATATTAATTTAGATAAGTTGAAGGAGTATGATGGCGTCCCTATACTATCTCCAGAGCAAGTTTATAAAACAAAAAAAACGGGAGAGTTCTTTATTCTCGTTGCCATGGAAGATGAAAATATATATAAAAAAATAATTGATGAACTTGATTCTGTTGGATTAAAGCAATGTCTTGATTATTGTGATTATTCAATTGATCCTGATGTTAGGATGAATACGTTCCGTGACATAGAACCATCTTTTTGTCCGGATGAATTATACAAGCGCATTTCATTTGCAAGACTTAATGAAATGAGGTCTATTGATCCTTCATTTACAACACAGGTTCCGGATGTTTTCAATCTTATACCTAATTTAGATGTACCTCTAACAACATTCTGTTCTTTAAAATGCAAGTACTGTTCACATTGTATTCCTTATGCCAATCCCACAAAACATTTTGATGAATCTGTAATTATAAATGATTTAAATAAACTCCTATCTGTTTCATTTATTGCATGTCTTGCAATTATGGGAGGAGAACCTTTTGTATATCCAAAGTTAGCTAATTTTTTGGATTTGTACAAAAGAAATGAAATAGATCAAAAAGTTGGGTTTACAAGGATTGTGACTAACGGAACTGTTGTTCCTAAAGATGAGATCTTTGATATTTTTAAAAAGTTCAAAAATTCATATATATATTAGTAATTATGGCGATAAATCAAGAAAAATTAATGCTCTTATTGATAAATGTAAGAAATATGAAATTCCGTTTTATGTCTGTCCTCAAACGAGTGAGTGGATTAACTTAGGGGATTTTCATTATTCAAGGCACTATACAAAAGATGAAATGAAGCATTTATTTGCAGTATGTGATGCAAGAACCTGTTTCCAATTGTTAAATGGAAGAGTTTATTCCTGCTCTCGAATTCCATTGTTAAATGAAGATGGATTAATTCCCTTCTGTTCCTCTGATTTCTGTGATATTAGAGATCATTCTGAAGATAATCTTAATACTGAACTCCATAATTATATGTATAAAAAGGAATTCCTCGCTGGCTGTCAGTTCTGTGATGGTCAGCATATGTATTCTGAGAAAATTTTGAGAGGAGGTCAGCAATGAAGAAAAAAGCGATTGTGGTTTGTCTGGGCTATGCCTTTTATTATTTTAAACATCTAATTTATTCAAATTATGAGGTTGTTGCTATTGTTGATAATTCAAAAGAAAAACAAGGTACTGAGATAGATGGATATACAGTTAAAGCTTTATCTTCGGTAGATCCTTTTTCTTATGACACAGTTCTCGTTACGACTTCACATGACATGATTCAAGAACAGCTTAATAGCTTACATATTGATAAAGAAGTAATTGCAGTTGATAGAAATCTATTTCCTTTTGATTCTTTCTCGGATTATGTGAAATTTAAAAGGAATTTAAGAATAAGTGTTTCTTTTATTGGAGGTGTTGGCGATTTTCTTATTGGTCGTAAGTGGTTAGATTCGGTTTTAACAAAATACAATTTAAAGAATTCTGAAGTGGATATATATGTTTACAGTTACAGCATAGATAATGCGAAATCTGCCTTTAATAATTGGGATATACATAAAAATTTGAAGAGTATCTCTAAGGCTTCAATTGAAATATCGTCTGGTTACGATGTTGTTTTACAGTTCTGCATTTTCCCTTTTGTTTATTCTTTTGTTGGTGAAAATCTGTATTTGTATAATAAAAGTTTTTTTGATTACGTCATTAATCTTCAAAAATTTGGTTATGAGAATTTTAATTACGGTTTCTACAAAAATAATTTTTTTTATAAAAATGTCAGAAATCTTTTTGAAAAGCTTAATAAGAAATATCACACATTTTATGATGTTCTTTCAAATCTAAATGCTAATGATGACTTTGGATATGAACTTCCTATTTTAATAGATGAAAGTGAATATCTAAAAAAATGTGGCTTGGACTGTCCTTATATCACCTTAAGTACAGGCTTAAACAAAGAATATAAATCTTTTACAGATAATACCAGAGCGTGGGATATGCATTCTTGGAATAACTTATCCTTATTGATTAAAAAGAAATTTGAATATTTGAAAACAGTTCAAATCGGTTTAGATATGTCAGAAAAAGAAAAATCTAAGGCCGATGTGTCACTGAGTGGCAAAACATCATTTGAAGAATTGAAATGTATTCTTAAAAACTCCATACTTCACGTTGATTACGATGGAGGTCTTGTTCATATAAGACATATATTGCAAGGTGGTCCTTCTATTGTCTTGTTTGGACCATCTTCAAAAAAGTGGCATGAATACGAGGAAAACATTTCAATTCAAACCGATGTCTGTATGTCATGTGAATGGACTTCCGAACAATGGCTGAAGAAGTGTCCTAAAGGATTCGATTATCCTATTTGCATGAAGAGCATTACTCCTGAGAAAGTTCTCAAATATGTTGAGATAGCTATGAAAAAATACGATCTACAGAGGGTTTTATAATGCTTGATTATTTTAGTAATTACCCAGTTATCAAGGAATATGTAAAAGAGTTTGTAAATCTAAACAATGTTTTAAAAAGGAAGATTATTTTGGCTCCTTATGGTTCATATGGAAAGCTCATGGAAGAGGTTTTGTGTGACTTTGGAGTAAGAATTGATTTCATCATTGATAATAATTTATGTACATACAATGAAAAAAAATTTAAATCTATAGATTATTGCAACAAAGTAGATGATAAGGAATATGCTGTAATCTATACCTCAAATAACGAAGAACTAAGATATAGTATTAAACAAAACTTACCAAATTCCATTTTTTTTGATTACTTCAAAAAATACAGTGATAATCATATAGTCTGGTTGCAGAATTTTTAAAGATTAACACAAGAAAATAATATAGAAGGAAACGTTGCAGAGTGCGGTGTTTTTCAAGGAGACTATGCATATTGGATAAGCAGATTCTTCCCTAATCGTAAATTGTATCTGATTGATTCTTTTAGTGGTTTCTCTGATAAGGATATTTCTTATGAAAGGGAAAACTATATTGATAATGTTTTTTGTAAAAAAGGTCTGTATGCTAATACAAGTATTGAGCTTGTGAAATCAAGACTTCTAAATCCAGATAATGCTGCAATTATAAAAGGTTATGTCCCTGATGCGATAAAAGATATTGATGATAGATTCTGTTTTGTAAATCTAGATATGGACATGTATTTGCCAATGTTTGAAGCATTAAAAAAATTTTGGCCAATGATGTCTTATGGTGGAGTCCTCTTGTTGCACGACTATTTTAATTTGCTTTGTCCTGGAGTTGCAAAGGCTGTAGAGGATTACGAAAAACTAATCCACAAAAAAATGTATAAGATGAGTATAGGAGATTATTGCAGTTTAGCTCTAGTAAAAATGTAGTGAACATATTATGAGAAAGGAGTCCGTTTAAGATGAAGATTTAAGATTTTATTACATACCTAGGATCTTAAGAAATTTATTCTAGGATCCGCATAAATTAAAGGATATGCAACTGTTACCAGTTGCGATC
>SVES01000083.1 GCA_015057305.1 Pseudobutyrivibrio ruminis | reverse complement strand
TCTGCCATTACTTTTGTGGCAGATCGTGAACCAACCAGGCTTTAAAAGAAAAATCTCTTAAGGACCTGGGTATGAATCAAAAATATTAAGTATCTCAACTTTCGCACTTCGATTTATAATCGAAGTGCGAAAGTTGAGTTATCATATTTTAAAGAGCATAATGAGATGCTAGACCGCATTAAATTAACGTTTTAACTCAATTTCTGAAATGCGAAAGTTGAGTTAAGTATCAATTGTTAAATTTTCGGCATATCCTTATTCTGAATAAACTTATTGTTGTTAAAAGTTGAAATATGAAAAAAAAATATAATTTCGCTCAAATATTACTATTGTTTCTTTTTCTTACAATTGTTACTCCTTTTTTGGTTGGCTGTTTTTATGGAGTCCCTTCTGCAGATGATTTTTGGGGAGTATCTGATTGGAAAAACTATGAAGGAAATCACTTAATTTACATGGTAGAGAATTCCTTTAAATGGTATTTTTCTCATCAAGGAACTTATTTTTCTTGTTTTTTAGCAACTCTACCTATCTATTATCTGTTTGGTATTACAGGAGTTGGCTTCGCTTATTTTCTTTCTTCGCTTTTTTTTGTAATTTCATTAGTTTTTTTGTTGTATGTTTTTTCTTCTTTATTTGAATACAATAAAGATAAAAAAATATTTATATTGTGCCTTAATTGTATTTTTTTTTATTACCTTTTATCAACATGTCCAATGGATGAAATCTTCTATTGGTGGGCAGGAATTTGTGTGTATACTCTTCCTTGCTCTTTTATGTTTCTTTGCCTGTCTCTATTAATATTGTCAGAAAAAAAGCATAGTCGCATTTTATTGTCTGGTTCTGTTTTTTCTGCTTTTTTAGCTTCCGGTGGAGCTTTGAACCTTGCAGCTTTGCTTTGTTCAATTTTGCTATTTGTAATATTGTATAATCAATTGTTTCACGGTTGTAGAATTAAAAATACTTTTATTGTTTTTTCTGTCGCAACTCTTTTTTCTTCAATAAACTCTTTGGCTCCAGGAAACTTTGTTCGTCATGCAGTTTATGATAGTGATATTCATTACTTTAAGAGTGTACTAATTTCTTTTAAAAGAGTTTTCTCCGTTATTTTTCAAGAACTCCATTTATACAACCACCATTTAGTGCTGTTTATATTTTTTAGTGTTCTTATTGGATATTTCTTTTATAGACATTTTGCGGTTATTTCTTTAAGAAAGATTCTCTTTGTTTTTTGTTATTTTTTGCTTGCTATTGTTATTATTGATTATCCTTTCATTCTTGGTTATAGTTCTGCAAATTATGTTCCTTCAAGATTTATTTTTGTGGAACGTTTGTCGATTTCGATATTTATTTATTTTTTGTCAGTGCATATAGGAATACTTATATATCAGAAAGGTGGCATTTTATCCTTCTCTAAAGTTATTATTATTTCTTTATGTATGTTAAGTCAAATGCAAGATTTTGGGGTTAGAAATTTTACTTCTCTAAAGATTATTAAGCATTTATATAAGCATGATTATATGAATTTTTATTTGAAAGAAAACGAAATAATCGAGAGAATAAAGATGAGTAAGGCTGATGATGTTGTTTTAACAATTGTTCCTTTCGATTCCAATCATTGGACTAATTTGAAGGCTATTGACCTTTCCTCAGATAAGAATTATTGGGTTAATAACACTGTTGCTAGATTTTTTAATAAGAAATCTATAAGTGTTCAATATACTAAAGATGATTAATATATGGAATTTATCTTTTATTTGAAAAGCTAATAATAAAAACATTTTTGTAACCATTATTATTTAGTGTATTTCTTTTAGAAAATTTTAGGTATACATGTTGATAATATATTTTGCTCTTTTTACGATTTTTTTTGTAAGTTAGTGGATTGCCTTGATTTGAATATAATATTATGCTGATTCTATATAGTTTATCTGTTGATTATTACAATAATTAAGTGAATATAGGTGTTTTGAAAAAAATGCCATTGACTCCATCTGTAAAAAAAATTGCTTTCTACTTTGAAAATTAATCTTTACTCTTTTGATGATGAAATAAACATTTATCGACAATAAAACGAAGAAAATCATATTGAATTAAGTGAAAAAATTTTTGTTTTTAGCTTAATCCTGGTAAAAATGCATTGTTACACTGAAAACAGTCTTTATTTTAGTATTGATTGTTTTTCTTCCAATGTAATGTGAGTTAATAATGCTAAGTTAAAAGTTTATTTAGTCAAAAGAAAGATGTACGAATTATATTGACTATATTGTACTATCCCATAACCTCTAGGTAACAAGGAGAATGCATTTTATGCATTGAATGATGTCTTCAATTGTGAATCTGAGCATCGTTTATAATAGAAAACAAAATCTATAATTAAGGAGATAATACTTTGAAAAAAATTAGTGTGCTTATTCCAACCTACAACGAGTCAGAGAATGTTATCCCATTGACCGATTCTATTGTACACGAATTTAATAAGCTATCAGAGTATGATTACGAGATTATTTTTATTGACAATAAGTCAATAGATGATACAAGAGATAAGATTCGAGAATTGCATAATAATAACAATAAAATTAAGGCAATTTTTAATGCCAAGAATTTTGGTCAGAATAACTCTCCTTATTATGGACTAACTCAAACCACTGGTGATTGTGCAATTCTTATGTGTGCAGATTTTCAAGATCCAGTGGAGATGATTCCTACTCTTATAAAAAAATGGGAAGAAGGGCATAAGATTGTTTCATGTATAAAAACTACTAGTAGGGAAAACAAATTTGTTCGTTTTCTTAGAACTTGCTATTACAAATTAATTAAAAAGTTTTCTGATGTTGAACAGATTGAACATTATACAGGGTTCGGATTGTATGACAGGTCATTTATAGATGTTCTTCGTAATTTAAACGACCCAACTCCTTTCTTAAGAGGAATTGTTGCGGAACTTGGCGCAGATAGAATTGATATTCCTTATGAACAGCAAAGACGAAAAGCAGGCAGATCTAAAAATAATTTCTTTACTTTATACGATATTGCCATGCTTAGTTTTACTTCATATACAAAAGTCGGTTTAAGAATGGCTACATTCCTTGGAGTAATTGTTGGTTTAGTCTGTTTTCTAATTGCGCTATTTTATCTTATATATAAACTTGTTTACTGGGATAGATTTGAATCTGGCACCGCACCTCTACTTATCGGGTTGTTTTTTTTAGGATCTGTGCAGCTAACTTTTCTTGGTATAATCGGTGAGTACCTTTTGAGTATGAATAAAAGAATTATGAATAGACCATTAGTTGTTGAAGAAGAGAGAATTGGTTTTTAAAAAGTTTAAAATTCATTTTTGTACATTATCACTCTTAATTTTTCTTTAGGATAAGTATGATAAATAAAATTAGATTAAAAAAAATTCCTCTTGAATTCTATTCAATTTTGTTATGTGTATTTTGTTCTTATTTTATTATTTTTTACGGTGACCAAATGATACGGACTTTGATCACAGTTTAATTTTGGTTGTAATCAACTTACAATCTGCTTTTTTAAAATCTAATTCTTTTCTTTTTTTTATGAACTTGGGATCACGCCTTGAATTATTTGTGTGATTCAAGGATCAAACTATGATATTTTGTTAGATTTCTTTCTGTGTTTCTGATCAGATAATGATAGTTTAGGCTTTAGGAAATCAATCACGATGGATGGCGAATTCAATATATCCGCAAAATTAGAGGAACTTGCCTGTTCTTCTAATCGCTTTTCATCTCCTGTTAAGCCTCAAATCGATTATGAACAGGAATATATCGAGATATTCAGAGCCTTCGGCTTAAGTGAATTCGAAATTGAAGATCAGCTCGATAAATGGGAACTCTCCAAGCTAAAGGCTGAACGTTTCTATAAGCGTAATCCTAACTATCGAATTATTCACGAGATCCTTGATGGTATTTATGCCGATGTAGCCCATGTTGATCCCCGTGATCAGGAACTCATCTCTTATAACATCGCAGTTGTGCTCTTTGTTGTTTTACTAGCAGGAGTCAGTAACTGCAATGATGATGCTGAGATTGCTGAATTCTGGTTTTTCAACAATATGGAGCTGCAGCACCTTGTTCCAGGAATGCCTTCACCAAAACACATGATCTCCGATGAAACAGTGCGAACCATTCGCAAACTTGTTCCTGAGGATGTTATGCACGCAATCTTTACGAAGTACTTCAATAAAGTAAAAGTAAGCATAGCAGATATGATTAAGAACAAGGACTATGACTCCCAGAACTATAGAAAGACTCTGGGAGGAGATGGTCAGGAACTGAGAGCTACCTATAGAGAAGGCTCCTTCAGCCGCAAGAAGAAAAGCGGACACGGAGTCAGCATCTATGACTGTGACAGTCAGGAGGTTGTTGGCTTTAAGACAGTGCATAGGAAGAATCAGGAAGTGCAGGCCTTCATTGATATTCTGGACAAAATCACCATCGATGAAGATGCCATCTTCTACGCAGATGCCCTAAATCTCTGAGATATCCTCATAAGCTATCTTGATTTCAGAAACATAGACTGGTTCTTTCCTGTCAAAGAAAACAATGGCAACAAAGACCTGAGAGATGTTATCGTAAAAGCATTTAATGATAATTCTGATAACAGCGAGGTATTCTCTCATGAGTCTCTGGAAAAGATATCAGGACGCATAGAGGAAAACTCTATTAAGATGATGAGTGCAGACGTACTGTCTGAGGAAATTAGAAGTCAGTACGGTAAAGCAGCCACTATTGTCATTGTTACCAGGAAGACATCTAAATACTGTGCAAGAAATACTAATCCTGATGAACAGCCAAGGCCTACAACTACACAGAGGTATTACATTTCCTCTCTAAAGCCAACTCATGAAAACTTCCGTCAGCTGGTTCATTCAATAGGTGTACGCTGGTATTTCGAGACTCATCATAATACTCTGAACAGCTTTTTCCTTCAGGATAAACAGGCTTTATGCGATAAGGATAATATCAATGTCACCGTTGCCAAGAACAAAATTCTTTACAATGTCACCTCCTACGCAATACAGAGACTGTCTCAGGAGGACTTTAGAAGAACGAAATTCCGAACAGAAAGTTCTGAAAAACGAAAACCTCTGTCCTTCAAAATGACACGTCAGGCCCTGGCAAGTGATATCTACTTGGCATTTAAGATAATCACAGACTACTTCATAGAAGAACTATAAGCATCTTGCCTGATGTAGATAAGCTATTCCACAACTCTGAAAATCTCTCAATAATCTCTTGCAAATTACCAAAATAATCTCAAAAATCCTAAGAAAAGATTTAAATTTTAAAAAAGCAGACTGTATGTTAAATACAGCCGTTTGATTTTAGTTACAATGTGACCAAAGTCCGTATCATTTGGTCACCGTAAAATCAATATAAAGAAAAAGATAGATTTGAAAGTAAAAATTTACCCTTGATTTATTTTGTCAAAAATAAAAATACTTAATCTTTTTTATTAAGTGTGTTATTTTTGATTTTGATTGTATTGGTTGGTTAATGTCATAAAAGGAATGATTGAAATTTAAAATGAAGATAGTTCTTCTTGCTGGGGGATTCGGTACCCGTATTTCAGAGGAGTCTGAAAATAAACCTAAGCCAATGATTGAAATTGGTGGTATGCCAATACTTTGGCATATTATGAAAGAGTATTCTTATTACGGTTTTAATGAGTTTATTATCTGCGCCGGTTATAAGCAGCATATTATTAAAGATTGGTTTTCAAACTATTTCCTTCATACCTGCGATGTAACTTTTGATTTCTCTAAAGACGGTGAAGTTATTGTCCATAATAAAAAGTCAGAACCATGGAAAGTTACCGTTGTTGATACTGGTTTGAAGGTAATGACCGGTGGACGAATTAAGCGTATTCAGAAATACGTGGGTGACGAAGATTTTATGATGACCTATGGTGATGGCGTCTGTGATGTAAATATTTCTGATTTGGTTAAATTCCATCAGTCCCATAACAAATTGGCAACTCTTACATCCGTTATTCAGAAACAGCAGAAAGGTGTTCTTTCAATCGGTCCTGATAATGCCGTTAAATCCTTCCGCGAAAAACAGAATCATGACGGTTATGCTATCAATGCTGGATACATGGTGCTAAAACCTGAAGTATTTGACTTAATTGAAGGGGATAATTCCATCTTCGAACAGGATGTCCTAGGAGAACTGGTTAGCCGGGGTGAGCTTATGACCTATCAGCACAGCGGTTTCTGGCAGTGTATGGATACTTTGCTTGAAAAGAAGCTCTTAGAGAATTTATGGGCACAGGGAAATGCTCCATGGAAAAAATGGTAAGAATTAAAGATATTCTTGATTTATCTTTTTTTAAAGGCAAAAAAGTCTTTTTAACAGGACATACTGGATTTAAGGGAAGCTGGCTTTCAGTTTTTCTTTTAAAGCTTGGGGCTAAGGTAATAGGTTACTCAACCTGTTCTAAAACTGAGACTAGACTTTTTGATTTATGCTCATTAGAAGATGATATTATCCATATAAAAGGTGATGTCAGAGATTTAAATCATCTTGTTTCTTCATTAAATGAGCATCAGCCAGATATTGTTATTCATATGGCAGCTCAACCAATTGTCAGAGAATCTTACAGTGATCCTGTTGGTACATATGCAACAAATGTAATGGGAACAGTTAATATCTGTGAAGCTGTAAGACAGACTCCATCAGTAAAGTCTTTTTTAAATGTCACTACTGACAAGGTTTATGACAATAAGGAATGGGAATGGGGATATAGAGAAATCGATCCTCTTGATGGCTATGATCCATACTCTAATTCAAAGTCGTGCTCAGAGCTTGTAACTCATTCCTATAAAAAATCATTTCTTGAAAAACAGGTTGCAGTATCTACGGCACGTGCAGGTAATGTAATTGGTGGTGGAGACTTTGCTGCTGACAGAATCATTCCTGACTGTGTCCGCTCTGCGTTAAAGCATGAAGATATAACTGTTAGAAATCCTTTTTCCACCCGTCCATATCAGCATGTGCTTGAGCCTCTTTACGCTTACCTTTTAATTGTGCAAAAACAATTTAACAATCCTTCATATGCCTCATGGTACAATGTTGGACCGAATGATGCTGACTGCTGGAAGACTGGTGATCTAGTTGATTTATTTATCAAACACTGGGGAAGTGATATAAAAAGAGTTGATAAATGTGTTGATGGTCCACATGAAGCTAATTTTCTGAAGCTTGACTGTTCAAAATTAAAAACAACTTTTGGTTGGTCTCCTCGCTGGGATTTGGAAACAGCTGTAATAAAGGTTGTTGAATGGACTAGGGCATGGACTGCTGGTGAAGATGTTCGTCAGGTGATGGTAAGACAGATAGATGAATTTTTGGAATAAGTAATATGAAATGGAATAGTGAATCAGAAGCACGTGAACAGATCAAACAGATGGTAGCTGAGTATTACCATGAGTTTAAAGAGAAAAAAGAGCCTTTTAAAGCAGGTGATAGAATAAGTTATGCATCCCGTGTGTTTGATGAAAAAGAAATGAAGGCTCTAACTGATGCAACTCTGGATTTTTGGCTGACAACAGGTCGATTTGCAAATCAGTTTGAAAAGGAATTTGCTGATTGGATAGGTGTTAAGTTTGCTCATCTTGTTAATTCAGGATCTTCAGCTAATCTTATTGCTTTTATGGCTTTAACTGCTCCTGAGCTAGGTGCAAGACAGATTCTGCCTGGTGATGAAGTTATCACTGTAGCCTGTGGTTTCCCTACAACCGTAACGCCAATTCTAAACTACGGCGCTATCCCTGTTTTTGTTGATGTTACTGTTCCTCAGTACAACATTGATGTTACTAAGCTTGAGGGAGCTTTAAGTTCTAAAACTAAAGCTGTTATGATTGCCCATACTCTGGGAAATCCTTTTAATCTTGAAAAGGTTAAAGAATTCTGTGATAAGAACAATCTGTGGTTGGTTGAAGATAACTGTGATGCGCTTGGAACCAAATACACCATCAATGGTGTAACCAAATTCAGCGGAACCTGGGGCGATATTGGTACTTCTTCATTTTATCCTCCTCACCATATGACTATGGGCGAAGGAGGATGTGTATACACCAATAACCCTGTATTAAATAGACTGATTCTTTCATTTAGAGACTGGGGACGAGACTGTATCTGTCCTTCTGGTCAGGACAATTTCTGTAAGCATCGTTTTGATGGTCAGCATGGTGAACTTCCTAAGGGCTATGATCACAAGTATGTTTATTCTCACTTTGGTTATAATCTGAAAGTTACCGATATGCAGGCAGCAATTGGCTGTGAGCAGTTAAAGAAGTTCCCTTCATTTATTGAGAGAAGACGCCATAACTGGTC
>SVES01000082.1 GCA_015057305.1 Pseudobutyrivibrio ruminis | reverse complement strand
TGTATTAATTCAAGGTTTGTTTCACTGTTCAGTTATCAATCTTCGCTTTGTTGTTGCCCTCAGCAGCAACTCGTTTATATTATCACGATTGGAGCTCTTTGTCAACAACTTTTTTCATTAAATTTATGAAGTTTTTCAAGATATTAAAATTGTTTATACAATTCTTGCAATATCTTATTTTCTTCAGCACCTCGTTCCCTCAGTGCTCGATTATAATAGCACCTAAAACACTAGGTGTCAACAGTATTTATATGATTTTCGTAAAGTAAATCTATTTTCACATTATCTCCAAATTGTATGAATTGTACTAATTATTTTTACAATTCATTTTATAGCTATCTATTCAATGCATCTACCGCTTCCTTTACATTGGGCACACCAATTACTGTAATGCCAGAGATGCTGGATACACTATTCAGATTAGAGGCTGGTATGATTGCCTTTTTAAAGCCAAGCTTTTTAGCCTCATTAACTCTCTGCTCTGCCATAGAAACAGAACGCACTTCACCGGATAAGCCTATCTCTCCAAATATAATAGTATCTGGGTCCACTGGAATATCCTTTTCACTGGAATATATTGCAAGAGCAATTGCCAAATCTATGGCAGGCTCGCTAATGCGTATACCACCAGCAATATTTACATATATATCTGAGCGTCCAAGAAATATTCCGCATGCTCTATTGGCTTTCGTATCTCTCATTCGCTCTAACACGGCAACCAACAAATTAACCCTATTGTAATCACAGCCTGTTGCCATTCTTCTAGGAATCTCGAAGGCTGTTTTACTAACAAGGGATTGTATTTCAACAAGGATTGGTCTAGAGCCTTCCATAGAACAGGTGACAATAGAGCCAGTGGCATTGTCTGGTCTTCCATCAAGCATGACAGCAGATGGATTCTTTACCTGTTCAAGGCCAGTATCTCTCATTTCAAATACACCTATTTCATTAGTAGAACCGAATCGATTCTTGACACCTCTGAGAATTCTATAAGAGGCATGCCTATCACCTTCAAAATATAAAACCGTGTCAACCATATGCTCTAATACTCTAGGGCCGGCCACAGTACCTTCCTTGGTAACGTGTCCTACAATAAACACAGCTATTCCTTTACCCTTTGCGATATTCATTAACACGCTTGTGGACTCCCTAACCTGAGAGACGGATCCTGGGGCAGAGCCAACAGACTCATTAAACATTGTCTGTATTGAATCTATAATCAGAACAGTTGGCATTTCTCGTTCAACAACTGCCTTTATTGTATCCAGGCTGGTTTCACATAACAGGTCCAACTTATCATTAAATTTCCCTATACGGTCAGCTCGTATTTTTATCTGCTGAAGTGACTCCTCACCAGATACATACATTACATTAATCCCTGATAAGCAAAGCCTCTGACAAGTCTGTAAAAGCAGGGTGGATTTTCCTATCCCCGGGTCGCCCCCTACTAATACCATGGAGCCAGGTACTATTCCGCCACCAAGCACTCTATCAAATTCTTCTATAGTGGTGGACATCCTTGCCTCATTGGATGCTGTAACCTCTATCAGCTTTGTAGGCTTAATATCTGCAACCTTTGCTCTGGTTTTGACAGAGGTCTTGTCTATTATCTCCTCCACCAAGCTATTCCATGCGCCACAAGCTGGGCATTGTCCAGACCATTTAGATGTTTCATTTCCACATTCTTGACAGAAAAATACTGATACTTTTTTATTTGCCATTTGTTCTCCTTAGATTTAAAAAATCTCCCCACCATAAAGTGGGAAGATTTACTAGAATCAATTATTAAACTCTTTTAACCTCAACTAAAACTGCTACTCCCGGATCAAGCTCAACTGATAAATTAAGCTTACCGCCAAGATTGGTCTTCATCTGACCAGCACTATTACCACCTACAGTAATATCATAGTTTGTTTCAGGCTCAAGCTCCAGAGTAACCATTGCATCCTCTTTACCTTCAACTGTAAATGTAACTAAATCGGATGTGCAACTGAAATTTTCTACTGCTGTACCTGGTACTGACTCATATACAAACATTCCGTTTCTCTCTAATTTTGTAATATCAGAGAATGTCTTTACCTTGTACAAATCCCCATCATGTTTAAAATTTTCTAGCTTTTTCTTATCAGCTAAAGTGTAGTCTCCAAAGCTGATAGTGCCATCTGCTTCACTGCGAATCAACTCACTAATCACAGCCATTTTTGTTCCTCCTATAGTCGCCGCTTTGTGCAGCTTATCTTAAGAAAGATTATAACAAAGGAATTTGATTTTCTCAATAAACTTTAATTAAAATCAAGATTTTTCAAATACCACTTCATCCTTCTTAATCTTAGCCTTTACTGTATCTCCTGATTTAATCTTTCCTGCCAAAATATCCTCAGCCATAACATCCTCAAGAGCAGTTTGAATCTTACGACGTATAGGTCTAGCACCATATTTTGGTTCGAAGGATTTCTCCACAATCCAAGTCTTAACAGTAGCTGGAATAGTAACTGTAATATCCATTTGCTCTTTGCATCTGGCAGCAAACTGTTTCACTTGAAGGGCTGCTATCTCCTTCATATCGTCCTTTGTGAGAGCTCTAAACACAATTGTCTCATCAATACGGTTTAAAAACTCTGGCTTAAAGATTCGTTTTACCTCTTCCATGACGCCGTTTTTCATAAACTCGTAGTCCTTATTAGCGTCCTCCTTTGAGGCAAAACCAAGCTTTTTAGGCTCAATGATAGCCTGCGCGCCAGCATTACTTGTCATGATGATGATGGTGTTTTTGAAATCTACCTTTCTTCCTTGAGAATCAGTTACATGTCCATCATCGAGGATCTGAAGCATAACATTAAACACATCAGGGTGTGCCTTTTCAATTTCATCAAATAATATAACTGAATATGGGTTGCGACGCACCTTTTCAGACAGCTGTCCACCTTCTTCAAAGCCAACATATCCAGGAGGCGAACCAATCATCTTTGAAACTGAATGTTTCTCCATGTACTCACTCATATCTACGCGAATCATAGAATTTTCGTTTCCAAAAACAGCCTCTGCCAGTGCCTTTGAAATCTCTGTTTTACCAACACCAGTAGGTCCTAAGAATAAGAATGAACCAATAGGTCTGCCCTTTTCCTTTAGGCCTACTCTACCTCTACGGACAGCTCGTGCAACAGCAGATACCGCTTCCTCTTGTCCAATCACTCTCTTGTGAAGGATACTCTCGATTTTGCGGAGACGAACAGATTCTTGTTCTGTAAGCTTAGCCACTGGGATTTTAGTCCATAGGGCAACCACAGCTGCAACATCATTTTCTGTTAAAACTGTATTTTTGCTTTTGGTCTTTCTATTTAATTTCTTTTCCTCAGCAAGCTTTTTTTCAGTTAGCTCATCTTTTTCTTTTTTGATTGAACTAGCCAATGCAATATCTCCAGCGATAATTGCATCCTCCATTTCTTGAGCCAATTCTTGTATCTTTCTATCAAGACCGTTATCTTTTGTAATCTTTTTGACAGTATTAAGCTTAATGGCAGCAGAAGCTTCATCCATTAAATCAATAGCCTTATCTGGCAAAAATCTATCAGCAATATATCTTTCAGATAGGTGCACGCATGCCTCTACGGCCTCATCTGGAATGGTGATTCCGTGGTGTTCCTCATATAAATGTCTAACACCCTTAAGGATTTCGATGGTCTCCTGGGTAGAAGGCTCCTCAACCATAACTGGCTGGAAACGTCTTTCGAGAGCTGCATCCTTTTCTACGTATTTACGATACTCTGTAATAGTTGTAGCTCCAAGAATCTGGATTTCTCCACGAGCCATGGCTGGTTTTAGAATATTGGAAGCATCTATAGCCCCCTCTGCTCCGCCAGCACCAATAAGTGTGTGGATTTCATCAATGAATAGCAGAATGTTTCCTTCTTCAATAACTTCTGCTATAACCTTTTTAATACGCTCCTCAAATTCTCCACGATATTTAGAGCCTGCAACCATCCCTGACAAATCAAGGGATAGCACTCTTAAATCCTTGACAGAATCTGGCACATTGCCATCAATTATTCTCTCGGCCAAGCCCTCAACTATGGCAGTCTTACCTACTCCTGGCTCACCAATTAAGCATGGATTGTTTTTGCCACGCCTAGATAAAATCTGGATAACTCTTTGAATTTCAGAATCACGTCCAACTATAGGATCTAATTCTCCATTCTCTGCAAGCTCAGTCAGATCTCGCGAAAACTGCTCCAGATAGGATGTATCATTACGTCTTCTGCCGCTGTTGATAGCCTGCATTTCTTCCTTGTATACTGTGCCCTCGGCACCCATTCCAGCAACAAGCTCTGAAAACAGCTTGTGTGGATTAATATCCAGGGAATTCAAAAGTCTTGCACCTGAACAATCCTGCATTCTAATCATTGCAAGTAATAAATGCTCAGTGCCAATTGTTTTAGAATTACATTTTTCAGCTTCCTCTGCCGCGTGTTCAAGTAGCTGCTCCATTTTAGGGGTATAACCATCCCTTTCTTGTACAGCCACCTCACCACCTGGCGAGATAAGTTCCTCTACAAGCTTAATAAGTGCATCCTTGCTAACACCATTGGATTTTAATACCTTGGCTGCAAGAGAATTTTCCTGTTCGATAATGGAAATAAGCAAATGCTCTGTTCCCACATAGCTATGTTTTAAAGATTTTGAAAGCTTTGATGCACCAGTAATAGCTCGTTTAGCTTGCTTAGAATATTCCATATTCTGCTCCTTTATAGATCATTTAAATCCATCATATTTAGGCTTGAAGCGCGTCTAGATTCGTATGATTCTGATTCATATCTAGCACGAGAAGTGTCTGCCTGCTCGTCATAATATTCCTCATCTTCTTCATCATATTCTTCATCATCAGCGTCATCATATATATCGTCATCTTCTTCATCTTCAATATCATCATCATCTCTATCGCGAGGAGAAAATACAATTGAACGAGGAATACGTTTTGATGTCTTTACAGGTGTTTTTGCAAAAACATCACCATCAAAATCGTCATCATCACTGTCATCCCTGCCCTTGAAGGCTCTATTAATTATAACAAACAAAAGTACAACGCAAAGTATAATCAAGCCCATAATAATTTTGCGGTAAAGATTTAATTTTTCGATGTATATGCTGTTATCTGTGGTTTCAGCAGTTTCTGTTGTTTCTTCGGTGGTAACCTCTGTGGTAGATGTAGTTAATAAAGACTGGTCCATTCTAGAAACAGTATCTTCAGTAGCATCATAAACGTACCAACCTGCAACACCGTCTTTATTAGTGCCATATACGTAGAAAAACTCACTGCCATCAATTGTGTAGGCGGTAGCTGTACCACCAGTCACCTCTAAGGTGGTGGCTGAGAAAGCTGTGGAAGGTGCAGCATCAGCGTTTGTTATGATGACATAATTATCGCTAGAGCCCAGCATCAAAAACTCTGAAACTGTGCCTGCATCAGCATCATACATATAAAATACGCCAGAGCCTGATGTGTTATCAGCAGGCTTTAAGTATAATAATGTGATGGAACCATTTGTTGGCTCGCTATAAGTGCTTGAACCAATGGTAATTGTTTCCTTTGAAAAGCCTGAAGGCATTTCTGAATCTGAATAGCGCTCAGACACTACATAAGAAACACCGTTTATATCAAATCCTCCATCATCATTTAATGTGCCAACAGCACCTGTAGTAGATGTGGCTGTTTCTGTTGCTTCTGTTGTTGCCACTTCAGTTGTTTCTTCCTCTGAAGACTCTGCTGTCTCCTCAGTAGCTGTAGTCTCCTCCTGAGTTGTGGTAGCTTCTTCTGTAGTTGAAGATGTAGAAGTATTAGAAGATGAACCACCTATTGTCAAAGTGGTACTACTACCAGAATTAGCTGAGGATGACACAATTATGGAAGCTGTTCCCTCTGTGGCTGCTGTAAAAACTATATCCCCCTCTGTGCCTGAAAATGTAACTGAGTTTCCCTGTGTGGTGTAGCCTGAAACGCTACAGCTTGTAAGATTAAGCATACTAGCTGTGTATTTTATAGTAATTGTGCCACTTTCTGTACCTGAAACAGAAACCGTAATGGAATCCCCTACAGCTGCAGAACTTTTAGAAACTGAAATAGATGTTGTTCCCTGGGCAAATGCAACTATGTTAAATGCAAAAACCATCACAAAAACTACAACAGCATTAATAAACCTCTTACAATGTCTACTCATAACAATTACCTTCCTTAAAACCAAGTGTAAATACAAAAACTAGATTAGTTAACGCAAGATACACTATATATAGATAACTTAATTATAGGTAACCCACAATACTTAGTCAACAATTTCTGCAAAGTAAAAAAAGCCAAACGCCACCGGAAATACCTGAATATGAGCCTACTATGCCAGCTATATTATTCTGTGAAATTTGTATGTCAAACATAAACAATAAAAAGAATACAACACCAACAGCTACCAGCAATGCAACAATTGCCAAGGAAATAATCAATTCTTTGTCCAATCTCTTTTTCATAAAAAAGCACCTCCTGTATTATCGATGAGATAATACTAGCAGGTGCATATGTACATATATATGGACTTCGACGTAATGAGTCCCAAAAAGCTATAAACTAAGGCTCTTTTCCGTTAATTATAATACCTTAGAAGCTTCCCCCAAGATTCTCTAGTGAGTCAATAACAACTGTGCACTCAGGCTTTACATTTTGCATTACAACCTTCATCTGGTCTTCTGGAATTGCTACGCAGCCACCAGTGTATGGTTTCTTTGCCCCCATGCAATGAAGGAATATGGCAGAGCCTAAGCCTGGAACACCAGCCTCATTGTAGCTGATATTCAGGCAATATTGATATTCACGGGTATATTCAATAATGTGCTCACTATTTTTTGTATCAAGATTTGGATATTGATTGATGGAAACCATTTGATTGTATTGCATTCCAGGATTGGCATCACCTGACCAATATTGCTCCTCTCCTACCTGTATATAAGGTACTTTACAGCCAGGGTCTTTTGCGATTCCAAAAGCCGCAGTAAATCTGTAGGTTCCAACAGGTGTCTTGGCATCTCCCTCAACAGTTTTTCCCAGACCGTTTTTTCCTATAAAGCCTGGAGTTGTCATAATCTGATACCATTTACCATCAGACCCTTTTTCATTTAAAGATACCCAGGCAGTTGTGCCTTCATAATTTGCAACAACAAGCATTTGTGTGGAAGTTTTTGCCTGTGGCAGCTTTGCAATCCAATCTGGTGAAGCTCCTAGCACCTCAGTGGTTGAAGCGGTGGCTTGATTAGTATTTGCAGAGCAAACTACGGATTTTGTAGAAACAGGGAAGGTAAAATATGTGTCCTTATATGGTTCATCCTTCAAAGTGAAATGCCACCATTCCTCTGGAAGTGGATTGAATCCATGGCGAACCATAACATCTCTAAGAAGCATTCTGTTTGCGTACTGCTCCTCAGTAATACCTGTATAATCTGGATGGCTCAATTCTCCAAAGTAGTCAAAGGTTCCACCCATATCTACCTCTTTTTCTGTATTCATATCAAAAAGAGTTAAATCCACAGTGCTGCCCCGGCTATGGCCTGAGTGCTCAGCAATGTAGCCCTGTGGGAATAATACAGATTTATCAAGCTCAGGATAAAAATATTGCTTCATGCGCACATCATTTTCATCTAAAGCCCAGTTCATAAAATTAGTGACAGCCATTTGTGGGCGATATGCATCATAGATTTTAAGCCTATAGCCTTTTTCCTTTAGCTCATCGCTAGCCCCCTTTAAAGCCAGGGCTGCCTCTTTTGTAAGAAGTGCCACTGGCTCTTCATACCCTGCTATTCTGTCTCCAACGAAGTTATAGGTAGAATAATATCTGATTTCCATAATGGCATCTGGGACAACATCGCTAAGAAGCACAAAGTCTGAGGAATCAGCAGATAGCTTTACATCATTAGTTTCAGCACTGACCTCTAGCAAATCTACATTAAACAGGCTAAAGGTAAGTGCTACAAGCATTAATACACTTGTGATTTTTTGAAATATCTTTTTCAATGTTATTCCTCCTTTACATTATTAGTGTTTTCAATAATAAAAATTTTAACCCAAATGGATGTAAAAAGGAGAAATAACGCAGAAAATTCATAATTTACTGACAAGTAAAACAAAAAGCCCCTTACAATGTCACTGCATTGCAAGGAGCTTTGCCCTTTATGAAAAGCTTTCTTATACTGCTAAAAAGAACTTAATAAGGAATAGAAGTGAAATTACATAAGTAAGTCCTGATACTTCCTTAGCCTTACCTGTAAATACCTTAATGATTGTGTATGAAATCATTGCAAGACCAATACCGTGACCGATTGAGCCAGAAATTGGCATTGCGATAAGCATGATTGTAACTGGTACACAAACTGAAAGGTCATCAAAGTTAACCTTCTTAAGACCTGTCATCATAAGCACACCAACGTAGATAAGTGCTGATGATGTAGCTGCTGCTGGAATAATTGCAGCGATTGGTGCAAGGAAGATGCAAAG
>SVES01000081.1 GCA_015057305.1 Pseudobutyrivibrio ruminis | reverse complement strand
TAGTAATGAGCTTAGAGAATTTGAAGAAAGATCTGATCTAGGATACAATGAGGTCATGCGGTTGCTCCATTTTGTTTGGTTTTGCAATTTAATAATAAAATGAACAACCGCTTCTTTGAAGCCTCATCTTTTTAGATCGATATCTTTTCTAAATTAATCAGCTAATTACCCGTATAGTATTTAAGATCCCGTGTATGAGATACTAAGTAATATATAAACGTAATTAATTTTTTTTGTTTTTTCTATTTCTTGCAGAAAAAAAACTATCTGATTTTTTTATAGTTATTAAAGATGAAAGCATTATTTAAGATTTTTACAATTTTTACCCCGGCACAACAAAAGAAAAGTTTTTGTGTTTTACTTCTTATGGTTGTTTGTGCTGCCTTAGAAGCTTTTGGTATTAGTTTAATTCTTCCTCTCATAAATCTTATGGGAAATTCTGATTTTTTGTCCCATCACTCATATTTGAAAACAATTGCTAATGAATATGGCATTACTACACATACTAGACTTGTAGTGGCTTTTACTTTTGTTCTAATTTTATTTTTTATTTTCAAAAACATATTTATTGGTATTCAATACAAATTACAAATTCGCTTTGCAATGAATCTTCAATCATTTTATATGAACAATCTTCTTGCTACTTATTTAGGAAAACCATATGACTTTTTCTTGAATACAAACCCTGCAGAAGTTCAACGAAATATTTTGGAAAGTTTGCGAAATATTTTCTCTTCTCTTCTTGTTTTAACTTTTCAGTTATTCACGGAGATCATAACGGCCATAGCAATTGGTATAATGATTTTTCTAGTTGATCCTTTTACTGCTTTTGTGTTGTCTTTTTTTGTGCTTATGTTTCTTTATATTATAATAAAGTTATTTAGAAGAAGTATTTCCAAACAAGGCGTTAATCAAATTAGATATGCAAAGGAAATGTATAAATGGACAAACCAAGCAATAGGAGCTGTAAAAGAAACTAAAGTTCTTAGAAAAGAGCTTTTCTTTTTAAATGCTTTTAAACAAGCTTGCTTAGTATGGACAAAAGCTCAATCTTCGTATCAATTTATTTCTCAATTACCTCGTCTTTTTATTGAGACTATAGCTGTTATTGGTTTATTAAGTCTTATTTTAGTAAAACTTTCTTTAGGTCAAAATTCATCAGAAATTGTTCCATTGATGGGGGTACTTGCTTTGGCTGCTTTTAGATTAATGCCAAGCGCGAATCGAATTGTATCAACATATAATGGAATAAAGTTTCAGCTTCCGAATTTAGAGCTTCTATATGATGATTTAAAAACAATAAAAGAACAACAAAAAAAAGATTTAATTCTATATGCTAAATCTGATAATAGTAAACTTAATTTCTCAAATAGTATATGCATACAAGATATTGAATATTCATACCCAGTAGATGATAAATTAGATTTTAAAAATCGAATCCTAAAGGGGGTGTCTTTCTCTATTCCAAAAGGAAAGTTTATAGGAATTATAGGACAGTCCGGAGCGGGAAAAACAACTTTTGTTGATATATTGTTAGGACTTTTACAACCAACAAACGGCACAATTTATGTTGATGGTGTTGATATTCAAACAAATATCAGAGGTTGGCAAGCTAATATATCATACGTACCTCAGAGCATATATCTTTTGGATGGCAATATTAAGGAAAATATAGCGTTAGGGCAAAGAGTAGAAGATATTGATGAAAATAGAATTAATAAAGTATTAGATATGGCGGAATTGTCAGATTTTATAAGGTCATTACCAAATGGCATTGAAACAAGCGTAGGTGACCGTGGTATGAAACTCTCTGGAGGCCAGAAACAGCGTATTGGAATAGCAAGAGCGCTTTATACTGAGCCTGAAGTGTTAATCCTGGATGAAGCCACAAGTGCTTTAGATAATGAAACAGAGAAAAATATTATGAATACAATTCTAAGTTTAAAAGGGAAAATAACCATAATATCAATTGCTCATAGAATAAGTACTCTTGAAGAATGTGATTTTAAGGTTAAATTTGAACGAGGAATTGCCAAAATTATTCCTTAACCTTAATTTATTTAGACGAAAAAATTATTTTTATTGATAGGAAGGGCTCGCTTTTTATAATTAGAAATATTGATGAATATCTAGAGTATTTTTGCTTTATTATATTAGTCGTATGTTTTTTATTTAGTTAACAATAAACTAACGAGGCTAGATGATATAAATGAGAAAAAAAATCCTTCTATTAGGAAGTATAAAAAGTATATACATAACTCAATTTATTGAAAATGTACTCTTACCTCTTAATTTCGATATTTATTTGTTTAGCGAAATTGATGAATCCAAAGAAGCTATTTCTTTTGTTAATAAGAATAATATTCATTTTATAGAAAAATTTGTGTTTTCAAAAAAGATGTTTTGCCCCTATTTTGGTAAATTTATCTTTTTTTTTCAAAGAATAATTAAAATTGCTGTTAATGTAAAAAGGATACGAAAACAAGGATGTTTTGATTACATAAATCTTCACTTTGTTACCAACGAAGATCTTTTACTTATAAACTTTATTTCTAATTCAAACGTAAAAAAAGTTGCAACATATTGGGGAAGTGATTTTTTCAGAGCATCGAAACTTAGTCTATTTTTTAAAAGATTTCTCCTGCGTAATTTTGATGTTATTACTACAGACAGTTTGTCGATATATAACCTAATTTATGACAAATGGCCATATAACAGGATAAAAACAGAAGTTATTTATTTTGGTGTTTCTTTATTTAATTATATAGATAAAATTAACTCTGTAGAAAAATGTAAGGCTTTTTTTTCTATAGACAAGAGTAAAGTTGCTGTAGCAATTGGTTACAATGCAAAGAAAGAGCAGCAGCATGAGCAGGTAATAAAAGCTTTATCTAATATAGAAAATAAAAATCAATATGTTTTTATTCTGCAACTTACTTATGGAAAGGATCGCGATTATTTATCTCATTTAAATAAGATAATTTCCGAAAGTGGTTTAAATGTAATTACTATTGATGAATTTTTATCATACGAAAAATTGGCAATGCTTAGAGTTGCAACTGATATATTTATTAATGCTCAGACAACAGATGCATTTTGTAATTCCATAAAAGAGTATTTTTATACAAAAACACGGATTATTTCTGCCATTTGGCTTCATTATCCTGAAATTGATTTATATAATTTTACTATTAAAGAATTTTCTGATTTTTCTGAAATTCCTTTTTTGTTATCTAGTAAGATTGATGATAATGCCTTAGATTTCAATAAGAATAATATAAAAAATATCTCTTCATGGGATAGTTGCAAAAAGTCGTGGTCTGAAATTTTTTTTGATTGATTTTTCTTGTTGTAAAAGGACTGATTTATGTTTGATTTAGATTTATTTATATCAAAATCAATAACTAAAAGAGCTTTTTCGATGTTTCGTTGTGACATTGAAAAGTACTCAAAAGAGCTTTATCACAAAATTAATAATAAAAGTGTTCTTGTAATTGGTGGTGCAGGTACAATCGGTTCTTCTTTTATAAAAGTTATATTGAGGTATTCTCCTTTAGAACTTGTTGTTGTTGATACAAATGAAAATGCTCTTGCAGAGTTAACAAGAGATTTAAGGTCTACGAAGGGGATGTATATTCCCAAAGAATATAAAACATATCCAATGGATTTTGCTTCTAAAGTATTTAAAAAAATGTTTTATAATCATAAAGGTTTTGATATTATTGCAAATTTCTCTGCGCATAAACATGTTCGATCAGAAAAAGATATATTCTCAGTTGAAGCATTAATTCAGAATAATGTTATTCATGCAAAAAGTCTTTTAGATACGATCTCAATGTTCCCCCCCCAAGTGTATTTCTGCGTTTCAACTGATAAGGCTGCAAATCCAGTTAATATAATGGGGGCCTCTAAGAGAATAATGGAAGATCTTATTTTCTCCTATTCTGATAAGTTTCCTGTTAAGACTGCTCGTTTTGCTAATGTTGCTTTCTCCAATGGCTCTTTGCCAGCTGGTTTTTTATCTCGTATCCAAAAATTACAACCATTATCAGCCCCTTTAGATATCAAACGCTATTTTGTGTCTCCAATAGAATCTGGTGAGATCTGTGTACTATCTTGTATTCTTGGTAATAACCGAGAAATTTTTTATCCTAAACTCGATGAAGCTCAGATGATGTCTTTTGATAAGATTGCAGAAGATTTATTACATACATATGGATTCAATATATGTTACTGTGATTCAGACGAAGAAGCTATAGATAAATCTGAGAATCTTATGTATAACTCAAATGATTACCCAGTCCATTTTTCAAAATCAGATACTTCTGGAGAAAAGTCTTTTGAAGAATTTGTAACTGATACAGAAGAGTCTGACCTTAATAGATTTTCATCTCTTGGAGTAATTATTAATAAACCAATTCCTGATAAGAAATCTATTGATAGTCTGCTCTGCAAACTCAATAATTCTTTTAATGAAATAGAAACAACTAAAGAAGATATTGTAGAAATATTAAGAGAGTACTTGCCTAATTTTGCTCATATTGAAACTGGTAAGTCGTTAGATTATAAGATGTGATTATTAGATAATTTGTCTAAGAATTTTGAGGTGTTTTATAAATGTATGAAATTCCATTATTTAAATTGAATTATGATCTGGAAGAAGAAAATGCTGTTATATCAACATTAAAAAGCAAATGGATATCAACTGGACCGAAATGTGCTGAATTTGAGCGATTATTTGAAGAATTAATTGGTGTTAAACATGCTATAGCATTGTCTAGTTGTACTGATGCGTTGCATTTAGCTAATTATAGTTTAGGTGTTGGTCCTGGAGATGAAGTAATATGTCCTTCACTAACCTTTGCGGCTACTGTTAATTCTATTATTTATGTAGGAGCTAAACCAGTTTTTTGTGATATAAAAAGTTATTCTGATTTAACAATTGATCCTAATCAAATTGAATCACTTATATCAAATAGAACTAGAGCAGTTATAGTTATGGACTATGCTGGTTTTCCTTGTGATATGGATCCTATATTATCTATTGCAGATAAATACAATTTAAAGGTAATTGAGGATTCTTGTCATGGACCAATGTCTGAATACAAAGGACGATGCATTGGAACGATCGGAGATGTAGGGTGTTTTAGTTTTTTTTCTAATAAAAATGTAAGCACTGGTGAAGGAGGAATGCTGACAACAAACAGAGATGATCTTTATGATAAATGCAAATCTCTTCGTTCCCATGGAATGTCAACAATGTCATATCAAAGGGCAACTGGACACGCTACCGAATATGATATTTGTGAAGTTGGGTTTAATTATAGATTAGATGATATTAGAGCTTCATTAGGTATAGTTCAATTAAACAAACTAAAAGCAGATTTGATTAAAAGACAAGGAGTACGAAAAATGTATGAAACGTCTTTAAGTTGTTTAGATGAAGTTATTATTCCTTTTTCTGATAATAAAGAATTTGTTTCAAATTATATAATGCCAATTGTTTTAAAAGATTCATCTAAAATCAAAAGAGATTTTGTAAGAAATTATCTTCATGAAAAGGGAATCCAAACAAGTATTCATTATCCTGCTGTTCATAAATTTTCCGTATATAAACAATATACAAGAACATTACCTATTACGGAATATGTTGTTGATAACGAAATTTCTCTTCCTATGTATTCTACGCTAAAGGATAATGAAGTTGTATATATATGTGAATCAATTAGAAAAGCACTAGATAAATGGAATTCTACAGTTACTAATACTAAGTAGCTTGATTTACTTGTTGATAATGACCTGAATTTATATTAAATCTCAATTTACTTCAAAATAAGTAAAATTATTTCAATATATAATTAAAACACGATAATTGAGCTAAGGCTCTGATAATTCTGTGGGATAGTTAGTAAACTAATTCTTTTAAACTGAAGAACATCCTTTAAAAAATAAAGATTAGTTTTTTTCATATCAATAGAGTGTATAAATGAATCATAAAATAATAATTAACAAAGATAAAACGCTACTAGATGCTCTAAGGATCATGGATTCTATCGAAAAGAAGTTACTTGTGATTTGCGATAATAGAAGATTCCTAGGAGTAATTAGTATTGGAGATATCCAGAGAGCGATTTTAAATAAACAAGATCTATCCTCAAGTGTTGTTGATTTTATTCGACCTGACATTATCTATGCTAGAGATAATGATTCTTTAGATTATATAAAGGCAACTATGTTAGAAAACCGAATAGAAAGTATGCCTATTGTTGATTCTAATAATTTACTTGTCAATATATACGAATGGTGTGATTTTTTTGGAGAACGGTCATCTTTCAAAACAGTTAATTGTCCTGTTGTCATTATGGCAGGGGGGATGGGAACAAGACTAAAACCACTTACTAACGTAATTCCTAAGCCTTTAATTCCTGTATCCGATAAAACAATTATTGAAGAAATTATGAGTAAATTTCAACGTGCAGGTTGTAGTGATTTTTATCTTTCGTTGAATTATAAGTCCGATTATGTGAAGAGTTTTTTTGAGAAAAGAGATTATAAGAATGTTAGCTATATAAATGAAAAGAAACCTCTTGGAACAGGAGGGTCTTTAGCTTTGCTAAAAGGTATTTTGAATAATACTTTTTTTGTATCTAATTGTGATATTCTTGTTGATGTTAATTTTTCTGATTTATATGAATATCATAAAAAACAGAAAAATATTGCTACATTAGTCTCTGTTTTAAAGTCATATTCTATTCCTTATGGCATTATTGAAACTTCTGAAAATGGAATTATTTCTGATATGAAGGAGAAACCTTGTTTAACTTATCAGATAAATTCTGGTGTATACATTATTGAACCTCATTTATTAGATTATTTAAATAATGAAGAAACTATAGATTTGCCAAGCTTGTTACTGCGTGTAAAGTCTAATGGAGAAAAAATTGGGGCCTTTCCTGTATCTGAAGGTTCATGGGTGGATATGGGTAATTGGGATGATTACCTAAAATTGATTAGATCTAATAAGATGTATTAGTTGATTTTTTTGTGTGTTTTTTATGATTTCTATCGATGATCTTGAAATTTTTATTCTTACTTATAATCGTTCTTCTTTTCTAACTAGAGCATTAGATTCTTTTTTAAATCAAGTTGCTGGTCTCCCGTTGATAACTGTAATGGATAATTGTTCAACTGATGATACGGAGATTGTTGTAAAAAGTTTTCAAGAAAAAAGTAGTAATATAAGATATTACAAGCATAGTAAAAATGTTGGAGGAATTGGAAATTTAGAAAGAGCCAGACTTTTGGCAAATAAGAAATATGTTTGTTTTTTTCATGATGACGATGTCGCTCACCCTCAATTTTTACAGGTTGTTCTTGAATTATTAAATAAACACGATAACGTTGATCTAATTTGTACAACTTCAACTACTTTTACCAGCGAGGAACAAATAATATTCTCAGATATCTTTTCTGTAGATTATTGTTTTTTTTCAAATAAAAAAATATTTACAGAGTACGTTTATTCTTCTCCATTCTTTATTACAATTCCTAGTAAATCGCTTTGTTATCCCAATGTTATTTATAAAACTGAGAATATAAGGAAAAGTCAAATTAATTATGATATTGGGGGAAAATCTTGTGACGGACCGATTGTGATTTCTTCTTTAAGAAACGGAAGTTGTATCCAAATTAGGAATGATAATATCTTTTTTTATAGACTTCATAGTGGACAGGATTCAGTCTCTAAAAGAAATGATCCAAATGTTAGACAGATTATTAACTATATGAAGTTCTTTAAAAAAAAGCTTTCTTGTGATTTGAAATCTAGAGTTATTTTTGGTTTGTATTCGTATAAATGGCTCAAGAAATTCTATTATTATGGAAATAATCCAAATACCAAGGACTGTTGGGAAGATTTTGTTCGTGTATGTAAAGGAGAGTCGTTAATTCATTTTTACGATTGGATTCCATTTAGTTATATAGTTAAAATTATTTTTAGAATATTTTTTGAAAATTTTTTTATTAGTCCACAAAAATTAGAAATTAAGTTGTCTTCCAGATTTTTAATTCATACAAATAAATTAGATAAATAAGTTGACTTAAGAGCTTTGTCGATAATTTTTAGGAAGAAATATTGTGTCAGCTTTTTTATTAGAATAATTATATTCAATTGAGATTTTGTTATGGAACGCGATTTTTTTTTCTGTAGCTTTGTTTAAGTATAGCTAATCAAAAACATACCTAGGATCTTAAGAAATATATTCTAGGATCCGCATAAATTAAAGGATATGCAACTGTTACCAGTTGCGATCCGTTGCTGAATTAATTCAGCATAAAAAGTTCTTTAAAAATTTGATATATAGATCAATGTGTTAATAAAATATACAGAGCTGTATTCTGATATTTTGCAATTGTTTTATCCGTAAAATTGGATTTTTGTGAAAAGGTTGAAATGTGGTTGATTTGAAAGGAATTAATTGATTTATGGTTTTCTGTTTAATATAATTAATGTGTTCAAAATCAAAGAATTAAAC
>SVES01000080.1:5206-8543 GCA_015057305.1 Pseudobutyrivibrio ruminis | reverse complement strand
CCGTTAAATGCGTCATGACTCCCATAAACATATAATCTATCGCCAAATACCCTTGGTTCCCCATCTGGTACATACTCATAGCTTGGAAGATAAGGGTTAAATGCTTGATTTTTCATAAAAACTTATATCTCCTTTGCTATGTCTTCATTTTTTGACAAAACTTTTATTTGGCATTTATCTAATGTTTTTCTTATAACTGCCTGTGACTTTCCATAATAAGTAGTGTATTCTCCTTTTGTGAAATCTTCCTTTGTACATGGATTAGCACTACCAAATCCAAGAAGCTCACCACCTTCTACCATAACTTTTAAAGTTTCATCTGCATTTGATTCGACTATTCCCTCACTGTCTTGAATATTTATATTGATATAAGCAATATCACCAATTTCATACTTATCCTTTTCTGGACTTATACAAACCTTGCTCTGAGATGCAGATTTAAGAGAACTTTTTTCAATCATATTTCCATTAGAATCATATGAAATAGCAGTCAATTGGCCAGAAGAATATTTCGTTTTAAACATAGCCTTATAGTCTTTAATCTTTTTACGTCCCAAGGATTTACCATTTAAGAGTAGCTCTACCTGATATGCATCAGCAAACACTTCCACCTCAGCTTTGTTTCCTTCGCATCCTTTCCATGACCAGCTTTCCATGGCATTTGTCCCACGCCAAACCGATTTTGATACTCTTACTCCTGGGTGATTTACTGGGCGAACTCCAATAACAGGTTTTTCGGTGATATGCCATACTGTTTTTGCAAAACCTGCGCTGGCATCAGGATTTCCTAAGATATCAATCACTCCCGCTCCGCCAAGCACCCATGGATAAGGTCTGTTAAAAGGCATCCCGCCAGTATATGACCATGCGCCAATTCCCGCTTCGCCTATATAATCCCATGCAGTCCACATGAAATCTCCCACAAGATATGAATATTTCTTTACCATATCCCAATTTTTGCCAATCTCGTAAGGGAAGGTTTCACTACCAACAACAACTCTATCAGGATGCTTTGTGGCTTCCAGTGGATAGCGACCGTTAGCATAGTTGTAGCCTGCTATATCAAGAGCATCCAAAATAGGTGTAGTGAGTTTATCTACCCTATCTGAATTACCAGCTTTATTCATACCAGGCCCAATAAATGTTGCCATCATATTAAAGAATAGACTGGCATTTTTGGCTTTTCCAGCATCTGCCGCTGATGCACTCTGCTCTTTATCTACATTGTCATATTGACCTTTCCCCTTAGCATAATTGCCCATTATCATTAGATTCATTCCACCAGTCACAGCCCTGCTTGAATCTATTGACTTAATGAAATTAATAATTTCTTTCCCCTGCTCTACTCCCTCAGGCTTTCCTGGTTCCGACACCTCATTTCCAATGGAATACATAATAACAGATGGATGATTATAATCTCTTTCAACCATCGCCTTTACATCTGACTTCCAGCATTCCTTAAAATCATTGCCGTAATCATACTTAGTCTTTCGCACATACCACATATCAAAGGTTTCATCCATGACATACATACCGTAGTAGTCACATGCTTCAAGCATTGCTGTTGATGCAGGATTATGGGATACCCTTATGGCATTAAAGCCCTGCTCTTTTAATATACGCACTCTGCGCCATTCACTTTCAGGGATGCTCGCTGCACCAATCACTCCATTATCATGGTGTACACAGCCGCCCCTAAGCAAGGTCTCTTTGCCATTTATAAATAAGCCTTTGTTGCTCCAAGTGATTTTTCGTATACCAAACTTTTCAGTTGCCTCATCTACTAAAGTCTCATTGTCGTAAAGCATTACACGAGCCTCGTAAAGTTCTGGTGTCTCATCTGACCAAAGCAGAGCATCATCAATTACAATCTCAGAGTCAGCGCCTATCGTATTTGCGATAACTTTTCCACCTTTTAAAATATCAACCTTTATGTCTTCTTGATTAATATCTACGCTCGTTTCGACCTGCACTCTAATTTTTGCTGGCTCAATATCTAATGTAGTAATCTTCACTCCTTGAAAAGCGATATGCTTTTTGCTGCCAACTAAAAGAGATACAGGACGATATATTCCGCCTCCTGAATACCATCTAGAATTTGGAAGCTTTGAATTATCTACTGTTACATGCAATACATTGTCAGCTCCATATACCAAAGCATCGTCTAAATCAAATGTAAACTGTGTATAGCCATAGCGATGTTCGCCCAACTTCTTTCCATTTAAGCTCACTTCGCAATTACGATATACCCCTTCGAACAAAATCTCCACATGCTGATTTGACCAATCAGCTGGCACATCAAAATGTTTTTCGTACTCATATACATTTCCCACAAAATAACCGTGCCCACTGCCGCCAGGAGAATCAGCTCTTCTGCCGTCTAAAAGTTGAGCATCATGAGGTAATGTAAGATTACTAATTTGATGTTCTTTTGTTCTAAATGACCAGTTTTCATTAAAATCTATTTTTCTCATACTCTACTCCGTTTTTTCTTTAATAATATCCCTATAATGCCATCCCGACTTTTTTATAGTTCTCTTTTGAGTATCATAATCTACGTGTATAATTCCAAAACGAGGTTCATAGCCTTCGCACCATTCCAGATTATCCATCAGACTCCAATGTTGATATCCTATTACCGGAATACCTTCATCCACAGCCTTTTCCATTTCAGAAATAAAATCATCCAGGAATCTAATTCGCATTTCATCCTCTACAATTCCATCTGAATTAACAGTATCATGGGCTGCCATTCCGTTTTCTGTAACCATTATTGGCAGATGATATCTCTCCCAATAATGCTTTATGGTCCAATAAAGACATCTGCCATCGATTACCCAGCCAAGACTGGTTTTTGGCAAGCTATCGGCATTATATTTTTCCTTGTTTATCATTGTGTTAGACGGCTGATAAACATTTACTCCAATAAAATCAATTGGTTCTGATATGATTTTCAAATCCTCTGCCGAGAGCTTCTTCTTTAACATTGGACTAGCTTTTCCTAATGCAATAGGATCCATGTAAAGAGCGTTGGAGCCCTCTCCTACATTTGATTCAAACGAATTCTTTGTAGCTTCAGCAATTCCCTTTTCATCCAAAGAATCTGGAATATAGGTTGTAGCCGCCATTGCAAGCCCAATTAAAGGTTTTGTCTTAGCTTTCTCTCTAATTAGCTTTACGGCTTTTCCATGTGCCAAAAGACAGTTCCGCAGGCAATTTTTATATGAAAATATTGCATGCTTAAATGGTGCAAAATTCCCAATTACATAAGCAGACATTATAAACACCTGTGGTTCATTAATTGTCATCCAATACTTTACCCTGTCAGATAAACTAT
>SVES01000080.1:0-5106 GCA_015057305.1 Pseudobutyrivibrio ruminis | reverse complement strand
TCTTTTTCAAGTTCTGGGAGCATAGAATCTACTTTATAAAACATCATCATTATTGCTACTGTAGCAAAAATAATTACTGGAATCATACCTACTAAAAATCTAATCATGAATAATGCGCTATCTGGCTGAGATAATGCTGTTCCATCGTAATTTCCTAATTGTAATAGCCAGCCAACCATACCAAGACCTAGAGCGCCTCCAACCTTTCCTAAGAAGCCTTTGATTGCTCCAATGGTTCCATCCATTCTTTTTTTGCTTATGTGCGCATTGTATGTTCCACAATCAATCATCATAAGATCAGTAAGATATGTAATTGGAAGTGATGCAATTCCCATAAATACAAATCCTAACAGTACAGTTCCATAATTGTTGTAACAGAAAAACAGTATTAACCCTGCTAGGATATATGCTATGCAACCTGCCTGAACTAACAAGCCCTTTGTCGCCTTTTTCATAATCATTGGAAATACAAAAAGTAAAGGTAAAGCTACCATTCCAATTGCACTTGCTGCACTCATTTTTTTGATATCACCAACTACCCATGTAAAGAAATATGTATTAACACCCATCCCTGAAACAAGCATATAACCAAAATACATAAATCCTACCATCCATACATATGGATTCTTTTTTAATACTGTAAGTACATCTGCAAAATGTACTTCACCATGTTCAGATTCGTCTGCGACCTGCACTGTTTCTTTGACAAAGAAAAATCTCATGATACCTATCAAACCTGCTGGAAGAGCGATTAATAGTATCATATGACTCCAGCCTTGTGGCGATGTTGCGATATTTGCCATCATTATAGGAAAAGCTACATTGATTACTATTGATGCAAGCATGATGACAATTCCACCAAAAGAAGCAAGCTTCACTCTCTGATTATTCGTAGCAAAGGCACGTATCATATAAGGGTTTTGACACGCAGATAGTAGTGTAGTGCAGACACTATTTATAAGTATTCTACATACTAAAATCCATGCTGCTTTTACGGCTAGACTAGCTCCCGCTGGGGTTGAATACATTAAAAATGTAACTATCCATTCAGCAACAATGGCCCACTCATAAGGGCGACCTTTGCCCCATTTAGTATTCGTTTTATCTACAAGATAGCCTGCAAATAAATCTGTAATCGCATCAACGACACTGCTTACCGCAAGTAATGTACCCACCAATGCCGGTGGCATTCCTAAAGTATCAGTGCAATATATAGCAACAAAACTTACAACAATAAAGTTTATTGCTGCTGATGCTCCTCTACTTTGCCATGCCCAAAATTTTCCGACCCCGATTCTATCTGGGTTTGTAACATTTGTTTTACTTTCTTTCATCATACACCTCCAATAACAGTTCTCCTTTAAGTTAATTTGATACTACTCCCTCTATGATTTAACGTATATCATTTAATTTTGTTTTATATCGTTTGTTTTACTTATTAGGGAATTAGTGCTATATTTAATATATGGATAAACAATTAGATATATTTAACAAAAATAAAATATATTCAAACCGTTTACAGGCATACCTTCTTGATTATTCTGATAAAGGGTTACGTAGACATTCAAGTGCTGAAGAAGAGGCGATATTCAAAATAGTGGAAACCGGCAATCTGGATGCCCTACAAAATAATTTTAACTCTGCAAATATAGAGGATGAACTCTACAACAGAGTTGGCACTATGGCAGACAACCCCACCAAAAGCTTGGAATATATGGTAGTCATATCCATTGCTTTGGCATCTCGAGCAGCTGTTAGAGGGGGCTTGGATTTAGACACCTCTTATACATTAACCGATGTGTTTTTACACTCTCTAGAAAAATGCAAAACTATAAACGAAATCTTAGATATCCAAGTAGATGCACTATACATTTTTACAGAATTAGTCCACGCAAAACAAACAGGCAGAAGCAATTATGCCTACATCGAAAATACAAAAGCATATATTGAGAATCATCTAAATAAGAAATTTACTTTAGAAGAGTTGGCTGAAAATGTTGGTCTTAACCCATCCTATCTTTCTAGACGCTTCACTCTGGAAGTGGGATTTGGCATTCAGGAATACACAAGAAAAAAGAGAATCGAAGCTGCAAAAAACATGCTTCGATTCTCTGATGTTCCAATACAACGTATTGCATCATATCTATGCTTTCCATCCCAAAGCTACTTTGGTGATGTATTCAAAAAATACACTGGTATGACCCCTCAAGCATACCGCAATTGGCAACATACTGAAAATGATCCATTCAACACACCAAAAGAGCTATAAAATCATGATTACAAAGGACTACCACTCTTCCATTTCTTGTTCTTAGTAAACCATCTATAGTAATATGTTGCAAATAAAGCCAGCAATACAATTAATACACATAAAAGGATTTTTTCTATAGTGTACATATGAGGTTTATAAAGCTCAGGTGCATCAGAATTTGCAATCATATAAAGTATATTTTTAGTAGCCTGACGCATAGCCTGCTGACCTGAGACTGAATTAACAAGTTCATCAGATAACGGATTAAGAAGTCCATAGCTAAGCTGGAAATCATTTCCTGCAAGGGTTGCCCTATTTATATCCTCTGTTGTACAAGCCATTACACAGTCTGTTATGACAGCTCCCTTAAAGCCCCATTCACCGCGCAAAACTGTCTTGAGAAGTGCTGCGCTTTCTGCTGTTGGAGTTGTTCCAATTCTATTGAAGGATGACATGATGCCTGTTGCTCCACCCATTTTGATTGCAACTTCAAATCCCTTTAGATAGACTTCACGCATCGCCTGTTCATTAAGCCATGTTAACAATCCACCGTGGTCACGGTTTGTTTCCTGGTCATTCACTGCAAAATGTTTAAAGTAACAATAAGTTCCTGCTTCCTTTATTCCAGTCATCTCGTTTCCAGCCATGATTCCTGAAAGATAACCATCTTCAGAATAATACTCATAATTTCTGCCTGAGAAAGGACTTCTGTGAATATTTGCTGCAGGGCCATATATTCCTGCCACACCATAAACCTTTGCTTCATTTCCATAAACTACACCCTTTTCATAAGCAAGCTCACCATTCCAAGTTGCTGCAAGCATAGCCTGGTTAGTATACATATTTCCATTTATACCAGCAAAAGCTTTTGCCATTAAATTGTTAATTCCATTTGGGCCATCGCATTCAAGATACTTAGCTTTTCCAATGCTCTTTATAGCTACAGTCTGCCATCCACCAGACTCAATCAGTAGCTTCATTTCATCCTTTGATATTTGATCCAGCAAATCCTCCCACTTGCTATCATCATAATCAACATCTTTCATATCAGTAAGCTTAAGTCCATTTTTCTTTGTAGACCAGTCTGCTGCAGTTGTATCTTCTAATTCCACGCTATCATCTGTAAGTCTAGCTACAACATCTTCCGATGCTTCTTCCGATACAGGCAATGTTTCCTTAGGCATTGTACCTTCCCAATCTGCTCTTGAAAGATATGTAATATCTTCCCCATTTGAAACATCATCAAACTGGTTTGTAGCAGTGATTAAGTCTGAATCACGTTTTCCATCATTTGAATCATTATATATTTTATCTACATCAATTGTTATTGTTTCTTCTGCAATAACATTATGAGAATCGTTCTGAAGTCTTATGCCATAATCACCAGCTTCAAGTACATATGCTCCGCCTTTAGCTTTGATTCCTGTGTAGTCATATGATGCCATATCCTCGGCTTTAAATGACACCATTACCTTAGTGCTTTCGCCAGGCTTAAGTTCCTCAGTCTTTGCAAATCCGCCAAGAACAACTTCGCTCTTTTCGATTCCACCTTCTGTATATGGAGCCTTATAATAAATTTCGACTACATCCTTACCAGCTTTATCACCTGTATTTTTAACAGTTACATTAGCAGTAATAGTATTTCCATCAAATGAAACACCATCCAATGTCTTTTCAAAAGTGGTATAGCTTAAACCATAACCGAAAGGATATTGAACTGTAGCGTCATAATCTATAAATCCATCAGCTCCTGCTGTTTCGTAAAAACGATATCCTACATAAATCCCCTCTATATATTTCACATAGTGATAAGGATCTACTCCTGTAATTGCGTCACCTGTACCTGCAGCTCCGGCATTATTCGAATAAGATACATTTGTATAATCATATCCGCCATGACTGTAATATGTAGGATTTGATTCCATTTCATAAGCAAATGTATCAACTGTTTTAGCAGAAGGATTTGTTGTACCATTGAGAATATTTCCAAGGGCTACTGTTCCAACTGAACCAAAACATCCACACCAAAGAGCAGCATCTACATTTTCATCATTAAGGAAGCCTAACTCCATTGCATTGGTAGAATTAATAACAACTACAACAATGCCAAAATTTTGCTCAATCATATTAAGCATACTTTCCTCAGCTGAATTAAGCTCTAAGTAATGCTTTCCACTTTCGCCACCATAATAATCAGCCATGTCCTTTGGAAGATCATCACCTTCACCGCCAACACGTGATATAACATATATAGCAACATCAGAGAAGCTCTTAGCATTATCAATTAATCCTGAAAGCTCATCAGCATTGTTTTCGTACAAGCCAAAATCAGTTCCTACAAGACCCATGTTTTGAGCTTCTTTTGAATTTTCCTGATAAAATGAAATCAGCTCATTATTAAGCTCAAAGCCAGCGTCCTTTAGTCCATCATAAAGGCTAGTATAATTAGTGCCTCCTGCACCAGAGCCTGTTCCACCAAATGTTGAATAATATCCTCCTCTTCCGAAAACATTTATTTTAGTTTCATTAGTAAGAGGCAATGCATCATTCTTATTCTCCAATAGGATTATTCCTTCACTTGCCTCCTGAAGGGTAATATCCTTTGCCTTTGCTTCTATTTCTTCGTAATCTGAACCTGTTGGTTCCTTTGCAAATACTACATTGTCTACTACTCCAAAATATCCCTTAAGGGAAAATAGTACGGCATTACATACTAAGCATATTAACAATAAAAATGAAACTATAACAAAACCTACTTTGCCGGGTTTCTTGATAGTTTTACCATCAACTACTCTTAGCTTTGCCTTTCTTTTTTCTTCTCTTGTCATATGAACCTCCTCATGTATTATCATTCC
>SVES01000079.1:1537-8590 GCA_015057305.1 Pseudobutyrivibrio ruminis | reverse complement strand
TTAAGTGACTGTGTAGCAACTGTACGAGCTGATACATCGAATACACAAGGAAGCTGCTCTGCAGCAATCTTGTACATATTAGGGATCATAAGAAGAAGACCCTGTGAAGCTGTGAATGTAGTTGTGAGTGCACCTGCACCAAGTGAACCGTGAACGGCACCTGCAGCACCTGCCTCAGACTCCATCTCTACAACCTTTACCTGATTTCCGAAAATATTTTCAAGGCCTGCTGCTGACCACTGGTCAACGAAATCGGCCATTGGGCTGGATGGTGTAATAGGATAAATTGCAGCAACATCTGTAAACGCATAAGCAACGTGTGCTGCAGCCTGGTTTCCATCCATAGACTGTTTTGCTCTTGGCATTTCTAAATCCTCCTTGTTAAATCAGACATCAATTAATAGTTACTATTTAAAATTATAGTTACCAGAAGAAACTTAAATAAACCGGAAGCCTCTCCATAATGTCAGTAAGATTATGATAGAACTATTGAAAAAAATTTTCAACAGACCGAAAGCTCAATTCTGTTCATTTTTGAGTACAAATTTGTTAAATATTTTTGTTTTCTTGTTTACAATAGCCAAGTAATTATCACATCAATCATTTTTGTTGCTAAAATCACATGGACTGCTACCAGTGGCGGACATTTGTCTTTCCCTTGATTACATGTCAAAATATTTGGAATTTAAGGCAAAAAAATCGGCAATTTTATTAAATTTATTTGATTGACACAGGAGTATTTGTTAAATATAATTTTAAAAAATTTATTTTCGTTTAAAAGAAAGAGAGGTTACTTATGGCATCGATTATTGGTGATGGCATTACTTTCGACGACGTCTTACTGGTTCCTCAGTATTCGGAAGTAACTCCAAATCTTATTGATCTTCACACAAATCTTACAAAAAAAATTAAACTAAACATTCCTATGATGAGTGCCGCTATGGATACTGTTACAGAATCCCGCATGGCTATTGCTATGGCTCGTCAGGGTGGTATTGGTATCATCCACAAGAATATGTCTATCGAAGCTCAGGCTGAAGAGGTAGATAAGGTAAAGCGTTCTGAAAACGGCGTAATCACAGATCCATTTTCTTTAAGACCAGACAACACTCTTGCTGAGGCTGATGAGCTTATGGGCAAATTCAGAATCTCTGGCGTACCTATTACAAAAGAAGACGGTACACTTATTGGAATCATCACAAATCGTGACCTCAAATTCGAAACAGATTTTACAAAGAAAATTAGCGAATCAATGACTTCAGAAGGCCTTGTTACAGCAAAAGAAGGCATATCTTTAGAGGAAGCTAAGGAAATCCTTGGAAAATCACGTAAGGAAAAGCTTCCTATAGTAGATGATGACTTTAAATTAAAGGGTCTCATCACTATAAAGGATATTGAAAAACAGATTAAGTACCCTAACGCTGCTAAGGATGACCAGGGCCGTCTTCTCTGCGGTGCAGGTGTTGGTATCACTGGCAATATGATGGAGCGTGTTCAGGCTCTCGTAGATGCCCAGGTAGATGTTATCGTTATGGACAGTGCTCACGGTCATTCAAAGAACATTATCGAGGCTGTGAAAAAGGTTAAGGCTGCTTTCCCAGAGCTTCAGGTTATTGCTGGAAATATTGCCACAGGCGATGCAACAAAGGCTCTTATTGAGGCTGGTGCAGACGCTGTAAAGGTTGGTATTGGACCAGGTAGTATCTGTACAACTCGTGTTGTTGCAGGTATTGGTGTACCTCAGATTTCTGCAATTATGGAATGTTACGCAGTTGCAAAGGAATATGGTATTCCAATCATTGCTGATGGTGGTATCAAATACTCTGGTGATATGACAAAGGCTATTGCTGCTGGCGGTTCTGTATGTATGATGGGTTCAATGTTTGCAGGCTGTGATGAGGCGCCTGGTTCATTTGAGCTTTTTCAGGGACGTAAATACAAGGTATACCGTGGAATGGGAAGTCTTGCTGCCATGGAGAACGGTTCAAAGGATCGTTACTTCCAGGAGGGGGCAAAGAAGCTTGTTCCAGAAGGTGTTGAAGGACGTGTTGCTTACAAGGGCAGCTTAGAGGATGTTATTTTCCAGCTTGTCGGTGGTATCCGTTCTGGTATGGGTTACTGCGGTTGCCCTACTATCCCAGAGCTTCAGGAGCGTGGCAAGTTCGTCAAGATTTCTGCTGCATCCCTTAAGGAGTCACATCCACATGATATTCACATCACAAAGGAAGCACCTAACTACTCCGTAGAAGGCTAATGCGTAAGTAATATAAAAAGCCATCCAGTTACGGCTACAAGCCTAATGAATTCTCCGCTTCACTAACATGTGAAGCTTGAGAATTATTAGAGCTTGATGCCTACTGGATGGCTTTTATCGTTAGTTTCTACTCTGTGAATAGTGGTGTCGAATAGTAGCGGTCACCAGAGTCTGGTAATAGAGCTACGATTGTCTTACCTTTGTTTTCTGGGCGCTTTGCAAGCTCAATTGCTCCATGGAGTGCTGCACCAGATGAAATACCTACTGAGATGCCCTCTTTTTTAGCTAAAAGCTTAGCTGCTGCAAATGCATCATCTGATTCAGCAACAAAAACTTCATCATAGATTTTTGTATTCAAAACCTCAGGTACAAAGCCTGCACCGATACCCTGTATTTTGTGAGAACCAGCACGTCCCTCAGAAAGCACTGGGGAATCCTTTGGCTCAAGTGCAACTACCTGTACCTTAGGGTTCTGACTCTTAAGATATTCGCCAACACCTGTAACTGTTCCACCTGTACCAACGCCAGCGATGAAGATATCCACATTTCCATCTGTATCCTTCCAAATCTCTGGGCCTGTTGTTGCACGATGTGCTGCTGAGTTTGCAGGATTTACAAACTGACCTGGTATAAAGCTTCCATCAATTTCTGCTGCAAGCTCCTCAGCTTTAGCTATAGCACCTTTCATGCCCTTTGCTCCCTCTGTAAGAACAATCTCAGCCCCATAAGCCTTAAGAATATTTCTACGCTCAACAGACATTGTTTCTGGCATAGTAAGGATTGCACGATAGCCCTTAGCTGCTGCAATAGCAGCAAGACCAATACCTGTGTTTCCGCTTGTTGGCTCAATGATAACTGAACCCTCCTTTAATAATCCCTTTTCCTCTGCATCCTCAATCATTGCAAGAGCAACTCTATCCTTTACAGAACCAGCTGGATTAAAGTACTCAAGCTTAACTAAAACTGTTGCCTCTAGTCCAAGCTCCTTTTCAATATTTGTAACCTCAACAAGTGGAGTATTTCCGATTAATTCACTTGCTCCCTTATATATCTTTGACATATCAATATCCTCCTGATTTTTCTAGTAATTTACTCCGCCTGTTACGCTCACAAGCATTATATTTCTACGGTCGACAGCACGTCTCCCTTAAGAAATATAATAGCTTGTTAGCTACAGGCTCATTTAAATCTCATTAAAACTTATTATACCGCATTTGCGTTTTTTTCTGCATTAAAAATTCCATCAATCTTTTCATCGTCGATTGCCGCAAAGCCTTTTTCAAGGTCTTCGATGATATCGTCGATGTGCTCTGTTCCAATTGAAAGGCGAATTGTGCTTTGTGTAATTTCCTGGTCTAATAGCTCTTCTTCTGTAAGCTGTGAATGTGTTGTTGTCGCTGGGTGAATTACAAGACTCTTTACATCAGCTACATTTGCAAGTATTGAGAAGATTTCAAGGCTATCGATAAATTTGTATGCCTCTTCCTTACCGCCCTTAATTTCAAATGTAAAGATGCTGCCACCATCCTTAGGGAAATATTTCTTGTAAAGCTCATGGTCTGGATGCTCCTCAAGTGATGGATGATTTACGTGAGCTACCTTTGGATGATTCTTAAGGAACTCTACCACCTTCTTTGTATTCTCAGCATGTCTGTCGAGACGTAGAGGCAATGTCTCAATTCCCTGCAAAAGGAGGAATGCATTAAATGGAGAGATTGTTGCCCCTGTATCTCTAAGTAGAATTGCTCTAATAAAAGTTACAAATGCTGCAGGGCCTGTAGCCTCAGCAAATGAAACACCGTGATAGCTTGGGTTAGGGTCTGCAATATTTGGATATTTGCCTGATGACTTCCAATCGTATTTACCAGCCTCTACAATAACACCTCCAAGTGTTGTTCCATGTCCACCGAAGAACTTTGTAGCTGAGTGAACTACGATATCTGCACCGTGCTCGATTGGGCGAACCCAGTATGCTGCGCCAAATGTATTATCAACGACAAGTGGAAGATTTGCTTCATGAGCAATACGTGCAATTGCATCAATATCTGGAATATCACTGTTTGGATTTCCAAGTGTCTCAAGGTAGATTGCTCTTGTGTTGTCCTGAATTGCATTCTTCACTTCGTCTAAATTGTGAGCATCTACAAATGTTGTAGAAATGCCGTACTGTGTAAGTGTGTGTGCAAGCAGATTGTAGCTTCCGCCGTAGATTGTCTTCTGTGCTACAATATGACCGCCATTTGCTGCAAGAGCCTGGATTGTATATGTGATTGCTGCTGCACCAGATGCTACTGCAAGTGCTGCACTACCGCCTTCAAGTGCTGCTACTCTAGCTTCAAGTACGCCCTGAGTAGAATTAGTAAGTCTTCCATATATGTTACCTGCATCTGCAAGGCCAAATCTGTCTGCTGCATGCTGTGAATCTCTAAATACATAAGATGTAGTCTGGTAAATAGGTACTGCTCTTGCATCAGATGCTGGATCTGGGTTTTCCTGTCCAACGTGTAGTGCCAATGTTTCAAATCTATAGTTGCTCATAATTTTTTCCTCCTTTAGTTCCCTTAGTTTCTTAAGAATATTCTTGTTTGTTTTGTTGTGATTATAATAAACGGTATTACCCACTAGGTCAATAGGTTTTATAATTGCTAAAAATTATAGCTGGTTATCAATTCAATTTATAACCAGCCGTTTCTATTATTCTTCATTATTCGTAGTCAAATGTTTTCAAAAACTTCTTTGCCCTTTCCGTTGTTGGCTTAATAAAAAAGCTCTTGGCATCACTGCTTTCCTCAACAATCTCACCCTTATCAAGGAAAATAATTCTATCAGCGATAGCTCTGGCAAAGGACATCTCATGTGTAACAATTAGCATGGTAGAACCTGCCTTTGCAAGGGACAGCATAGTTTCTAGCACCTCATGAACCATCTCTGGATCTAACGCAGCCGTTACCTCATCAAATAATAAGATGTCCGGATGCATAAGAAGCGCCCTGACAATTGCCACTCTCTGCTTTTGCCCACCAGAGAGCTGTCTTGGATAATAATCCTTCTTATCCACAAGCCCCACCTTATCTAGAAGCTCTAGTGCTTCCTTGATTGCCTCATCCTTGCTTCGCTTTTGCACCTTCATTGGAGCAAGGATTATGTTCTCTAGCACTGTCTTGTGTGGAAACAGCTCATAGGATTGAAACACCATGCCAATCTTTTGGCGAAGCTTGGTAATCTCCCTTTTACCTGCCTCCACTGGTAGACCATCCACCACTATCACGCCATCCTGGATTTCTTCAAGCCCATTGAGGCATCTAAGAAATGTGCTTTTGCCACAGCCTGATGGACCGATAATAACTACAACCTCTCCCTTCTTTACAGACAGGTTTATATCCTTAAGAACTACATTATCTCCAAATTTCTTTTGTAAATGTGTAACCTTTAATAATTCGCTCATTACGCCCACCTTTTCTCTAAATATACTGCAAGCCTGCTAATAGGCCAGCAAACTATAAAGTATAGTAAAAATACAACAGCAAACACGCCAAATGCGGCATTTGGTGAAGCCTTTCTGTTTGCCTCGATTATCTGCTGTGCCACCTTTAGAACTTCCACAATTCCTATCATCATTACAAGGGATGTGGTCTTAATCATTCTTGTAATCAAATTGATAGAAAGTGGAATCAGCCGTCTGATTGTTTGTGGCAATATGATGTAAAAGTAAGTCTGTTTCTTATCCATTCCAAGAGCGTAGGCGGATTCAAATTGAATCTTGGGAATACTTTTGATTGAACCTCTTACCAAATCTCCCATTTCAGCAACGCCCCAAAAGCTAAATACAAATATGGCAGCTGCCTCCGCTGTTAAATCCCAACCAAACACTCTGGTTGTACCAAAATATACAATGAACAGCAGTACCATCTGTGGCATGATTCTTACAATTTCAAGGTAGATTTTTAGAATTGCCTTTAGCCACATCTTATTTAGTGTCATCAGAACGCCAACAATAAGTCCTAGCAGGATGCTGATTACTACCGATACAAGGCTGATTTCGACAGATACCCAAAGTCCCTGCAGCAGTCTTAAAAAATTACTGCCCTTAAATAACACATCAATCCCCAAATTGTCCATAGCGCATCCTCCTTTCCACAAATGCTCCCAGCAACGAAACTGGAAGAAGCATTATCAAATAGAACACTACAAGAAGGAATAGACACTCTATAGTCTTTGCATACATGCCAATCAAATCCTTTGCTGTAAACATCAAATCCATCAGACTGATTGTTGAAAACACTGATGTCTCCTTCAATAAGAAAATGACATTTGCCAGAAGTCCTGGCACGCTCATGGAAATTGCCTGAGGCAGTATGACATGGATAAATGTCTGCTCCTTTGTCATACCAAGACTAAGGGCACTTTCTGTCTGAATCACCGGGATTGATTCCAATCCGCTTCTGATTGTTTCTATCATGTAGGCGCCGCCTAAAAGTCCAAGACCTAGGACACCACAGGTTTCTGCTGTAATCTTTATGCCCACCTTTGGCAACGCAAAATAAATAAAAAACAGCTGCACCAAAAGTGGTGTATTTCTAAAAATTTCAATGTATATTCCAGTGATAGTTTTAAGAACGGGAATTCTAAAATGAAGAATGGCAGCGCCAGCAAGCCCCAAAACCAAGCTTAATAAAATGCCCTGCCATCCAATCTTCATTGTAAGAAAAAGTGCGTCCTTATATAGTGGAATATATTCTCTTAGAATATTTACATCCATTACTAAATAAATAGCCTTTCAATTATTACTGTACTTTTCC
>SVES01000079.1:0-1437 GCA_015057305.1 Pseudobutyrivibrio ruminis | reverse complement strand
GTATCAAGCAGTGTAGCCTCATAATCAGCGTGGAAGAACTGCTCATCACCTAATGATGTAATCTCATCATTGAGCCATGTGAGAAGTGTTTCATTGCCCTTTGTTACCGCTGGGGCGATAGTATCGTTGTCCCCAAGTGATGGGATGCCTACTGTATAGCCTTCATTTTCAAGTGAAAATGCAATAACCTCAGTATTATCATTTGCCCATGCAACGCCGTTGCCATTTTCAAATGCTGTCTTTGCCTCTGCATATGCATCATACTTCTGAAGCTTGATATCTGGATAATTCTCTGTAAGATATGTCTCTGCTGTAGTTCCAGAAATTACAATCACCTGGTCATCTGCGCCGATATCATCAAGGCTTTCAATAACTGCATCTGATGGAGATACCACTCCAAGTGCCACGTTCATATATGGAAGTGCGAAATCTACCTCCTCAGCTCTCTCCTCTGTAACTGTGAAGTTTGCAAGGATAATATCTACCTTTCCAGTCTGGAGATATTCAATTCTGTTAGCTGCCTCTGTAGATACATAGTTGATATCAACCCCAAGATCCTTACCGATACGCTCTGCAAAATATACATCATATCCAGCATATTCCCCGTTCTCATCTACATAACCAAATGGGCTCTTATCAGAAAATACGCCGATGTTGATAGTACCGCTTTCCTTGATTTCATCTAATGTTCTAAAGCCTGCTGATGATGAATCATCAGATGCGCTCTCCTCATTAGACTCGGCACTAGCTGTTTCTGCTGTAGCACCTGCTTCTTCCTTTGAGCCGCACGCTGTAAATGAAGCTGCTACCACAGCTGTAATAAGTAATCCACTTGATAATCTTCTTAATAATTTGTTTCTCATTTCAATCGTCCTCTTTCATTTATATTTTAATCAATTTTTCAATTGTCCCCGCAAGACTCTCATGGCTTCTATCATCCATGTGCTCTTGATCCAATTCTGAAGGCTTCGCCACATCAGATGCTGCCAAAAACTTACAATCATATTCCTCCGCAAGCTTTTTAAATACTGCCTTCAACTCCTTGGAGGTAACCACTGAATTTTCATTAAACTCTGGATCATACTCCTTCATCCAAACCTTTTCCCCAAGATGAATAGGTGATACCAAAATGATGTCCATGTCTTTTTTATACGCTCTGATTTGTTTAAGAAGGATTTCTATTCCTCTACCTATTACGGTAGCGGAGGCATTATATATAGTTTTGCAATCGTTAGTTCCTAGCATCAGCACCACAGTATCGATTGGATAATGTGACTCTAAGAAAACCGGTAAGTAAAGAGAGCCGTTCCTGCCAATACGTGTGCTATCTTCAAAAACAGTTGTCCTTCCGCAAAGCCCTTCCTCAACCACACGATAGTTTGAGTAGCCCAGCTTCTTGGAAAGAATCCCTGTCCATCTCACATCACTTGAATATCT
>SVES01000078.1 GCA_015057305.1 Pseudobutyrivibrio ruminis | reverse complement strand
CCGTAGACTCCAGTTCCTCCTTATAAAAAAAAGAAAAGGTCGCGGCGGAAGCCGCGACACTTTGTCTACACTCTGAATTAGCCTACGTAACGTAGGCTAATTATTTTCAATCTTTTCTTTTACATTGTATTTATTCATTGCAGCGTCAAGATTTCCCTCCAGAAAATACTCGACTGCGCCCTTCACCTTTTCAAAAGACTCGTCAACCTTTTTTCTGTCCTCTGCATCATATCTTCCAAGGACATGGGCTACCATATCCCCATTTGTACACTCACCAACCCCTACACGGATGCGTGGGAATTCGCTGGTGCCTGTGCGGGCTATGATATTTTTAAGCCCATTGTGACCACCTGCAGAGCCTTTTTTTCTAACCCTGATGTTTCCTGTGGAGAGAGAAACATCATCAGAAATAACTATAAGCTCTGCTGTAGGGTCCACCTCGTAATATTCACATAAAGGTTGTACGCATTCTCCGCTAAGATTCATATATGTCTGAGGCTTTGCCAGAATTACCTTTTTTCCGTTAATGATTCCCTTACCCACAATTCCTTTTTGTTCCTTGTGGTTCACTTCTATTCCAAAAGACTTTGAAAGGAAATCAATTGCTTCAAACCCGACATTATGTCTGGTTCCTTCGTACTTTCTTTCTGGATTGCCTAGACCTACGATTAAATACATATCATTTACTCTGGGAACTCTTCCTTATACTTATTAAGAATCATTGTCTGCATCTGCTCTCTTGTTGTTGAGCGAATTGGATGAGCAATATCCTTGTAGCCACCCTCAGAACCACGTCTTGAAGGCATTGCTATAAACAGTCCCTTATCTCCTTCAATAATCTTGATGTCGTGAATTACAAACTCCTCGTCAATTGTCACTGAAACAACTGCTTTCATTTTGCCTTCTTTTTCGATTTTACGAATTCTAATGTCTGTAATCTGCATTTTGTTATACCTCCCCAACTGGCATGTCGTATCGATTTTTGTTACCTGTAACTATGCGGATACCGTTTTCCCCAATATATGTAGAGCCGCTGAGCAATGTTTCATGGCTTTCAACAATACAATTCTCCACATGTACGTTGTCGCCAATGTATGCTCCATTTAAAACGATGCAGTTTTTAACAACTGAGTTGTTTCCTACAAACGCTTTTTTAAATAGTACAGAATTCTCAACTGTGCTGTTTATGATACATCCTCCAGCTACAAGAGAGTTCGTAACCTTTGAGCCTGCATTATATTTTGCAGGAGGCAGGTCATGAGTCTTTGAGAAAACTCCTGGTTCAGAATGGAAAAATGTATCTCTGACATCCTTGCGCAAGAAATCCATATTAGCCTTGTAATAGCTATCTACGTCTGCAAGGTTTGCCCAGTAACCTTCCATCTTGTAACCATAAATCTTCTTCATGTTCTTGTATCTAATGAGAATATCTGTTACAAAATTGTATCTGCCCTCTCTGTTACATTCCTCTAACAAATCTATAAGGGCACGTCTACGAATGACATAGACACCAGCCGAAACAATATCTGAGTTTGCAACCATTGGTTTTTCCTCAAACTCAACGATTCGACCATCTCTATCCATCTCTACCACACCGTAGCGATTAATATCATCTCCCTCAGGAAGCTTTGCACAAACTACTGTAATATCGGCCTGCTTCTTGATGTGATAATCTAGAACCTTGTTAAAGTCCAATTTGTATACACAATCGCCACTGGCTATGATAACGTATGGCTCATGTCTTTTCTTTAAAAAGTCTATATTCTGCCAAATGGCATCTGCAGTACCTCTATACCACCAACTATTATTTGTGGTAACGGTAGGTGTGAAAAGGAACAAACCGCCCTGCTTTCTACCGAAATTCCACCACTTGGATGAATTGAGGTGCTCATTCAAAGATCTTGCGTTGTATTGTGATAAAACTGCCACAGTCTGGATGTGTGAATTTGTCATATTTGAAAGGACAAAATCAATACATCTATAGCTTCCGCCTACTGGCATTGCTGCGATAGCACGCTTTTCTGTAAGCTGCTGCATTCTGCTTGAGTTTCCACCTGCTAGTATAATTCCTAATGCTTTCATAATCGATCACCTGCCTTGATAATGTAGCCGCCACTAGCTAATTCTCCGTCAGGATAATCTGCCTCGCTAGTCTCGCCTTTGATAGCTGTGTTTTTGCCTATTGTTACATGAGCTGGAATTGTTGAATTCTCTCCAATGACTGCCAGTCCATATGAGTAGATGCTTGCATTAAGCTTGCTCTCTGCCTCTGGACCCTGTCCAATCTTTGTTCCCTCACCAACAATGGTGTTCTCTGCAATAATCGATTTGTCAATTACACAATTCTTACCGATAACTGCGCCTTCCATTATGATTGAATCCCTTACAACTGTACCTTCATCAATCACAACACCTGCGCCTAAAACTGAATTGTAAACCTCGCCATAAATCTGTGCACCTGCTCCCACAATAGCCTTTTCAACTACTGCTGTGCTTGCAACGAACTGTGGCTCGATGATATTTTGATTAGTGTATATTTTCCAAAACTCTTCATATAAGTTAAATTCTGGAATCAAATCAATAAGCTCCATATTGGCTTCCCAATATGAACCAAGTGTTCCTACATCCTTCCAATAGCTGTTGAATTCGTAGGCATACATTGGTGCCCCCTTCTCATGAAGATAAGGGATAATGTGCTTACCGAAATCACAGTTGCTCTGATCCTTGAGAGCTAACAATGATTCCTTAAGAACCTTCCAACTAAAGATATAGATACCCATGGAAGCAAGGTTGCTTCTTGGATGCTCTGGCTTCTCTTCGAATTCGCTAATTTGCTTTTCATCATCTGCAATGACAACGCCGAAGCGAGAAGCTTCTTCAATTGGCACAGGTATTACTGCGATAGTAACATCTGCCCCCTTTGCCTTATGAAAATCTAACATGGCCTCATAATCCATCTTGTATATGTGGTCTCCAGAAAGGATAAGCACATATTCAGGATTATAATTCTCCATATACTTTAAGTTTTGGAAAATTGCATTGGCTGTTCCTGAATACCACTCACTAGTATCGCTCTTCTCATATGGTGGAAGAACGGTAACACCACCATTGTTTCTGTCCAAATCCCATGGAATACCAATTCCAATGTGGCTATTTAGAACTAATGGCTGGTACTGAGTCAGCACGCCAACCGTATCAATGCCTGAATTGATACAATTTGATAAAGGAAAATCTATGATACGATATTTTCCCCCAAAAGAAACTGCTGGCTTTGCAACATCGGACGTAAGCACGCCGAGTCTGCTTCCCTGGCCGCCAGCGAGAAGCATTGCAATCATTTCTTTTCTAATCATCCTATCATCTGCCTTTCTCATGGTGTCAGTCAAGGATGTGCCTGTAAAAACCCATAGCACTCCCCTTTTTTATACACTTAGTATAACAAACAGCGTAATTTACTGCAATAATATTCATAATTTTACTAAAGCATCGTTAAGTTGTTAACAATATAAGGTCAATTTACACAATATCTTATATACAACTTGAAACAATTTCCTTTTGGGGTTACAGTAATGTTTGCGAAACTTATATTAATTTAAGAAGGAATGAGTTATGTATAAAATCGACTTTAACAACAAGATACACGTACATTTCATAGGCATCGGAGGTATCAGCATGTCTGGTCTTGCAGAAATCCTCCTTGGTGCCGGTTTTACTATTTCAGGCTCCGATAGAGCTTCCTCAGATTTAACAGAGCATCTTTCTGCTTTGGGGGCTAAGATTAATTATCCACAGGCGGCTGAAAATATCACTGAGGATATCGACCTTATTGTCTACACGGCTGCCATTCATGAGGATAACCCGGAATTTGTTGCTGCAAAGGCCTCTTTAAAGCCAATGCTTACAAGGGCTGAGCTTCTCGGTGAAATCATGGAAAACTACTCTAGGTCAATAGCTGTTGCTGGAACTCACGGCAAGACCACCACAACCTCTATGATTAGCCAGATTCTTTTAGAAACTGCAGATGACCCAACTATCTCCGTTGGTGGAATCCTTGACGCAATCCACAGCAATGTCCATGTAGGAGACAGTGATGTGTTCATCACAGAGGCTTGCGAATATACAAACAGCTACCATTCATTCTATCCAAAATACAACCTTATTTTGAATGTAGAAGCTGACCACCTGGATTTCTTTAAAAATCTCGAAAACGTCAGGGCATCCTTCAAAAAATTTGCTGGAAATACATCTGACGACGGAATTCTTATCATCAATAAGGAAATCGATGATGTAGACTACTTTACCGAAGGCCTTAAATGTCAAGTAATCACATATTCCCTTAAGAATGATGCTGATATATATCCTAGTGATATTACTTATAATGAAAAGGGCTGCGCTAGCTTCATCCCTGTTTTCAATGGAAGGAGCTTAGATAGGGTAACTTTAAATGTTCCTGGTGTACATAATGTTTCCAATGCCCTTGCAGCCATTGCTCTTTCTATAGAAATGGGTGTTTCCTATGAGAATATACTTTCTGGCTTGGCTAAATTTGGCGGTGCTCACAGACGCTTTGAATACAAGGGTACTTTTAACGGGGCTACAGTTATTGATGATTACGCCCATCATCCAACTGAAATCAAGGCAAGTCTTGCGGCTGCTGCTAATTACCCACATAGCAGACTTATTGTTTGCTTCCAGTCTCACACATACACACGTACTCTCAGCTTCCTCGATGATTTTGCCGAGGCTTTGAGTTCAGCTGATATTGTCATCATGCCAGATATATATCCTGCCAGAGAGCCTGACATTTATGGTGTAAGCTCCAAGGATATTTGTGATAGGCTTGAAAAGCTAGGTACAGAGGCTCATTATCTTGGTTCCTTTGAAGCATGTGAAAAATTTTTAGAAAAAAATCTTTTAAACAATGACCTGTTGATAACTATGGGCGCTGGAGATGTTTATTTAGTAGGCGAACATCTACTTAAAAAATAGTTATCCACATTATCCACATTTTATGGGGGGATTCTCCACTTCAAAAATGTGGATTTTTTATTGCAATAATTTCAAGCCTTGTTAATAGTTATCCACATTATCCACAACAGCCGCAAACCCTTTATTTACAAGGCTTTGTCGGTCTAATGCCCTTTTCTTTTTGAAATGACTTTGATATAATTTTTTTACTTTTGAGGGAGAGGATAATAAAAATGGCTGACATCATGCTACATACCAGCAATAATACTGGTTATACTTGCATTTCTAATACTTTTATTGATGATTACATGAAAGATGCCAACGGAGAGTATGTTAAGATTTACTTGTATCTACTGCGTTGTCTAAATCGAGAGGATTATGATTTTTCCATCTCGCAGTTGGCGGACTGTTTAGACCACACAGAAAAGGATATTATGCGAGCTTTTACTTATTGGGAGAAAGTAGGCTTGCTACATCTTGAATACTCTGAGGCTCATGAGCTTTCTGGAATCTGTCTACAGGATGTGAATGGAAACAGTTCGTTCACATCAGTAAACTATGCTGCTAGCCCTAATGTTGCTACTATGCACGGGGCTCCTGCAGTTTCAGATAAACCTGCTTCCTATAGACCAAGCTATAGCCCAGACGAGTTAGATGCTTTCTGCGAGGAGGATGCTGTTTCAGATTTATTATTTGCCACACAAACTTACCTGGGCAGACCATTGTCCAACTCAGACACAAATACACTCTTATTCTGGTACGACAGTCTCCATATGACTGTAGATTTAATTCAATACCTGATTGAGACCTGTATTGATAATGGACATAGCAGCTTCCACTACATGGATACTGTAGCAAGAAATTGGGCCGAGGATGGCATCACCACCGTTGAGGACGCCAGAAAATCTTCCAGCGCTCACACTAATACAATTTATTCCATTAAAAAGGCTTTAGGTATAGGAAACAGAGATTTAGTTGAATCAGAACTTAATTTTATAGACAAATGGGTTAATACCTTTGGGTTTAGCCTGGATATTATATGTGAGGCATGCGAGCGTACAATTGCTTCCACCAACAAGCCTAGTTTTAAGTATGCTGATTCGATCCTAACCAGTTGGAACAAATCATCCGTTAAGACTTTAGAGGATGTTGCTATTCTAGATAAAGAATTTACAAAAGCTTCTGTTGCAAAGCTTACCTCTGCATCTAGAATTAAAAAGGTTAACGAAAGCTCTAACACAGCGGCTAGAGCTAAATCTAACAATAAGTTTCTTAATTTTGACCAACGTCAGGGTTATGATTTTGAAGCTTTAGAGAAAAAACTACTCGGAAACTAATAAAAGGGGGAATAATCATGGCTCTATCCAACGAGCAATACGATGCTCTTATGCGCGAATACAACCACAAGCAGGCTAGAAATAACCAGATTGTTTCATATCGTACAAAGGAATTGTATTCTGCTGTTCCTGTATTATCACAGCTTGATGAAGAAGTTTCTAATATTTCTGTCTCGTCAATTACAGCTATTTTTAATGGCAAGGATATTGCAACAGCTTCAGCAGAATCCAAGGAAAAGCTTGAGGGCTTAAGAAAACGTCGCGTAGAGCTAATTAAATCCGCTGGTTTTCCAGAGGATTATCTTGAGCCTCCTTATGATTGTCCTGATTGTAAGGATACAGGTTATATAAATGGAAAGCGCTGCCATTGCTTCACCCAGGCAGCTATCAATATTGTCTACAAGCAATCTAATATCAGTAATATTTTATCCAAAGAAAACTTCGATTATTTTGATTTAAATGTTTATGATGAGGACTATTATGACCCATCTTCTAGTCTTTCAGCCCGGGCTAATGCTAAAATAGCCCTAGAAAGATGCCAAAACTTTGTGCAGAATTTTAGAGAAAAAGGTGGTAATCTCTTGTTGCTAGGACGGACAGGTTGTGGTAAAACCTTCTTGTCAAACTGTGTTGCCAAGGCATTATTGGATAAGGGCATATCAGTTATTTATTTTACTGCTAGCGAACTCTTTAGAGTTTTTGAAGAACAGACTTTTAAGAAAAATGCCAATATGGCAGATATTCATGATCATATTTTCGACTGCGATTTGCTCATCATTGATGATTTAGGCACAGAATTTCAGAATTCATTCACTACAGCTCGCCTATTTCAATGTTTAAACGAGCGATTGCTACGTAACAAATCAACTATTATTTCCACAAATCTCTCTCTTGAAGAATTGAGAGACACCTACAGCGAACGTATTACTTCGCGAGTATTTTCAAACTATGAGGCAATCAAGCTTATAGGAAATGATATTCGCATTAAAAAAGTAATATCAAATAATTAATTTAATATCAAGGAGTAAGACATGCCAAACAATGAAATCGTGTTGGAAAACACCCCACCTATGGCAGAGCTAGGTATTATACCTCACAAGGGCTGCACTGCAATCGGAGACAGAGTCAACGAATATTTACTTCAGTGGCGACAGGAAAGAAAGAGCGATCAGTCTATTATTACATTAGCTGGTTATCGCAGTGATTCTTACATCGTTAGTGCTGATTGTCCTCGTTTCGGTTCTGGAGAAGCAAAAGGTATCATCAATCAGTCTGTAAGAGGTCTTGATTTATATATCTTAGTTGATGTTACTAATTATAGCCTTACTTACACAGTTTGTGGTCATGAGAACCACATGAGTCCAGACGATATATTCTGCGACCTTAAGCGTATTATTGCTGCTGCAATGGGTAAAGCAAAACGTATTACCGTTATTATCCCATTCCTTTATGAGGGTAGACAGCACCGCAGAAGTGCTCGTGAATCTTTGGATTGTGCTATGGCACTACAGGAGCTTGTTGCTATGGGTGTTGATAATATCATCACTTTTGATGCACATGATCCACGTGTTCAGAATGCTATTCCACTTAACAGCTTTGAAACAGTATCTCCTACATATCAGTTCCTTAAGGGAATCCTTAAGAACTGCAAGGACCTTAAACTAGACAATGATCATTTGATGATTATCTCACCTGACGAGGGTGGTACAAAGAGAGCTGTTTATATGGCATCAGTTCTTGGTGTTAATGTTGGTATGTTTTACAAGCGTCGTGACTACAGCCGTATCGTAGACGGTCGCAACCCTATCGTTGCTCACGAATTCCTTGGAAATGATGTTTCTGGTAAAGATGTTATTATTGTAGACGACATGATTTCATCTGGTGAATCAATGATAGATGTTGCTACAGAATTAAAGAAGCGTAATGCTAATCGTATCTTTGTAGTAGCTACATTTGGTCTTTTCACCAGTGGTATGGAAAAATTTGATAAGGCTGTTTCTGAGGGCATTATCTACAAGGTTGTTTGCACTAATCTTACTTATCTTCCAGACGATATACTTAACAGAGATTACTTCATCAAATGTGATATGTCAAAATACATTGCTTATATTATTGATACTCTCAATCACGAGTGTTCAATTTCAGAGCTTCTTAATCCTTATGGACGTATCGAAAAGCTTATTACAAAATATAAAAACGGCGAATATTAAAAAAATGCATCCCCTTCAAAGGGGATGCATTTTTGCATAGACTTTGGTATCTATTAAAATATTTGTTTTCCATATTTGT
>SVES01000077.1 GCA_015057305.1 Pseudobutyrivibrio ruminis | reverse complement strand
ATTCGAACTTATGGTAGTAAGGCAGTAATTCTAGAGCCTAAATTTCTTGCCGAAAAAAGAATTGCTTCTCTAAAACAAAATCTCGAGAATTACAGCAAGTTCTCAAACTAGTGGCAGCACTCCACAAATGCCGTAGCAATATGGCTTGATTCATTTGATGTAATAAATATAGCAAGCTCTGTTTTATTTTTTTTGAACACAAAAAAGTCCTCTCCAAAATGGAGAAGACTTTATATGCAAATATACAGCTGAGAGAAGCCCTTTATTAAACTTCAAAAATCATATCGCCGTAGCTTGGCATTGGCCAAGAATCTTTGTCTACAATCATTTCAAGTGCATCTACTGGAGCTCGGAGAGCATCCATAGCCTTAACTACTTCGTCGTGATAGTAGTTGGCTTTTTCGCAGCTAGATACTTTCATTGTGTATGCCTTGTCATTTGTTTCTCTAAGGTTTACGAGAGCTTCCTTTGTTTCCTTAAGATAGTTAGATACCTTAATCAAAAGCTCCTTCTGTGTGCTTACATCGGCCTCAGGGCATGCGTCAGTGATAGTGCCTATAGAAAGACCAAGCTCTGTTGCATAGCTGATTACAGCTGGGATAATCTGCTTAGAAGCCATATCAATCATTGTCTTAGCTTCAATGTTGATAGACTTGATATACTGCTCGTACTCAATCTCTGCACGAGATTCAAGCTCTACCTTTGAGAATACCCCAAATTTTTCGAACATTGATACAGTAGCATCTGTTGTAAGAGCTGGAATAGCTTCAACAAAGGAATTGATGCTTGGCAATCCACGCTTTTTAGCCTCTTCGATCCATTCATCACCATATCCATTTCCGTTGAATACAATGCGCTGATGATCAGTAGCAAGCTTCTTAATCATATCATGCACTGCAATATCGAAATCCTCTGCCTTTTCAAGCTCATCACAAGCCTCACAAAGGGCCTCTGCCATGATTGTATTAAGTACAACATTTGGCTCGCCGACAGAATCCTGTGAGCCAACCATTCTAAACTCAAATTTATTACCTGTGAATGCAAATGGGGATGTACGGTTTCTATCTGTAGCATCTTTTCTAAAATCTGGAAGAGTTTTAACACCTGTAGCAAGCTTTTCGCCCTTTTTAGACTTTGTAGCTGTACCAGTGGAAATAAGCTGTGTTAATACATCCTGCAGCTGCTCTCCAAGATAAACAGAGATGATTGCTGGTGGTGCTTCATTGCCGCCTAATCTCTGGTCGTTTCCTACATCTGAAGCTGACTCTCTAAGAAGGTCAGCGTGTCTGTCTACAGCCTTTAGCACAAGGCAAAGAACAAGCAAGAACTGAATGTTCTCATGTGGTGATTTGCCAGGCTCAAAGAGATTGATGCCATCATCTGTTACAAGTGACCAGTTGTCATGCTTACCAGAGCCATTTACGCCGGCAAATGGCTTCTCATGAAGAAGACACTGTAAGCCATGACGGTTGGCAACCTTTCTAAGTGTTTCCATAATAATCTGGTTGTGGTCAACAGCAACATTGCACTGTGCATAGATTGGAGCAAGCTCATGCTGTGCAGGGGCAACCTCGTTGTGCTGTGTCTTTGATGATACGCCAAGCTTCCAGAGCTCTATGTTTACATCACGCATATATGCTGCTATACGCTCTGGAATAGCACCAAAGTAGTGGTCATCCATTTCCTGACCCTTTGGTGGCATAGCGCCGAATAATGTACGTCCTGTGTACATTAAATCTTTTCTAGCGAGATACATTTCTCTATCAATCAAAAAATATTCCTGCTCGGCACCAACTGATGGAGTAACTCTCTTTGAAGAAGTATTTCCAAATAATCTGAGCAATCTAATGGCCTGCTCAGAAAGCACCTCCATAGAACGAAGCAAAGGTGTCTTTTGGTCTAATGCCTCTCCTGTGTATGAGCAGAAGGCTGTTGGTATACAAAGTGTTGCACCAGCTGCATCCTGTCGAACGAATGCTGGAGATGTTGGATCCCAAGCTGTATATCCTCTAGCCTCAAATGTGGCTCTCAATCCGCCTGATGGGAATGAAGATGCATCTGGCTCGCCCTTTATTAATTCCTTACCTGAAAAGCTCATAAGAACCTTTCCGCTAGGCAAAGGAGCAGAAATAAACGAATCATGCTTTTCAGCTGTAATTCCTGTAAGTGGCTGGAACCAGTGAGTATAATGGGTTGCACCCTTTTCGATGGCCCATTCCTTCATCTCATGTGCTATAACATCAGCAGTCTCAATATCTAACTCTTCTCCCGCAAGTATTGTCTGCTTAAGCTTTTGATATGTCTTCTTTGGTAAGCGTTCCTGCATAACAGTGTCATTAAAAACGTTCTCTCCGAAGATGTCTGCCACATTAAAATATTCTTCCATGTATTAAAGTATCCTTTCCCATAACATATATAAAGAAAGACAACCAGTAAGATTCCCCACCGATTGTCTTTCAATAGTTCAACTAAAAGCTAAACCGACAAGTCGGTTTAGGCCTTTCCAACTGAACCAAAAAGTTCCATCTTTTCTTTAACTGTAGCCTTGATAGCATCTGTACCAGGAGCAAGAAGCTTACGAGGGTCAAATCCCTTACCTTCAAGATCCTTACCTGCTTCAATGTACTTACGTGTAGCATCAGCAAATGAAAGCTGGCACTCTGTATTAACATTAATCTTTGAAACGCCAAGCTCGATAGCCTTCTTAATCATGTCAGCTGGGATACCTGTACCACCGTGAAGTACAAGTGGCATAGCACCTGTCTTCTGCTGAATTGCATCAAGAACATCAAACTGAAGACCTGCCCAGTTCTCTGGATACTTGCCGTGGATGTTACCGATACCAGCTGCAAGCATATCTACGCCAAGGTCAGCGATAATCTTGCACTCGTTAGGATCAGCGCACTCGCCCATACCAACGACACCGTCTTCCTCACCACCGATTGAACCAACTTCGCACTCGATAGAAAGGCCAAGTCCATGAGCAACATTAACAAGCTCTGTAGACTTTGCAAGATTCTCCTCAAATGGATAGTGTGAACCATCAAACATGATTGAAGTGAAGCCTGCCTTAATGCACTTGTAGCATCCTTCGTATGTACCGTGATCAAGGTGAAGTGCTACAGGAACTGTGATTCCAAGCTCCTCATCCATTGCACGAACCATAGCTGCAACTGTACCAAAGCCTGTCATGTACTTACCAGCACCCTCAGATACACCAAGGATTACAGGAGAATTAAGCTCCTGAGCTGTAAGAAGAATGGCTTTTGTCCACTCAAGATTGTTGATGTTAAACTGGCCTACTGCATAGTGGCCTGCTTTTGCCTTATCAAGCATTTCTTTTGCAGAAACTAACATATTTATTCCTCCATATATACGTTTTTGGGTTATCAAACCCCATCTATCGCAAATTTTAACATAAGGTCATTTTCGATTCAATAGCTATTTCTCAATCGCTATTTCTATTGCGCTTTTTTCATCAATTATGTTTACTACTTGATGATTTCCGCCATATTCTCCATCTAATGTCCAAGGCACATCCTCACTGCAGGTAAGCTTTATCTCGCTAGTCTGGAAAGAATAGACCATATCCGAATCAGGCAGAATACCTGTCATAAATCCAAGAATTTCATTTAATTCGATAGGATTTCTTGGCATTTTTATTAAGGTTACCTCAAACACTCCGTCGTTTAGCCCTATATCCCCTCGGATAATTCCCTGGAAACCTCCTACTGATTTGGAGTTGGTAATCATACCGTATATAAACTCGTCGTATACCACATTTCCTTCGTATTCAACCTGCATCCTAAAGGAAGGAATATCTCTAAGCTGCTTCGCTCCCTCAATAATATATGCTGCATGTCCTAACACATTTTTTAAATCCTGTGGCGTAGCATAGGAAACTTCTGTAAAAATACCAAATGCAGCCACATAAACAAATGAATCTGAATTAAAGCATCCTATATCGCATGGAAATAAACTTTCAGATACACTAATATGCGCTGCATTCACCATATTTTTATCTATGCCAAGAGAATTTCCAAAATCATTTGTAGAGCCTGCTGGAATATAGCCTATAGGCTTTCGCTCCTGTCTAGGAAGCTTCATCATTCCTGTAACAACCTCGTCTAATGTGCCATCGCCACCAGAACAAACGATTCTATCAAAATTCTTTGCCTGTTCAATTGTCTGCTTTGTCGCATCGCCACCTGCTTGTGTAATATGCACACTCACAAGGTAGCCTGCTTTTATCATAATGTCTAGGATGTCAGCAAGATGTTCCTTTATTTGTCCCTTTCCTGAACGTGGGTTAATAATAAATAATAATCTCTTTGACATATATCCCTCATCTAATTTATTTTGTAAGAAAATCAGAAAGCTCAGCTACTGCCTTTTCTTCATCATCACCTACAGCATCTATAACAACTGTTGAGCCAGAAGATAATACCAAACTCATCATTCCCATAATGCTCTTTGCGTTTACCTTTTTCTCATCCATTTCAAAATAGATAGAGCTTGCGAACTGATTGGCTAACTGCACTAAATGTGCAATTGGTGTTGCCTCCATTGAATTTGACATCTGAATAGTAACTTCTTTTTGCATGACGTCCTCCTGAAACTTAAAAAACCTCTTTCTGGCCTATCTTAAATCATCTGCTATTTTGGCCAGTTTTTTCAACCTGTGGTTAACTCCAGACTTTCCTATAGGTGGATCCAAATACTGTCCCAATGCACCAAGGGGTGTATCCGGATATTCCAATCTAACCTTAGCTATTTCTTGCAGCTGCTCAGAAAGATTTTCCAAGCCTATATGCTGGTCTATTAGGTTGATATCTTCAATCTGTCTAACTGCCGTGCTAACTGTCTTGCCTATATTAGCCGTTTCACAGTTAACCTTTCGATTGATTGTGCCTCGCACTTCCTTAACAACTCGGATATTTTCAAGCTCCATAACTGAATGAGAAGCTTCCATAACTCTCAGAATTTCTACAACCTGAGCTCCCTCTTTAAGGTAAGTCACATATTTTCCATTTCTACTGATTTGCTTTGCCTCAACGTCAAAGCTATTCATGACCCGCTCAATTTGATCTGCCTGCTTTTTATTGTGGCAGACTATTTCAAAATGATAGCCCTTGTTTGGGTCTGATACAGAACCAGCTGCCAAAAATGTGCCTCTGATAAATGCTCGCTTACAGCATGGCTGCTGCAAAACTAAATCATCTATACTAAGACCATCCTTAGATAGCTTAATCATCTTTTCTATTTCAGTACAAATGTCTATTGATAGTGCGGTGACATCTTTTCCTATATTAAGTGTTTTATCTAATAAAGTAAAGACCTTTCTGCTTAATCGGTCGTTAGAATCATATTTCAAATTATTGATTCCGTCCACAAGAAAAATCCCTGCAAGCTCAGCAACCATGCAATGTCTGCTCTTAGGGATTATGGCAAAAAGCTCTTCTTTTACATCCTTTGAAAACGACAATTACTTTCCTCGCAAAGCATCTTTTCCTATATCTCGATGCTCTATTTTAAGTCCATAGGACTCGTCATTATTTAATGCATTAAATATTTCGTCGGCAAGGCAAACACTTCTGTGTTTTCCGCCTGTGCATCCAACTGCAATAACCAATTGGTTCTTCCCTTCCTTAATGTAATTAGGAATAAGGAACTTTATTAAATCGGTTGTTTTACTAAGAAATGTCTTAGCTTCATCATATTTTAAAACAAAATCCTTTATCGGCTTATCGTTGCCTGTAAAAGGCCTAAGCTCAGTATCGTAATATGGATTTGGTAAAAATCTTACGTCAAACACTAAATCCGCATCCTCTGGAATTCCATATTTAAATCCAAAGGAAATTATTGTGACAAACAAACTCTTATAATCAGCGTCATCAACAAAGATTTTTTCCAATTCCTCTTTTAGCTCTCTGGTGAGAAGGTGAGTTGTGTCTATTACATAATCAGCCTCTTCTCTGAGGAAGCCTATATCCTTTCGCTCCTTTTCTATTCCTGCTGCAATTCTTTCTCGCCCAGATAATGGATGATTTCTACGGGTCTCCTTGTATCTTTTTATTAATACCTCGTCCTCAGCATCAAGATAGAGAATGGAAAACTGCTTGTTATCATTATCTAATTCCTGCAAAATATCTGGCAAAAGCTTCATGGACCTGCCATTACGCACATCTATGCCAACTACAATTTTTTGATCGAATGCACCGTTTTCTGCCAACTCCACAACGCTCTTGAGCAACTGTATTGGCAAATTATCAACGCAATAATAGCCCATATCCTCAAGCATTTTAAAAGCTGTGCTTTTTCCCGAGCCAGACATTCCTGTGAGAATTAATAGCTTCAACTGAAGTCCCTCCCTACAATACGAACCTCTGGAGTTAAATGAACTCCGAATTCATTGTATACCTTTTCATCAACATCCTTCATTAGCTGTAACACATCTGCCGCAGTAGCACCACCTTTGTTGATTACAAAACCACAGTGTTTTTCGGACACCTGGGCGCCCCCTACTGTATAACCTCTAAGCCCTGCGTCATCTATAAGCTTACCTGCAAAATATCCTGTAGGGCGCTTAAAGGTAGAACCTGCACTTGGAAAATTAAGTGGCTGCTTTTCTATTCTCTGCCTTCTAATATCATCGATTTTGGCTTTGATTTCGTCCTTATTGCCACGGCTTAGTTTTAAAGTGGCCGAAAGAACATATCCGCCTTCCTCCATTAGAGATGAATGACGATACGAAAGACTTAAATCCTCTGGCATCAACACTTTCTTTTCCATATCAGTCGTAAGAATCATGACTGATTCTAATATATCCTTAATCTCTCCTCCGTAGGCACCAGCATTCATAAATACTGCGCCGCCCATTGAGCCTGGAATACCTGATGCAAACTCAAGCCCTGTGAGGCCAGCATCTGCTGCTGCATTCGCAACCGATGCTAACATAGCCCCAGCTTCCACTACCATGGTATCCCCACTAATAGTAATAGTGCTTGTTTTTTTGCCAAGGGAAATCACAACACCCTCAATACCCTCATCAGATACCAAAAGATTACTTCCATTTCCAATTACCATAAATGGAACATCACTGGCCTTTAGGTACTGAATCAAAGGTATAATTGATGAATAAGCTGGCTCAATATAAATATCTGCCGGCCCGCCTATTCTAAAGGTTGTGTGATTTTTCATTGGTTCTTCTGTAAGAATCAATGCGTCCTTATATTGCTCCTTTAAAGCCTCTGCAAGCTTTTGATATTTATCATTAAGCATACTTAATAAACGCCTCGTATCCTAATAATGCTTCGTACAAATCTACCTTTGAGATAATCTCACATGGAGCATGCATAGAAAGCACTGCTACGCCAGAATCAATAACCTGCATATTATAGTTACCCATAATATAAGCGATTGTTCCGCCGCCACCCTGGTCTACCTTACCAAGCTCAGCTGTCTGCCAGAAAACATTGTCCTTATCCATCATTGCTCTGATTTCGCCAACATATTCTGCAGATGCATCATTTGAGCCGCTCTTTCCTCTTGCACCTGTATATTTGTTAAATACTAAACCGCGACCCAAATATGCAGAATTGTTCTTTTCAAATGCTGATGCATAGTTTGGATCAAGTGCTGCAGATACATCAGAAGAAAGTACCTTACTATTTGAAAGAGCACGACGTAAATTAAGTTCTGAATATTCTCCCACTAAATTGTAAATTTCAGCTAAAGTATTTTCAAAGAATTTAGATTGCATACCTGTTGCTCCAACAGAACCAATCTCCTCCTTATCAACAAGAAGTGCACATGCTGTTTTATCTAATGTCTTCTTGGCATTAATAAGCGCCATAAATGAAGGATATGCACAAACTCTGTCATCATGACCATAACCTAAAATCATTGAACGATCAAAGCCAAAATCGCGAGCTGGACCTGCTGGCACAACTTCGATTTCTGCTGATATAAAATCTTCTTCCTCAAGGTCATATTTTTCCTTGATAAGCTTTAAAACATTGCTCTTTACAGCATCCTTTTCCTTTTTGCCCTCTTTGTCAAAACCTGGGATACTGCCAACAATTACATTTAAATCTTCACCCTCTACAACCTTTGAACCTTTTTTGTCCATCTGGTCTGCTGCAAGATGAATAAGTAAATCTGAAATACCAAATACTGGGTCTGCAGGATCTTCTCCTACATTTACATTAACAATCTCTCCATCCTTTTTTACGATTACACCGTGAAGTGCAAGTGGAATAGTAACCCACTGATACTTTTTGATTCCACCGTAATAATGAGTATCAAATAGGGCAATATCAGAATCCTCGTATAAAGGATTTTGCTTTAAATCCATTCTAGGGCTATCAATGTGCGCCCCAAGGATATTGAGTCCTTTTTCAATTGGCTCTTTTCCGATATTAAATACAGCAAGCATCTTTCCTTTATTTGCTGCATATACCTTATCTCCTGGCTTTAGCTTTTGTCCCTTTGAAATGGCATCCTCTAAATTGATATAGCCTGCCTTTTCAGCCTTTTCAACAAAATAGCTTACACATTCTCTTTCAGTCTTACATGCTGATAAAAACTGTCTGTAATCCTCGGCAAATGCCATTACCTTCTTCTTATCTTTTTCCGAAGTATATTTACTCCATGCGTTTTTGCGTTCCATTAAAACATATCTCCTGTAACTAAATTTTAATAGCTCTTGTCTTAGCAAGAAGTCAT
>SVES01000005.1 GCA_015057305.1 Pseudobutyrivibrio ruminis | reverse complement strand
TGAATATTCTTTTCAGCCCAATAATCTGGATAAGCAAGTGGATGTCTATCTATCAATAGATACTGGTCTGAATTTGTAAAATCATTCATATATGTGTCTACGACATACCACTGACCATCTACGTATACCTGATTCCAATCAGAATCCCATATATCATCTTGTGGGTCTGTTATTTCGTAGCTATTCTCCACAAAGCATGGAATTCCAAGCTGACGCATAACCTCACAAAATTCATCAGCATAATTTGCTGCATAACATGGTTGTTGGCCTGTTGCATCTCTACCAGATTCATCTAAAATAGTTGCATCAGTTTGTTGCTCTATAGGAAACATTTGTGTTCGAAGATAATTATCTACAAATACAACCTTCTCTCTATCGGACATTTCTGGAGTCCATACTTCGTACAATGCCATTATTGCATCATATCCACTTATCATTGCTCCATTTGTATGGGCTACTCTTCCTTCATAAACTCCGATTGTCTTGTAGTGATTCCATAAATCTGTGAACTTATTTCCATACTGTTCTTTAACCTCTGGGTACATGGCTGCATATGTCTCAGCATCAAAATCTTGACCATTATTATCCAAGTATTGAGACCAACCAAAACACTGATAGTTGCACAAAAAATCTTTTGCAGGAATTTTTACAAATGGGTAACCAGTTTTATCTGCTTCTGCCATTAATGCATTAGCCTCTACTTTTTGTATTGCCTCACTTCTGGCTCTATTCAAGTTGTCTATATATGGATGTACTGTTGCCTCCCAATCTGTATCATAATGCTCGAACAAATACCATCCCGTTCTTAGATCCTGAGGCTTGTAATAATCTAGGTATTCAACGATTTCAGCATGTGCAGTTATTGTATACGCAGGTACTATCATTGAAAATGCCATCATTGAAACTGCTAACTTTTTAAAAAACTTCTTCATATTTCACAACTCCTTTACTCTGCAAACATTATGACCTGTCCGTCTGGAAGTGTCATTCCATTTACCATCTCTCCATAGCCTGCAAAGCCGCCCATTCCATCGGCAAAGCCGATTTGTCCGTCCATTTCAACTACACACCACTGGTGCTTGTTTTCATTTTCATTTACGTGGTACCAATTGTAGCCCATGTAATCAAGGATTCTGCCAAGGGCTCTTGTGGAGCCTGCGCATGTGTATACACCGTAAACGAATGGACCAGCTGGCGACTTGTATGCCTTTAAATCATCTGAACCATACTGTGACTCTGCACAATGGAGACTTACTATGTATGCTGCCATGTTTACTCTATCAAGGTCTGTCTGTAATGTAGGCTCGGCCATAATCGCATCTGCATAGTATTTTGCATTTAATTCTGCAAGTGTTACTGCATCCTGTGGAAGTTTATTGCCATAATACGAGTGAGCTAGATTAGCTGCATTTAGAGTCTCCGTAGTTACATTGGCATAGCCGATATTGGCTGCCTTAGCGCTTGTGCTATAGCCTACTAGCAATGTTCCTACTATGGCAATCATCATCATTCTTTTTACAAAATTTTTCATACTCAATTCCTTTCTATTAAAAACCTATTGTTCCATTCATTCTCTTTGTACCTGAAATATTGATATATTAATTCATCAATTCTATCTGCGTTCCCAGGCTCTGCACAAGGGCCATCATCTTTTATTTCTCCTTAAAACATTAAATAATTATTTTTTTTCTCATTTTTGCTCAACCCGGGTTTATGCATAATAATTTCCGAATATTGTATCCATTATAAACCCATTTCACCCTCCCATGTCAACCCCTAACAAACCCAGTATTTTCAAGGGTTTGCACCACTTTTCGCTCCACTTTTCGCATCTGTGCATTTTAAGCTTCCTTTCTTTATAAAATTCTTTTTTGTTTTTTCTGTTTCTACTTCTATTACAAATAAGGTTTGGGGTAGGTTTTAAAATTTTAAAAAAAATTTTTCAAAGCAAAAAAAATAGAAGCCGAAGCTTCTATTTCTTATTTAATGTGTTTAATTAATTTAACAACGCCAACTATTAATAAAACATCTCCTACTGTATTCTTTTTGCGCCGTCGCCTATATCTACAACATAAAACTCAGCATCTAAGTTATATTTTTCTTTGTAGGCTTTGCCTACTGTTTCTTTGAAGTTCTCAACTGCCTCGTCCTTTACGATTGCTACTGTGCAGCCGCCGAAGCCACCGCCTGTGATACGGGCTCCAATAACGCCAGGTACTGACCACTCTGTCTCAACAAGGAAATCGACCTCTTCGCAAGATACTTCATAATCATCACGAAGTGAAATGTGGCTAGCATTCATAAGCTTTCCAAATGTTTCGATATCGTTAGCATTAAGTGCATCCACAGCCTTGATTGTGCGCTGGTTCTCAGCAACGGCATGCTTTGCTCTGCGGTAGTTAACTTCATCCTTAATTGCGCTTCCATATTTTTCGAATTCTTCATCTGTAAGCTCGCCAAGGGTGCTGATTCCACATACTGTCTGAAGATCAGCAAGTGCCTGAGCGCTTTCGTTTCTTCTATCGTTATATGCACTATCTACAAGTGAATGCTTTACCTTAGAATTTGTGATAACAATCTTTGCTCCCTCAAGCTTTACGCTGGCATATTTATAGGATAAATCTGCACAGTCAAGGAAAATGGCGTGGTCTTTTTGTCCCATTGCTACCGCAAATTGGTCCATTATACCACAGTTACATCCATTGAAATTGTTCTCTGAGTACTGTCCGATAAGGGCCAAATCAATCATTGTCTTGTCTAGGCCAAACATATCGTTAAGCATAGTGCCTGTAAGTACCTCAAGAGATGCTGATGATGAAAGGCCTGAACCGTTGGGAATATTGCCCCAAACTACCATTTCAAATCCTGATTTAATTTCTGAGCCTTTCTCTATAAGTGCCCAAACTACACCAAGAGGATAGTTTGCCCAGTGATATTCGTCCTTATTTGTAAGGGCATCAAGTGAGCTTTCGATAACACCTACGTTTTCAATGTTGGCTGAGTACAGCTTGATAACTCTGTCCTCACGTTTTCTAGCTACAGCGTATGTGCCAATTGTAAGTGCACATGGGAAAACATGGCCGCCGTTGTAGTCGGTGTGCTCTCCGATAAGGTTTACTCGGCCTGGTGCGAAATATGCGCGGATATCGCCACCCTCGCCGAATTTTTCTTCAAAGATTGTTTTTAATTCTTGTACGTTCATGTTATTCTCCTAAATAAATATCATGTTTGTTGTATTTTGCCATTGCGTTGAGTAATTTGTCGGAAGGTGTGAATATTACTTTAAAATCGTTGCCTTTTGCCTCGCTGTGAGCCACTAAAATGTAATCTTTTTGCTCTGAATCATGGGCGCTGCAATCGTAAGTCTTAAGCTGAACATGGTCGTATTTAAGTGATTCATTTGTGCCAACTGCTGCAACCATTTTTACTTCGTTTGATTCAATATTAACAACCTTTTTTCTCTTTTCATTGTTAATAATCTTTGCAATCTCAAGGCTACCATTTGTGTAGTCATATTCATATTCAATGTTTTTGTTCGAATATAAGATTATCGTAAGTATACCCATAATAATGAGCAAAATCGCCATAATAATTGTCAAAAACCCTCTCGAAAAGCTAACAGTACCCCCTAATAATAAAATTGTTACTGCTAGAGCACATATTTTTCTTTGTTTATCCTGGGCTGTCTCAATTACCTTTACTGCCTCTTCTACGAATGTGTCATTTGTTTCAAACATAATTAACCCTCATCTTTCCTTCTAGCCATTAATGTTTATATCTAAAAAATGTCGGCTACAATCTGTAGCCGACATTTATTATAACATATAAATAGTGCCTTAAATACCCCTAAAACTAAAGGAAATCTCCATATCCTTGCTATTATCTAACATGAATTCCGGATGTGTCTTAGAGCCCCATGTATCATCTCCTGCAACACCCATTTGCTTGCCGATTCTTACATGAGTGAAATGTACTGGTGGAAGCTCAGTAGGGTGCATTGCTTCGTCTATTTCATGTACTGTGTAAGGCAGAGCTGAAAATCCATTACACTCAGTTAAGAACAATACTCCACCCCCTCTTTCATCTGTAAGCTTTGCGTAGCGTACCTCTTCATGGTTTCCACATTCCTGAGGTACCAGATATTTTGCCATATTATCAGCCACTTTATTTCTAAATATACCAAGCTTTGCATGGCATTTATCGTTGTAGGTTTCCTCTGGTCCTCTTCCGTACCACTCAAGGTTTTCTAGGCTGCTATCAAGTGTAAGAGCCATTGAAAGCTCAGGCAATTCCCCGATATCTGCGGAAGCAGGAAGCTTTAATGTACAATCTACTAATCCATCAGCATGAACTATATATTCAACCTGACATTTGCCAGCTGGCTTTGTTGCCAGATGATATGTATATACCACCTTTACGCTGTCTTCTGATGCCTCAACTAAAGGAATCTCGTTAATGCCATCATCCATGCGATTTGTAGCTAGATACTTGCTGGCAAGCTTCCACTGACCAGCTCTAAATGGCAGTTGATTAGCCAAATCGTTTTCTGTCATTGGGCGCCAGAAGTTTGGCATTACAAAGCGCTTAAGAAGCTCCTTGCCATGATATTTGTAAGAGCTAAGTCCCTTAACACCTACAAATAGTACTTCAAAATCATCACCCCTTACTCCAAGGTTATGGAAGCCCTGGGTTACAGTAAGCTTCTGCTTTGGTCCTCTTTCAAAAGTGAATTTACCCACTGTTGTCTGCCCAAATGCAACTTCATGACCTGCCCTTGCCCATAAAGTATCTTCCTTTAATACAAATGAAAGTGTAACAACATACTCGTCATCCTTTGGCAAATCAAGCTCTAGGGCATATTCTGTGGTAGTAAGAGGTGGGCAATCGATAGTAAGCTCCTCCTCTGCTATCAAATCTCCTAGACGCTCTATTGTAAGAAGTGCTGTGTATTCATTTGTGTCTGTAAAGAGATTTCTATTTTCAATAATTGCCTTATCATCTACAAAGGTAATCACGATGTTTTGATAATCATTCTTTACCTCCTGCATCTTTGGGCTAGGCTCTCTATTTTTACTGTAGCAAATACCATCTCCTGAGAAACTACCGTCGTTTGGTCTATCATCGAAATCACCGCCGTAGCCTTCAAATTCAACACCTCTATTGTCCTTGATGGTAATAGCCTGGTCGATATAATCCCAGATAAATCCACCCTGGAACAATGGCTCCTCGTATGCTAGCTCAGTATACTTGCTCATTGCGCCACAGCTATTTCCCATGGCATGCATGTATTCACAGTTGATATAAGGCTTATCCTTATGGTCCTTTAGCCATTCTTTAATAGCCTTGACTGGTGCATACATTGTGGATTCCATATCCGACAAATCCACACGTCTATCGTTGAATACTCCCTCATAATGCACAAGTCTAGTGCTGTCCCACTCATGGAATTTATCCTGCATTTTCCTTAGGTTACTGCCGCCGTAGCTTTCATTTCCTAATGACCAGATAAGTATACATGGATGATTCTTATCACGCTCAAACATATTGTGAGCTCTGTCAATTACATTATCTGTAAACTCTGGTCTATCACCAGGCACCGCATAGGAATCATCCTTCAGCTTCATAATCTGAATAGGCGTCTGCCAAGTACCGTGGGTCTCCAAATTAGTCTCATCGATTACATATAATCCAAAAATATCACACAGTCTATAGAAGTATGTCTGGTTTGGATAATGACTGGTTCTTATTGCATTTATGTTATTCTTCTTGATTGTGATAATGTCCTTTAGGATATCCTCTTCTGAAAGGGCACGTCCTGTTGATGATGAAAATTCATGGCGGTTTACGCCCTTAAACACAATACGCTTTCCATTGATGTGCATCATGCCATCCTTCATCTCAAAGCGTCTAAAGCCAACCTTTTCTTTAACAACTTCAGCAAGTCTGCCTGTCTCAGAAAAAACGTTAAGCTGTAAGTCAAACAGATATGGCTTTTCTGCACTCCATAGCTTTGGCTCTCTCACATGGACCTCCATGTGATTCATGCCTTCTTCTACTGCAAGCTTATTAAGGATATCTGCATCATCATCTGAAAGGGTCATATGAACTAAGCCGCTTCCCATGACCTCCATATCGATTACAAGGGTTGCATCCTTATACTCATCATCAAGAAGTGTCTGAATTCGCAAATCTCTAATGTGAGTCTTTGGCACTGTATACAAATAGACCTCTCTAAAAATTCCTGAAAATCTAAAGAAATCCTGATCTTCACACCAGCTACCAGATGTCCACTTAAACACCTGAACTGCCAGCTTATTCTCACCCTCCCTAATAAAAGGTGTCAGGTCAAACTCACTAGGTGTAAAGGAATCTTCACTATATCCCACATATTCACCATTGAGCCACAAAGCAAAGCCGCTTTCCACTCCCTGGAAGGATATGTATACAGGCCCATCTTTCATAAATGAAGGGACTGTAAAATATTTAACATAGTTTCCAACAGGATTTTCCTTTGTAGGAATCTCTCCTGGCTCCAATGCCTCATGCCCATCCCAAGGATATTGGGTATTTACATACATTATTTTATCGTAGCCTTCTAACTGTATATGGGCTGGAACCTTAATATCATCCCAAGCTTTACAATCTCTATCATCCCTGTAGAAATCTTTATCACAACATTCATATGTCTTGGCATATTCAAATTTCCAAGTACCATTCAAGGTATACTTGAAGTTTGATTTTTCCCCATACGCATAGGCTTCATTATCATAATATTCATGGTCTGAGTGTGGGTCTAATCTATTTTGCATAAAAATACGCGGATCACTAACAATTTTATAATCGAATTCAGCCATATTTTTCACCTTATTTTTCATAAATTAAGGGCGGAGCAGCCCGCCCTTTTAAATTATTATTACTTAACAGATCCTGTAATACCTTCTGCAAACTGCTTCTGAAGAACGAAGAATACAATCATTGTAGGAAGTGAGCAGAAAAGTACGCCAAGCATTGTCATACCATAGTCTACTGTGTAACCACTTGAAATATTTGCAATAAACATTGGCATTGTCTGAGCGCGGTTGTCACTCATAACTACCTTTGGCCACATATAAGCATTCCAAGCGTTCATAAATGTAATAACAGCAGCTGCTGCATAGATTGATTTCTGAATAGGCACGTACATCTTGAAAAATATCTTCCATTCAGGAAGTCCATCAATACGAGCCGCTTCCATGATATCAGGTGGGAAATTACGGGAATTCTGCCTGAACATCATAATCATAAATGGTGTTGAAATACCAGGAAGTATGAAAGCCCATACTGTATTAAGTAACTTAGCCTTTGATACAAGTCCATATAGAGGAACCATTGTTGCAACTGCTGGAACCATCATGGCAAGAAGCAAAATACCAAATAATTTATCTTTTCCCTTATCATGGTAAAGCTCAAAACCATAGCCTGCTATAGAACACACAAAAAGTGTAAATATCGTTTGTACTATTGAGTAGAGGAATGAATTTCCCATACTACTCCACAAGGTTCCCTGTACAGCGTTCTTAAGGTTTGCAAAGTTAACCATTAATTGATTGCCAAAAACAATTGAACCCCTTGCCACATTAAGAGATGTATTTGTAGCTGCTGCAATCATCCAATAAAGTGGGAACACTGATATGAATGAGCAAATAATTAAGAAAATGTATGTAGGGATTAGCCTACGCTGAATCATTGATCTATTTTTTTTCTTAGTCACGTGTATCACCTACTTTCAAATTGATGAATGCCAGGATTGCAACCATGATAAATACTACAAATGACATAGCTGAGGTATAACCGAAGTTACCAACACCCTGACCAAATGCCTGATTGTAAATGTAATGTGACATTGTGATTGTCTGGTTTGCAGGTCCACCACTTGTCAAGTTTACTGACTCATCAAAGAGCTGTAATGTACCGTTAATTGACATGATTGCTGTCATAACGATTGTTGGCTTTAGAAGTGGCACTGTAATATACCAAAATGTCTTCCAACCATTGGCTCCATCTATTTTTGCTGCCTCATATACTGAATATTCAATATTTTGTAGGCCAGCTAAATAGAATACCATGTTGTAGCCTGTCCATCTCCAAATAAGGGCGATTATAATAATTGCTCTTGCTGTTGATGCTGTGCCAAGGAAGTTAATGTTTTCGCTGATAATGCCTATCTTTAATAAAATCGAATTGATAAGACCCTGTGTTGCAAACATTGACTTGAAAATTAATGAGTATGATACAAGAGATGTAGCACATGGCAAAAAGATACATGTTCTAAATAATCCCTTGAATTTGAGGTCCTTATTGTTAAGAAGCTGTGCCAACAAAATGGCAAAGATTAACATAATTGGAACCTCTACTATTAAATAAAGGAATGTATTTTTCATTGATGTTTTGAAAATTACATCCTGTAACATTCGAGAATAATTATATGTTAGTGGGTCAGCAAACTTTATGTTGATGCCCTTTCCAGTTTTAAATGATGTAATAAAAGCTTGTATAATTGGATAAAAACTCATTATGAAAATGAGAATAGTAGCTGGTGTAAGGAACAACCAGCCTGCTGCCAATTGCTTATTGGCAAGTGTCATCCCTTTTCTTTTCTTCTCCACGATGTCCACCCTTTCTTTTAAAAATGGGAAGTGGGCAAGCCACTTCCCATAATCATACATTATGTTTTAGGATTAAAGTCCCATTTCAAATCTTAGATTTGACTCTGCTTCTTCAAGAGCTTGCTCCTCTGTGTAACCATTCTGGAGTACATTGATAAGAGCTGTTGCAAGAGCTGTTCTTGCCTGATAGTGATAATCAGACTGCTCTACTGTTGGAACGTTCTGTGTGTAGCCTACGATATCAGCATAGATTGCCTGGCCGTTGAAGAAATCAACACCCTGCTGGTATACATCAGACTCTGCAGCTGCTGCACATGTTCCGATAACACCACCGTTTGTAAGAGCTTCATCATATGTGATTGACTGTCCATCTTCAGCTGAACGTCCACCAAATGTGTATGATAAGAAGTCCTTTGCAAGATCTGTCTTTGAGCAGTTAGCTGTGATGTAAAGTGAAGAACCACCGTTTGAAGCATATCCTGGCTTACCTGTAAGTGTTGGAGCTGGAACGATTTCCCACTTTCCTGAGTTCTCAGAAACCTGCTTCATTGTTGGGATAATCCAGTTACCATTGAATACACCAGCTACCATATCACCCTGGATTGCCTGATCTGTGTAATCAGACCAATCATTTGCAAGGTAAAGGACATTGTCCTGAGCGAGTGTTACAAGTGTATGGAATACATTTACAAGTGTTTCATTCTCTGTGAAGTATGGCTCTCCATCCTTGAACTGTGAAACGCCTTCCTCCTGAAGCATCATGTAGAATAAGTCGTTTCCGTCACCATCCATGCAAAGGAGATACTTTCCTGTTGCAGCGTATACATCCTTACCAATCTTGTCGAACTCATCCCAAGTAATACCTGTTACATCATCGATTGTGTAACCAGCCTCCTCAAGAAGGTCTGTTCTATAAGCAAAGATTGCTGTTCCTGCATCTACAGGGAATCCATAATGCTTACCATCAAATGTTGAGTATGAAAGCTTCTCAGCTCCAAGTCCTGACCAATCGCAATCTGCATCATCTGCATCCTGCCAAGCATCTGGATAGTTTGTAACGTACTGCTGGAAATAGTGATCCTGGAAAAGCACGATATCAGGTAATGTGCTATAATCACCAGCTTCTGCTGCAAGTGTTACAGCATTCTCTACATCTGATGACTGTGACTGTGTGATGATTTCAAGATGGAAATCTGGATTAACTTCCTGATAATCCTTTTCAGCTGCCTGAAGTGCTGGAATATTGAAATTCTCGTCCCAAGCATAAACTGTAAGTGTGTTCTCGTCATCTGACTGAACATTTGCTGCTGGTGCAGCTTCCTCTGTTGTTGCAGCAGCATCATCTGATGCTGTGTCTGTTGTTGCTGTGTCTGCGCTGCTTCCGCATGCTACCATAGATGCAGCCATTGTGCCGACAAGCATGAGTGAAAGTAACTTTCTCTTCATTCTACATTCTCCTTATTGTAAAATTTTCGGGCGTTACTTTGTGCACTATGCACAAATAATATCCCAATACACGCCCCTCATATGGTCATAATACTAGTTTTATAATTTTATTAGTCTATAAAATTGCTCTAAAAATATGCAAATTCGACTATTTAAGATTGTTAAATAATTGTTTTTTAACGAAATTATGTTGAGTTTATGAAGTAAACTCGGCTAGAACAGTCATTGAATTTTGCCTTTTAAAAGGCTGTTCCTTGGCAAACAAAAAAAGTCCATTATTGGACTTTTTTGTTTACATTTACCAACCCTTTTTGGCACTAATATTATAATTTTTCTTTGATATTCCTAAATGATTTTCTTCTTTTTTCCACTGATAAGGAGTTTTTCCTGTAAGCTTTTTGAAATTTCTATTGAAGGTGGATGGAGTTTGGTAGCCTACTCTAAATCCAACCTCTTCCATGGCATAATCTTTATTCTGTATAATTTCACATGCCTTATCTATTCGAATCATATTTAGATAGTCAAGAGGCTTCATGCTCATGCTTTCTTCGAAAATTCTCCTAAAATGACTTTCTGACAAACCACATTCAAAAGCTACATCTGACATTTTAATTTCTTCAGAATAGTGCTCTGAAATGTAGTTAACGCTCTTTTCTATGTAACTATTTAAGCGCTTCTCCTCAAGTGTTAAAGATGTACTCATATCCTCGTTTAAGCGCAATAATTCAACCACAAATGCTCTAAGATAGCCCTTTACCGCCTCTTTGTAATAAGGCTTCTTCTCCCGATATTCCTCCATTATATTTCTGATAATCGAGGATATAACCTTATTTTGGTTCCATTGAATTACGTAACCTTGTTTATTTAACCTTTTTATTACCTCCTCAGGTAACATTCGCTTAAACTGCATCTCGTTACGTATGAAACTGTTTATATCAATATATAGATACTCCCATTTACATATGCCTTTTTCGACACTTTTTGTTTCATGGGGTATATTTTCTGGGATAATGGTAATTAGACCACCTTTATAGCTTACATTTGAATCTTCTATGGTTAATTTCCCATTGCCCCAATAGCAGTATCCAATTTCCATGTAGTTATGAAAATGTAAGAGATTCTCCTGCTCAGCACCATAGCTTCTAACCCAACTATCCCCTAAGAGAGCCATTACATAATGACCATCTGGAATCTCATAATACCTATATTCAATCTGTTTTTTCTGTTTCGCCATAACTTTTCTTAGTGTCTTCTGTCTTTTTGATTTGAATAGTATTCAGCCTTATCGCCGTACATTAATCTATCAGCTGCATTAACAAGTTCTTCCACATCATCAGATTTATCCTTCCATATTGCTCCTACAGCCATTGGAATTTTTTTACTCTTTTTTCTGAGTTTATTTGTTAATTCCTCAAAATATTCTCGGTCAATTTGAGGTACTATAGCTACAAATTCATCTCCACCTATTCTGTAACAATATTTCCTTTTGAATACGGAACCTACTGCATTTGCGACCTCTATAATAAGCTGATCCCCTGCCTCATGCCCCAAGGTATCATTTACATTCTTTAATCCGTTAATATCTATAAAGCAAACACCTACAGACAAATCCATTCCTTCTATCATGTGTAATGTTGCTTTAAAGGAATGTCTGTTTCCTAAGTCTGTAAGCACATCATGGGTGCTCATATAAGTCATCTCTTTGGCAAGATTGAAATTCCTCAATTCCTCAGAAATGAAGATTGCAACAGACACCATAACCTCTCTAAGGTTGATATCCAGGTTCAAGGAGTAGTTATCTACAATGAGATAGCCTATGGTATCTTTTTTATCATTTAGTGTTGCTATGGCATAGCGTGAAATATTCCCCTCTAATATTTCAGTGTACACCTCTTTATTTTTTTTGCTTATTGATGCAACATCCTCCATTACGATAAGATTTCCACCATTAAGCTGCTTATCCCACATTGTAAAAAAGTCAAATCTCTCAAACTCTTTTTTAGATGGAAGTCCTCTGGCACATTTACTATCCATCCACTCATAAATTTCACCTGCTTGACCTCTTTTTGCCTCTACAATATAAACCCTGTCAGCTCTTAGCACCGTTCCTAATAGCTTCAAGACCCCTCTTAAGCCTTTTTTTAAATCATTTGTAGAAAGCAGCTTTGCACATTCTATAATTACATTATTTGAATTCTCAATAATTTCTCTTGTCTCTTCTTTACGCTTCTCAGCTGTAACATCATGAATAATAAATGCGCAAAAGCCTTTTTTGTATACTGGAACTGCCCAAAATTCAAACCATTTATTAAACTGGGTATTAAAGGTGCGATTTATTACTGATTGTCGCATAAAAGCAGCCTGGTAGCTAAGGCGAATCCAGTCCTCGTCTCGATTAGATACTGTCTTGTAATATGTGGACCCTATCAATTCAGCAGAAGGTTTACCTACTAATGATGCGTATTTCTCATTAACAAATAAAAACTGCATATCCCTAACTGTACCAAACGGATCTGTAAGTACCTCAAAACACAGCACGCATCTGGCAATTCTTTCAGCATAGATAAAATTTCACTCGATGAATAGTCCACATTATTTGTATTAAACTCTGCCAATATGACACCCTCCCCTAAATTATCATACTTACATAATATCGTATTTAATCTTATAAATACAAGGTTTCTCGCTATTTTTCACTAATTATCATAGCCCTTAAAAAACCTGCCAGACCATAATCTCTTTTTCCGCTACCCATGCCTACCTTCTCAATAATGAACTCCTTAGGTAATTGGTCGCTAGTTCTAATTGCTGCAACTGTTGCCGCCCCTGTAGGTGTAACTAGCTCACCCATTATATTAAGAATTTCTAATTTTATTCTGTGTTGAGAAACAATATTTGTTACGGCCGGTACGGGAACCGGTAGTATTCCATGCTGACATCTTACGGTGCCCTGGCCTTCATATAGTTTTGGAACAATTACTTTATCTATATCCAAATTATCCAAGCAGACTGCTATTGCAATTACATCTACAATTGAATCTACCGCACCAACCTCGTGAAAGTGCACCTGGTCTTTAGGCACTCCATGAGCCTTTGATTCAGCTTCCGCTAATATATCAAAAATTCTTTTTGCTGTAGCCCTAGCTCTTTCAGTCATAGCTGCCTCATCTATTATTTCAAAAATGTCGCTTATTCCGCGATGAGTATGAGTATGTGGCTTTTCATGGCTTTCATGCTCATGAGTATGTGGGTGCTCATGAAGATGGTCATGATTATGCTCATGGTCATGAATATGACCATATAGGTATTCCATATCATGGTCATGTCCGTCATGGGCTTCATCTAATATGACATCAAAATCCATACAATCCAAGCCCGCTCTCTTTACTCTGGTGTATGCCACTTTAAAGCCCTCGGCATTTACAGTACTAAGAACCTCAGATAATAATTGCATACTTGCTCCAAGATCAATTAGTGCGCCCACTGTCATATCACCACTTATTCCAGAATTACATTCTAAATATAATGTTAGTCCCATACCGTCCTCTTATTAAACAAGGGCTGATTTCTCAGCCCTCTATTCACTTTCTATATTTATTTGTATACTCAAATCAATGTCACTCTCTTTTAGCTTTTCCTTATTTATCTTCCTCTGCGCCTCATGAAGAATATCACGAATCTTTTCTAAGTCTTCGTAAGCATCATCAGAAGAATAAGGTTTACTTTCATCATCATAGTTAAAATCCATAAACCCGCCCCACTATTTCATTTTAATAGTATGAGTAGTTTAACAAATTATTTTGAATAAACAATGAAAATATAGTGGATTATTTGTCACTTTTCTTAAGTTTATCCATCAAGCTATCTATTGAGTTATCATCCCCAAATGAGTATACATATCCGTCAAGGGATTTTGCCTTTTGCATTAAGTTTTTCGAACGATTCCATACGAAAATTGCAGATCTGCCTTTACCATTCTTGGCCTCTTGTATAAGATTGGCTGCTGCACTATTACCGTCAAATGCAACCACTACGGATGGTCGTCTTTCGAAAATCTCATAATTTATACTTTTATATATTCCCATACCCTCAGACTCGATTGAGACTCTAACTCTCAAATCTGTACCCTTTATTTTTTCAGCTTCCTTTTTTGTTAAAAGCGCGGGCACAAAGGAATATATTTTATACCCTTTTTTATTATTATCTATAAGGTATTTCTCATATCCTGTTAATTTATGTCCAACTATGAAGCAAACCTCTTGCGGATTGAGATAGTTCATTAGCTTATCAATCTGCTCCAGGGCATATGTGCTGGTCTTTGTGGTGCGGTTTTCTGTATTATAGCTTCCACCCAACAAAACTACTGGCAATTTATCCCAAGTTATTTCTTCGATTTGATCCTTTAGCTCCGTATTGGCATCCAGCTTAGCTTGTGATTTTGCCTCTGTTTTTAATATCCTTACAGTCTGCATTTTTTCAAGCAGAACATCTTCCATGTCCCTGCTACCTATTAGCTTTGAAAAAGCTGCTTTCTTTTTAGAATATGCTAATTGACTTTCCTCTATTATTTGGCTCTCCGCATCCTTCATCTTCTTGAGCTCTGCATGGGTAAGTCCAAGCATCTTTTCAAGAGACAGCTGCTCATCAATAGAATTTGTTCCATACAATGCTGCACCATCAGTCCCTTGCACACAGCTTATACCTTGTTTTAGGTACTGCTTTAAAGGATGATTTTCCAAGGTATTTAGGTTATTCAGCCTTACATTACTAGTAATTTGAAATTCCAGGACAACATTATTTTCTTTAAGCTCTTTTAATGTCTCCTTACCCTTTTTCGATGAGGGACTATAGGTATAAAGCCCATGACCCAGTCGCATTTTTGGCATTGCTTGACCAGGTACTAGGGATTCTTTCACACATGCAATGGAATGAGCAATATTATCCTTTTGGCTGTCATTTTCCCCAGCATGGACTCTTATCACGAAGCTTGGGTCCCTATTTGCTATTTTAACTATTTCTTTAAAAGCAGGTTTTAATGTAATAATATCGTTTATTTCTTCTCCAACAAAATCGCAACCTGCCACATATGGATCTAAGGCAGTAGCTTTTAGTACTTCTAAATTTTGTTCCAGATAATTAGCCGGCGTTATTGCATCCTTTACTATGGTAAGTGGAATTCTACGCATTGCCGCCAAAAACCTTATCATAACCCCTGTTTCATTATAAATGCTAGGCATTACTTCATGCACCTGCCTTAACATCTCCAATGATTCATATTTTTTTACAAGAGTTGTATCACTGATTTCTGCATAACAAACTCCCTGTTTCTTGTAGCTTCTCGCTATCCAAAGAAGTTTATCCTGAAAAATTGTGTTATTACAATATGCTGGATTTTCCTTATCCCTAAGCATTTTACGCAAAGTATTTCTAACTTCTTCATCCGGGATAGAATCAACCTTTGTTAAATCAATCTTTTCTTCACTTTCCTTACCTTTACAAAAAACATATCTGTATAGATATACCTTTTCCAAATTTGTAAAAACAGCCTGTCCGTCCTTGATAACAGCCAATGAATTTCTTATCTTTACAATGTTTAGTTCCGCATTATCAAGATTGTTTAAAATCAAATCTGCAAAATTGATAAACGTATTGTCATTGATTCGCCTATCTAAATACTTTCCTTTTAAATCAGATGAGACAAACTGTCTTGCAACCTTTTCTCGCTGGGCATTAGCACGTTCCCACTGCTCCTCAGTAAGCTCTAAATCCAACTTTTTCACATAATATAGCGGATATCTAATCTGATGAGCAATACCAAGGGCAATCAGAATATCCCCATTTAAATTACCGTTCATATGAGTGTGTAAATCTGCGCGAAACTTTAAATCTTTTCTAATAAAGGTTTTAAAAATAGTCTTCTCGGAGTCTAGTTTAAAATCCTTGGTCTGGCTCATCAATGTTTTTGCAATCGCTGGTATTGTTGCCTTTACATCAACTGCACCATCTGGAGAGATGCTTGCTATTTCTGTATCGCCCAATTTGAATATATAGCTTTCCTGATTGCTTCCATCAATAAAGCAAGGAACTTCTCCACTAACAATCAGCATACCATCTTCATCGTTTTTCAATGGTAAATTGCAGGTTCTTGCAAGGTTTCTAATCAAATTTCCAGTACTATGATTTGGTGTTTTTAAAACATAAAATAGCCTATCCAAATCCTTGTATAGGTTTACAATAATATCTTTTTCATTATCTAAGAAAAAACAGGTCAAATAAGTCATGGCTACTCCATTCTTATGATATCTACTTGAGCATTATTATACTCAACTATTTGTCTTATCGGCAAGAAGAAGCGCCAATATATGGGACGCCTGCGGAAACTCTCCTGAACTTATCATAGTATCTATTTCTGCTCTGTCATACAGATGTACATTCAAATACTCTGTTTCATCCAGGCTTTGGCCGCTGACCTTTTTACAATTTTTGGCAACAAATATATTAGCATAATTATCTGCCATTGTTGCATTTGAAGGAACCGAAAGTAAGAATTTCCAGTCATTACTTTCATAGCCTGTCTCTTCCATCAGTTCACGCTTTGCTGCAGCAAGTGCATCCTCTGCATTTTTGGCATCATTTCGATTTCCGTATTCCTTGCCATCATTTCTTTCTATTCCACCAGCACAAAATTCTGTAGTTACTCGCTTTATTCCATGCCTATACTGGCGTACGCAAATATACTTTCCAGCTTCATCAGTAGCCACTATCACCACGTAATCTCTGCGGCTATAGCTGTAGTATGGTTCAAATTCCCTTCCGTCAGGAAATCTATATTTACTTTTTCTGAAGTCAATCCATTCATCATTAACGATGTGTTGGCAGGAAATTTCCTCCCACTCAAGATTATCCTTTTCGTTCATAGCTGCTCCTCTCTTGAGTTAGTTTAATTAATTATGACACATTCATTTTCATTTGCAATAAAAAAGACAACAGTTTTTCACTATTGTCTTCAATCTTTGCCAAGGTTTCACTTATATTGTCTCACCATCTACTAACTCAAAGGGTACGATGATTCGCTTACTCTTGTCTATTTCCTTACCCTCAATTATATTAAATAACAACTGCATAGCTTCCTTTGCTACAAGCGCTACATTATTGTTTACTGAATTTAGTCTAGGTGATATGTACTTTAATGTATCAATCGCATCGAACCCATGTAACCCATAGTCTCTACCTGCTGTTAGCCCCTTTTCTTTAAGCCGCATCATAATTTCCAATGCCATTTCATCAGATGTGCAAATAAATGCCGTTTCTTTATTCACTGGGAAATCCTCTATATGTTCAAGATAGTCCCAATCTAGTAAATATCCAGCCGAGCACTTATCCTTCGCCAGTTCGGCAGCCTGATTAAAACCTAATAGACGTTGCTCATGTACATAAATATTTTCTTTGGTATTACCATTTATTGGTGGGCACACAAATACAATATGTTTATACCCTTCCGAAATAACTTTATTAGTTGCTGCCTTCATAGCGCTTCTCTGGGAGATATCCACAAAAGGAATACCTTCGGCTATCTTGTTATCCACAGAAACCAATGGAATATCCAAACTGTCAAGAAATTCTCTGTATTCATCACCTTTGTTTATGGATGATAAAATAATTCCATCTGTCTTATATGCAGCAAGCCTTTTTAGCTTATCGATTTCCTTTTGCGAGTCATTGTTGTGAAGATTGATATTCACCCCATAACCTAGCTTCTCTGCTTCTGCACTAACAGCACTTATCATCTGAGCAAAGTAACGATTCTTCGAATCCAGGACCACCATACCTATAGTGTAAGTGCGCCCCTTTGCTAGACTTCTTGCCAATAAGTCAGGCTTATAGCCATGCTCTCTGGCAGTTTTCAAAATCATTTCTTTGGTTGCATCATTTATTCGACCTGTATTGTTCAGTGCTCTTATTACGGTTGTCCTAGAAACACCACAGAGCTTTGCTAAATCGTTAGTTGTGATACTCATCGTTCCCCTCTATAAGAATTTTTACCCTAATTCTAACCCAATCTTAATCATCTGGAAAGAGAATGGTTTTAATAGTAGCCTAATAGTATTATCCTTTACTTCGTAATTATCTATAGCTTGAGGCTTTACAGCATCATGGTCTTCCACATTATTTGTTTTTATATTGCTGTGAAAAAGTACCTCTGAGGATTTTATTTTATTGATATTCATTGGTCTAGTACAAATATCAACTTTTTCTTCTTTCTCACTTCTATTAACAAAAAATACTACCAACTCTTTATTATCTTCATTTAATACCGCAAGACTATCTATCAAAGGTACTTCTTCAAAATCTTCTGTTGAATATTTTTCACCTAGATATTTAGATTCTAAAACAATACCTTTTGCGTTATTTGCAATCATTTCAAAAGGATAGTAAATAGGCTGAACCCATGCCTCGCCCCCCTTTTTTGTCATAATGCAAGAACTAATATTTGCTAGAAGTGACTGACATCCAATTTTTACTCTATTACATTTTTTTAATAATACCATAAGCATGCTAGCAAATAACAGAGAATCCTCCATTGTGTAAATCTGTTCTCCAAGAGGTGGTGCAACTTGCCATGGGTGCTCATCTACCCACCTTTGCACTTCATAATCAGGAGTAGACCAAACTCCCCACTCATCAAAGCAGATATTCATAGTCTTGCTACTACCGCGCTTTTTCTTTTCCAAATCCGCAATGCCACACACTAAATCAATGTATCTTTCCATATCAAGAGACCTTGCCAGAAACGACTTAGTCCCTTTGTTTTGACCATCATAGTATTGATGAAGTGAAATATAATCCGCCTCATCATATGTATTATGTAGTACCTCTTTTTCCCAATCTCCAAAAGTAGCATTTCTTGACATAGAGCTTCCGCACACAACCAACTCAATTGTTGGATCAATAATCTTCATGGCTTTACCTATTTCATGGGCAAGTCTGCCATATTCATGAGCTGTTTTATGGCCTATTTGCCATTCTCCATCCATCTCATTTCCCAAGCACCAGGTTTTTATTTTGTATGGTTCTCTCGAACCATTGTTTACCCTCATGTCACTATAGTAGGTTCCTTCTTCACAATTACAATACTCAAGTAGGCTAATTGCTTCATCCAGACCTTTAGTTCCCATATTTACCGCCATTATTGGTTCCATATCATATCGTCTTGCCCATTTCATAAACTCATCAATACCGACCTCGTTAGTCTCTATCGATTTCCAGGCTAAATCTCTTTTTCTAGGACGATTCTCTTTTGGACCTACCCCATCCATCCAATTGTAATTTGATACAAAATTCCCTCCTGGATACCGAACTATTCCTACTCCCATTTTTTTTGCTAAATCTGCAACGTCTTTTCTAAAACCATCTTCATCAGCCATAGGATGGTCTTTTTCGTATATCCCTGTGTAAACTACTCTCCCCATATGTTCTACAAAAGACCCAAATAGTCTTTTATCTACATTTCCTATTATAAAATCCCTGTCAATAACAATCTTGTTTTCCATCTCATTTCTCCTTATTCTTTCATTCCTGAAGTGGCGATACCTTCCATAAAAAATCTCTGTCCAAACAGGAATACTATTAATAGTGGTGCTATTGCAATTACTGTGGCTGCAAGCGTTGGTCCATATTTAATTGCATTGCTGCCCACAAGCGTTGCTAACCCTGCGGATAATGTCCTTTTTTCTTGTGTACTAGTGAGCATCATTGGATATAGCAAATCATTCCAGTTATTCATCAAATGAAATATTCCAAGTGTTATAAGTGCAGGCTTTGATAATGGCAATATTATTTTTAAATATATCTGTATCTCGCTCATACCATCAATACGGGCGGCTTCATCTAATGATTTGGGAATTCCCGAGAAGAATGAAGTTAACATAAATATGCCATAGGCACTAGCAGCTCTTGGCAAAACAAGCCCCAAAAACGTGTTGAGAATTCCCATTTTATATTCTTCCAAATAAATTGGAATCATAACAATCTGAAATGGAATCATCATCGTTAGAAGTATTATTCCAAATATAATTTTCCTACCTTTAAATTCCATTCGAGAAAAGGCATATGCCGCCAATGAATCAAAAAATAGACTTATTACAGTAACTGCACCTGCAAAGCATACCGTATTCTTTAGCATGGTCGGTATAGGCAGTACTCCCCAAACATATTTAAACTGGGTTGAAACCCATTCTGTTGGGAAGAATTTTGGTGGCCATTGCATTACATCTATGTCTGATTTAAATGCAGAAACAAATAGCCAAAACAGAGGTAGCAGCACTACTAACATTATTATTATCAACGCTACATAACTGATTGCTTCAAATGTTTTCTTAGTCATTTTTCTTCCTCCCTTCTAGTAGAATATTTTCTTAGGATGAATGTGATTATCGCTATTAGGAAGAATAGATATACCGCTACAGCAGTGGCATATCCCACATCAAATGGAGCCGTCTTGAAGCCTCTGTCATAAATAAATCCCACTAATGTCTCTGTTGAATATAGTGGACCTCCTTGCGTCAAAACATATATTTGATCAAATACCTGTAATGCTCCTATCAAGGTTGTTACTATACAAAATGCTATTGTTTCTTTTATTCCAGGAATGGTTACATATATAAACTTTTGAAACCAAGAAGCTCCATCTATTTCTGCTGCTTCGTATAAAGATTGGGATACTCCAAGGGCTGCAGCTGATAACAAGGTTAATGTATAACCGAATGTTTTCCATACCGAAACCGCTATTACTGTTCCCATTGCGTAACCTTGTGTTCCAAGTAGATTAGGTATTTCAATACCTACCTTACTAAGCATAAAAGCAATCATTCCAGAATTTTTATTAAGAATCATAGCCCACATAATACTAATTGCCGTCATTGAGCATACATATGGTATGTAAAAAACTGTTCGCAAAAATTTATGAAATTTATTATTGCTAAGCATAAAAAACAAGATTAACAAGGACAAGCCTATTTGCAGTGGAACTTCTATTCCTGTATACACTATTGTATTTTTTGTTGCATTCCATACTCTCGAGTCACTTAGCATCCTGATATAGTTTTTTAATCCTATATACTGATATCCATTCATGTAAATATCCATGTTGGTCAAACTAATGAAAAAAGCCTCAAAAAGTGGCACAAACACAAATATTATGAAGATTAATGATGATGGCGCTATGAATAGGTATGCTAATTTTTGATTCCTTTTCATGTTTTATCCTCCAATACTCTGGTGCTACATAGCGTAGCACCAGCATATTTCCTTACTATAGACCTAAAACCTCATCCAACTTATCTGATGCTTCTTCCACACAAGTAGTTACATCTTCACCAGACAATATCTTTTCCATCATTGGCTGCATTACATCTGCATCAATCTGTGAACCGCAATCTAATGTTAGATGCCAATCTCTACCAATTGTAGAAGCCTCAGATACATCTGCCAGTATTTCATTTGACTGGATTTCAGAATCTTTAAGTACTGAGTTTGACCATACAGGAAAGCCATTTCTATTTGACCATTCTTTTAAAACATCATCACTTAGCCAATATGCCATGAACTTATATACAGCCTGCTTTGTTTGCTCATCAGCACCCTTTGTAAGCATCCACGAACATCCTCCTTCAGGTGAAAAAGCCCCTGCTGTTCCAGCTGGGATAGCTGTAATTCCATAATTAACTCCAAGCTGATTCAAACCATTGATGTTCCAAGGGCCACTGGTATACATTGCAAGTCTTCCTGCTTGGAACATTGTATCTGCTTCTCCTGCATCTAATGCTTCTGGTGAAACTCCCTCATTTATCATATTTTGCAGCCATGTAAGAGTTTTAATGTTTTCTTCCGAGTTAAGATAATTTTCTGTGCCATCACTATTTACGACATCACCACCATTTGCCCACAGATATTCAACATAATTACCATAGTTTACAGGCAACCCTAAGCCATATATCCCGTTTGCCTCATCTGTACATGCTATCGCTACCTTTTCTAATTCCTCCATTGTAGTTGGTGGTGTCTCTGGATCTAATCCTGCAGCTTCGAATATATCCTTGTTGTAATATAAATATTGAAGATTGTACTGCATTGGAACACCATATTGAGTTCCTTCAAAGTAGGATTTTTCTAGAACATTTTCATTAAAATTTGATTTATCAACCCCTGTGACATCCCAGAAATCATCTATTGGCTCAATCATATCATTTTCTTCATATTGCTTAATAAGCTCTACCCCTGCCAAAATAAATGACGGACCCGTGCCAGTTGAAATAGCTGTTGGAAGCTTTGATTGTAGCGTTGCATAGTCCATAATATCTATTTCAACTGTTATATTATCTGTATTCGTCTTATTGTAGTTGTCTACAATCTCTCTTAATACATCTCCATCTGAACCAGTAAAATTGCACCAAAATGAAATAGTTGTGCTATCCCCACTGCTTTCTGCTTCCGCCGTATCTGTAGATGTGGATGCTGATGTAGAAGAATTGCTTGGTGATGAACCACATCCCGAGAATACACTCATTACCATTAACCCGGCCAATATGCCACTAATGATTTTTCGCTTCATAAAATTTTTCCTCCTCCTTATGAATCGTAACTATATTGATGATTATGTTTTATCTGCGTACACGCGTGCGCATTACCTGAAAAATAAAAGCATTTCTTGAATGAAATGCTATATTTACGGTTGTGTACACGGGTACGCTTCTTGTATTTTATTTTAATCTAAATCTATTGTTCGTCAACAGGAAATATTTAACAATAATCTATTTATTAATTTGTTTCATTTGTTGTTTCTTAGTTCTTTTTAGAAAATGTAATACTACATAACATCAAGAAAATTAAAGCAAATCCAAATGCATCAAATGCGGTGAACTCGTTTCATCTTTTAATTAACAATCTCCAATAAATCTTTCTCCACATGACACTGCAAAAACAGTACCCGCACCCCTGCATCCTTTGCCTCTTGCAGAGCAATACCAAACTCCGGATGGGTCTCTACATTAGGGCGCACCTCCGACACGCCATCTACCTGAATAACAAAAGCTATCATAGCCTTATACCCAAGCTTTGTAGCTTTTGCTAATTCTCTTAAGTGCTTTATTCCACGCTCTGTAGGCGCATCAGGAAAATATCCTACACCATCTCTTATAAGAGTGCAGCCTTTAACTTCAAGAAGATATTCCTCATCTCCTTTTTTCATATAAAAATCAATTCTGGAATCACCATATTTATACTCTGGATTTATATAATCGTAATCTTGCTTTTCAAGCCACTCTTTAACAACGGCATTTGGAGCCTGTGAATCTATGTTGATTATTCCTATCGGAGTCTCAACTGCTATTAAATCATATTGAGTCTTGCGCTCAGGATTTGATGCTTTTTCTAAGTACACCGTTTTTCCAGGAAGCAATAATTCCTTGCATCTGCCTGTATTTTTCACATGTACAGTATCCTCCTGACCGTGAATATCCACCTGAGCTATAAAACGATTTGGTCTGCATATAAACTTCGCTTCTACAATATTACTGTACTTCATTTGCAATGGCCTCTAGCTCTTTTAATAAATCCTCTTCCTTCCAAGAGCTTATTTCATTTAGAGCCTTATCAAGCTTACCTTCACCGCCATCGCAATTTGCCATACAGGTGTTGCAATTGTGTGTGCATTCTTCCATCTGCTCTTCTATAGTTTTTGTCATTTCTACCTCCTAACCTCAACACGATTTCCCTATAAGCTGCTTTAATAAAGGACTCTAAGTGAGATACTTAGAGCCCCTCTGTCTGCATAAATCTACCAATTGTTATTTACATAGTTCAGCAACTATCATGTTGATTGCCTTACCATCAGCTTTGCCCTTAAGAGCTGGCATAACTTCCTTCATGATAGCACCCTTGTTCTTTGTTGCAATTACTTCAGCAAAGTTCTCACTAAGGAATGCTCTAATTTCATCATCCGACATCATTGCTGGTGCATATTCTTTAATTACATCATATCTGAATTGGTATTCCTCCTTAAGGTCTGTACGCTCAGCTGGGCATGTGTCTAGCTGTTCCTTTGCTGTCTTTAAAGATTTTAAAATAACCTGATCAACCAATTCGTCTGAAATATTTTCCCTAGTTCCAGCATCTATAGCTGCCTTCTTTACATCTGATACAAGAGAAGAAATCGCATCCTTTCTGGCTTTATCTCTTGCCTTCATTGCTGCTACCATATCTTTTTGAAGTGTCTCAAACTGCATTATATTTACCTTCTTTCTTTTACTTTCTGGTTCATATTCTACCACATTCTGTGGTTTCCTGCCCATCATTATCTAGCTGTGCCATAATATACAACAATAACTATTTGAGCTATCAGTATCGCTGGCATGCCAATTACAAAATACCAGTGCTTTGTCTTATGATGAAATAGATACATTCCTGACCAAGTTCCTATACTACCACCTAGTATGCTGAGTAAGAATAGCGTCTTTTCTGAGATGCGCCACTCTTTGTTGATGGCTCTTTTTTTATCTATTCCCATAGCCATAAAGCCTAAAATATTCATAACTGCCAAGTACATTACTTCAAATCTATTCATTGTCTTCCCAAATTCCTTTTCTATTTTACAGCTGGGCTTAATCTTCACCTGTCAAATGTACTTCTATTGGCATATAACCTACAGCTGGAAGGAATACATCGAAAATATCCTTAGTTGTTATCCTTAGGCTAGATGTATTTACGCATGGATGGCAGCCTATAAATTCGCTATTTTTCACATCTTCATCTATCAAAAGTTGAACGTTGTGGTCCTTATCATTCATAAGCCCCATTACACTAACAGAACCTGGTTCAATATCCAGGTATTTCAACATATCCTCGGGCTCAGCAAATGATAGTCTGGCAGAATTTATCTGCTTTGAAAGCTCCTTTGTTTTAAACTTTTTATCCCCTGGCATTAACAACAAATAAAAGTTTGTCTTCTGCCTATTGCAAAGGAACAAGTTCTTACACATCAATGTACCAAGAACCTTATCAACTTCGGCGCAAGCTTCCATTGTGTTTGCTGCTTCGTGATCCACACGCTTGTATTCTATCCCTAGTTTATCTAAATAATCGTATACTCTAATTTCTCTTTCAAGTCTTCCAGTAATATCCACTGGTCGACCTGTTTGCAATTCTGTCATATCATTTTCCTTTTAGTGTGTATTAATTTTTGCCCTATTCTATAATAAATCTTCCCTCACGAAATGTGTCCAGGCATGCTCCTCTGTCTCTGGCATACCATATTTTTCTTTTCCAAGAGCTATACTCTTTATAAGAAATGACATATTTCGCGCCAAAACACGCATATTATAAAGTCCCTCAGCATCGCCTGCTGCATCACCCTGTGCTCTACCAAATACATTATTCCAATACTGACTTGATGCTACTGGCATTCCGCTAATCGTGAAATACTTATTCAGCTCATCGAAAGTGGCTGATGTTCCGCCACGTCTTGCAACTACTACACTTGCTCCTACCTTCATGGTTTTGTCGAAATTGCTGCTGTAGAACAGTCTATCAAGAAAAGCGATGTAGTAGCGTTAGCAGATGCATAATAGACTGGCGAGCCTACAACAAGACCATCTGCCTCCTCAAACTTTATTGCCGCTTCATTTACTACATCATCAAAAACACACTTGCCCAGTTCCCCGCATTTTCCACATGCTATACATCCACGAATATCCTTGGTTCCGATATGTAACATCTCAACTTCTATGCCATTCTTTTCAAACTCTTTTTCCATTTCATGCAAAGCAATTGATGTATTACCATTTGCATGTGGTGAACCATTAATCATTAATACTTTCATGTTATTAGCCTCCTTTGCTACATCCCATCAAATTCAATTTCTTTGATTACTCTCCAAAAATATCACTGTAAATATCATTATAAGTTTCTTCAGATATTTCTTCATCATTACAATAATACAAGATATTTCCATCTTCGTCTTCGTTCCAATACAAATTCATAGAATCCTCTATTTGAAGATCGCCATTAAATTTATACAGCTGATACATGCAGCGACCGGAATGCATTGTATCCTGGTACACAATCCATGTGGCATTGTTATAGGTTATATAGCTGCTATATGCAGCAGTTCCTTCTCCATCTGCAAACATGGTAACCTTTCCATCTTTGCAATCAAAACACATAATTCCGTATAATGTATCAATTATATATTCTAATTCTCCATCATTATCTACATCATATGGGTCTAATACTTTCTGGTAATCATTCATGTCTTCCTCAGACCAGCCCCAGTCTCTAGCATCAATATACCCTGTGTTGCCATCTATGTCAGTGAACTCTGCCTGGATTTCGCCATTGCAGAAGGCATCAAATAGCTCCTGTGGTGTCATTGCTTCAAGCTCTTCTTTGGTATACTTTGATTGGAAAGCAGTATCTTCACCGTTTATATCTTCGGTTACATCTACTATTGAACCATCTTTGAGCATATACATATAGCTAAAGGGTGCATCATCAAAAGTATTATAACCGCTAAGATAGAAGCATTTTTCTCCATCAACGTCTTTAAATTCTTCTTCGACATAATATGTAATATTCGGATCATACCAGCTAAATAGCTGTTCTACCTCTAAACTTTCATTTACAAACCACACTGTGGATGAATACCAACGAGTTTCATCCTCTTCATCCTGATGCCCACACAAAACAAATGCCTCATTTTTGCCATTTTCATCAAAATCCACAAGATAACTTGCAAATTGTTCGCCTTGAATCTCATCGACTGATGAGGCAAATTCATAGACTGCTTCAGTATACTCATTTTCGCCTTCTTCTAGTTTAATAATGCCTTCAGTTCCATTCGTTATGTCTTCGGTACTGTCACTTTCTACCGTTGATTTTTCTTTTACATCGTTCTCCAGTAAACCTGTTTTTTCTTCTCCGCATCCTTGCAAGGCAAATGCTATGCTTGCACTAATAAGAGCATACACTGCTTTTTTCATTTTCAAAATTCTCCTCTATTCTGTCTTTTCCTGTGTAATAATTCCGTCATCGCTTATTTGCGCATTTACTGATATGCTTTCAAGTCTATCATACAGCTGACGCTGCTTTGCTTCATCTGCCACATACTGTGTTGTGCAGTTTGCTTGCAATGCTGGCGTGATGATAACGTCCATATTTTCCTCATCATTATCTCCATAGCAATGAAGTGTGATAAGCATGGTATCTAGCGTCTTTTCGTTGAACCAAAAGTTTCCAAGACTGTAGATAATAGGTACATCCTTATAATATTCAAAGCCTTGGAGGCAATGGGTATGCGCGCCGATTATTGCATCCGCACCTGCATCTATATATTCGTGGGCAGTTTGCGGCTGCACAGTTTCTAGCTCTGTGGAATATTCTGTGCCCCAATGAGGCAATGCCACCACAATATCAGCATTTGCATCTGCTTCTTTAATTTCTTCGTCAAAAAGAGTTGTGTCATAACACCTAAGTATGCCTGGCTCTGTATCGGTTGCCTGGGGTGTCATCTTATTTTTCTCTGCCCTTGAAGCTGCTACAAAGGCTATAGTCTTGCCCTGTATCTCCATATAAACAGGTTCACTGGCTTCTTTTATGTTATGACCGGCGCCCACATAAGGTATTTCAGCTTTGTCTAGTGTGTCCATAGTATCAAGCAAAGCTTCTGCCCCGTAATCATATATATGATTATTTGCAAGACCAACTATATCTACCCCAAGCTCTTTCAAGTTCTCCACCCTATCTGAATTTGCCCTGAATGTGTAAGCTTTTACTGGCAATGGTTCTCCACGGTCACTGTAGGTGAACTCGTTATTTATCCACATTATATCCGCCTGCTGCATGGTGCTTATCAACTCTGGTGAGATACAATCTTTTATCCCGTTTTCGCAGGTATTAAGGTACTGTGTTGTAGCCCAATTTTCATCAAAATTGATATCGCCAGCAAAACACAAGGTGAAATCATAGGCGCCACTATCTTCAACTACAGCTTCTTCCACCTGAGCATTAGGAACATCTTCATGTTGCGGGAACTGTGTTTCTTCTACTGATGATTCTTTTATACCACAGGCTTGAATTGTAATACACGCCAGTATGAGAATAGTTAGTTTCTTTTTCATAGTGTTATTCATCCTTTATACAAAAGAAAAGGACTCTGGGCCCTCCGCTATCCAGCAGTGGGTCGAGTCCGTTCTTTGATTTAATATTAGCATTATAATTTTATATTTCAAGTGTTTTGCCTATTTATATATTGTACATGTCATTCAATAGTCTTTTGTCCAAATGTGTAAAAAAGGTGAGATTTGGACAAATCAACTCACAGATGATTTTATATAATATGCGAAAGTTATTCAAAACCATTAATGATATTCTTTGTGTATAGCTCTAAATGATTCCTGTAAATCTCGAATAATTCTTACAGATATAATCCACTCTTTTCTCAGGTGTTAAACCTGCATATTTTCTAATACATTAGCCTCAGCCATACTCTTATTCCTCCTATTGAATCTGATGTATGTCTTTGGCAAACCGGTTTGTCCTCTTGACTTCTTTATAATACCCAGTAATACCTCGTGGTTCGATGTATGAACCGACAACAAAAGTTTGTCGCTATGACAACCTTTATAAATAAAAAAAGCACTACTATCATGAATAGTAATGCTCTATTATATCAATTTACATTTCCAAAAAATTAGCTACGTTTATAATTCTTGGATCTTCAACCGCTGCTTCTAAAAAATCCTTATCGCCCGTCAAGAATAAGTCCGCATGCGCATTTAGTGCTGCTCTAAGTATTGGTCTATCCTTAACATCTCGTATTTTTAATTCTGCTGCATTCATTTTTTTTGGAGTTTTGACAACTTTTATCGACTGTAAAGCAACATACAAAAACGCCTCTAGTTCCACTAATCTATCTGGAAATTTTTCTTGAAACTTTCTATGAAGTTCATCAACAACATAGTCACAAGTTATAGGTTGATATGGATAAGTTAGTGCCTTTCTCAATGCCTGAGCTACTTTCCCATTAGGAAATAACGCTGCTGAAATAAAAATGTTTGTATCAATCATCACTCTCACTCAGCATTTTCCTCCCTACGTGATGCAGTAATCCAGTTTGCAACATCTTCCTCAGATAATAATCCCGCCTTTGAAGCTTCACCCTTCATTTGCTCTTGGAACCTTTTTAATGCATATACGGCCGAATTAACAACTTTAACTTCATTTCCTTCAACTATAAAAGTCACCCTATCTCCAGTCTCAATGCCCAAGGCTGCTCTTACATTCTTAGGTATAGTGACCTGTCCTTTGGACATTACCTTTGCATCATTTACAAATACTGTACTTGCCATAATAACACCTCCTTTAAAAAGTAGGGAATTCCTACTTCTATTATAACTAGATATTAGGTTACTCACAATCTATTTTTATATTTTTTAATAGCTTTGTCTGCTCTCTGAACTTCCATATCGTATTTCTTCTAAGTATTATCCGTTCCGTATGCAGCAACGCAAAATGCAGTGTATATTTTTTCAGATATTATTCTTTTTTACTATTTCCAATAATATAAATTCTTAATTCTTCAATGTCTAACATAAAATCTTTAGGGTAGTTTTCTTTAATCTTTCTTCTATCATATAGTTTTTCAGCCACTTTAATTATTTCTTCCACTACTTCACTATCTGTATATTCTCTAAAAACTCCAGCTATATCTATATTTAACAATAAAATAAATATCTTAATTGCATGCATAATTATAAGTACCTGCTCACCAGCTAAATAAGCCGTTGTTATAACTTCTCCTTTAGTCTCAGCACTTTCACATTTTACTTCTCCAATATTTCCAGAAATAAGTGGTGGGTCAAAATCGACAGCATGTCCTCCTTCTGGTCTCTTACACCAAGCAAAACTATGTCTAATACATTGTTTTATGTCATATGCATTTTTTCCTCGCATATCCGTTATATCCGTGTAAATTCCTAAACTTCCATCCAATCCCCAATATTCTATATCAGTATTTTTGAACATAATACTTCGTGCAGCAGTATACAATTCTCTCCGTGTAAAATCATATTCACTATCAAAATAATACATCTTAAGCATTCTATCTATGCTGTCATATTGACCTAAATACATTCTTGTATAAAAATCTAATGCATCTATAATTATATTTAAGCTCCTTTCATTAAATTCAATTTTGAAAGGCTCCTTAACATGGTTATATATTTCTTTTACATTTTGAAACGAAATCACACACAGACTATCTTTTGGTATTGACTTTTCCCCGTTTTCAGTTATACACTTAATCGAATCACCAGAGTCATTTATAAGATATATGTAATCAATCCAATTATTTCTTATGTCGTAACATCCATTTATACTATATCCAAAATACATTGAATCCTCATAATCATAGTCCATATCTTTAAAATTCTTTTTGTGCAATGTTTTAACAAATTCATAAAACATATCTTCATTCCAATCAGCTGTGTATGTGAAGCATGTTATAATATCGTCACCATACCCTTTGTAATCATTTGGATACATGTCGTATCCAAATATTCCTGTACCATGAAATACCTTATTTTTATCTACATATATTAATTTTCCTTGAGTCATTATGTACAGCTCCTTATTCATTCTGTTAATATTTTGTATAGATATTATATGAAAAAAACTTCATACCACCATTGAATCTATGGTATAAGAACATAAAATGATTATCTGTTCTTGCCTATTAAACTACTTTTTATACCACTTCTTTGATAATATTATAAATTTCTCTTCCGCTATCTCTTCCAAATACATGCATAGAATCTGCATACATTTGCTTTTTCTGAACTTTATCATGTATAGATACAAACGATATTATTTCATCAACAAGATTTTCATAATCTGTATCATCAAACGCATATTTTATTTTTTTACAAAGTCTCTCTTTTTCCTGATATTTGGCAAACTCTTCTTCTATATTTAATAATGCCATTTTTGAATCTACAATAGCTTTTCGCTTACTATCATCAGGATCATTCATAGCAGAAATTGCAGCTTCAATTGTTGGTGCCTTAACAATAATCATGCCATCTGATTTATATTTTATGTTTACAAAATCAACAACTGCCTTAAAGCCTTTGTCGTTACTAATAATGGCAATATGTCTTTCTCCCTGCTCAGCTAGTATTCCAGCCTGTACTGATATATAAAAATCTAATGCATTCTTTCCAGGAGCTTGTAACTTATATGCGCTCCACTTGCAACCACTTTGCTCAATTAAGTTTACGTCCCCCTTTCTAATACTCTTACACGCGACAGAATAAAATATCATCAAGGTGTCCTTATCATTCACATACTCTAATCCTTTGAGTCCATTATGATTTGTTACATTTTCATAATCTACTAATATCGTCATTTCTTCCTCCTAGATAAGATAGCTTGTCCATGCTTACTATTATGAAGAATACATGTGTCCATATATAACGACAGTAACTGATTTCAAAGGATTTCAAAGAAAAAGACGGGCGTATTACCCGTCAATTTACAATAAATTCAATAAAATCTTTAAATAAAAAAAAGACACCATTCGGATTTGACTCCAAATAGTGTCTTATTAGTTCAAGAATTAATCCTGTACGTATGGCATAAGTGCAACGTGACGAGCACGCTTGATAGCTACTGTAAGAGCTCTCTGGTGCTTAGCACATGTGCCTGTGATACGACGTGGAAGAATCTTTCCACGCTCAGAAATATACTTCTTAAGCTTTGCTGTATCCTTGTAGTCGATAACGTTATCTTTACCACAGAAAACACAGACTTTCTTTCTTCTATGCATTGGTCTTCTTCTCTGCTGACCATCGCCTGTCTTATTAAAAGCCATGATTTAACCTCCTACTTAATTGAACGGTAATTCCTCGTCAATTCCATCAGGGATATTCATGAAGCCGTCGCCTGCGTCAGAGCTTGGTGCGAAACCTGCGCCACCGTCGAAGCTGCTTCCGCCGCTCTGAGAATTCTTGCTCTCTGCGAACTCGACATTCTCGCAAACTACATCAGTGGTGTAAACCTTCTGTCCTTCTTTGTTTGTGTAAGAGCCAGTCTGAATACGACCCTCAACAACGAACTTTGTGCCCTTGCGAGCATATTTCTCAAGAAACTCTGCTGTCTTGCCAAAAGCTACACAGTTGATAAAATCAGCTGTCTGCTCATCGCCCTCTCTCTTAAATCTACGATCAACTGCAAGAGAGAATCTTGCAACAGCGCTGTTGTTTGCTCCACCGTAACGAACCTCTGGATCTCTAGTGAGACGTCCCATAAGAATTACTTTATTCATAATAATTAATCTCCTTGTCTTATACTATTAAGCCTCGTCAGCTCTAACGCATAAGAAACGAAGTACGTTGTCCATGATGCGAACATTCTCTTCGATCTGTGCAGGTACGCCTGCCTCAGCATCAAAGTGGATGAAGTAATAGAATCCTTCATTCATCTTCTGAATGTCATAAGCAAGTCTCTTCTTGCCCCAATCATCGACGTCTGTGATCTGACCACCAAAGCGAGTGATGTACTCCTTTGCCTTTTCAACAGTGGCAGTTCTTGCATCGTCTTCGATCTTCGCATTAACAACGAGTGCTAATTCGTACTTATTCATGCTTATACCTCCTTTTGGTCTATTGGCCAAACTGGATAACCAGCCTAGCAAGGATATAATGTTTTATACCACGAATTAAGATATTAGCATGAAATTGCGCTTTTTTCAAGGCTTAATTGTTATTTATTGTAAATAATTTTCTAAATCTACAATTCAATTCCCTGCAATTTTGCAAGTTCTGTAAACACCTGACCTATCTTTTCATGAATTACTAACGTATTTTCTGCTTTTCTCACAGACAAATCACTTTTATTGATAATAACCAGGTATTTACCATTAAAATAATTAATGAAAGATGCAGCAGGATAAACTGTTAATGATGTTCCACCAATTATCATCATATCAGCCCTCGAAATTGCATTAATTGCACCTTGTACAGCATCCTCAGGCAACCCTTCTTCATATAAGGTAATATCTGCCCTAACAGTGCCTCCACAATAATCACATTTTGGAATATCATCCTCTGAATCAAATATAAAATCAACAGGATAGCTAGTTCCGCAATTCATACAGTAATTTCTCAAAGCACTTCCATGAATCTCAAACACCCTTTGACTTCCAGCCTTTTGATGCAATCCATCAATGTTTTGTGTAACTACACCAATTAATTTTCCTTTTTCTTCAAGCTTGGCAAGGTATTTATGGGCATTGTTTGGTTCGATATTTCTAGTATCCATTTTCTGCCTGTGGAACTCAAAATAAACCTTTGGCTCACGCATCAAACATGAATGGCTTAATAAATACTCAGGCTGGTACATATCAAATCGCACATCATGCTGATTGTATAAACCATCTTTACTTCTAAAATCTGGTATACCGCTTTCTGTAGAAACACCTGCTCCACCAAAAAATACAATTTTTGAAGAATCTTCAATCATTTCTTTTAGCTTTTCGATATCTTCTTTATTCTCCAACACATTCCCCCCTTTCAATGTAAACTCTACAGTGGCAAATGATAAACAGCAACTGTACAAATTATACCAAGTACAATTCCTGCAACAATCTCTGGAATTGTATGCCCCAGCTTCTCTTTAAATTTTATTATATCAAGTGGTTGCTTACCTTCTTCTTTACGTTCCTCGTTAAGATTATTCAATGCCTTTCCTTGTCTTTGTGTTTCATATCTAACTCCTCGGGCATCATAAATAACGATAAATCCCCAGAACAAGGCCATTGCAAATTGAAAACTATCTGCACCAAAGGTCGCACCTGTAATTGCAATTAATCCTGTTACTGTTGCGGAATGAGAGCTTGGCATTCCACCTCCGCCAACTAATCTTTCTTTACAAAATCCTGATTTTGCAGAGTCGATAATGACCTTAATTACCTGGGCAAAAAACCAACTGGCTGCTGGCGCTAAAAATATCTTATTTGTAAATAAATCTACAATGAAATCCATAATCTCCCACTCCTATTCTAGTAATGCATTGTAAATATCTCTTTTACTAACACCTCTGTCCTTAGCTACTGCCTTCATTGCATCCTTTTTATCCATACCTTTATCTAGATACAAATTCATATGCTCCTGAATTGTCATTTCCTCGAATGCTGCCCTTGCTTCCTCTAAAACCTCAGCTTTCGTTTTTCCAGCAATAACTAACACATATTCGCCCCTAGGTTCCTTTGTTTCGTATGATTTTAATGCCTCACCTATGGTTGTCTTTTCTTTTTCCTCGTGCTTTTTTGTAAGCTCTCTACAAAGGGTGATATCTCTATCTTCTCCTAGAACTTCTTTTAACTCTTTTAAAGTACCAATTAAATGATGTGGAGCCTCATAAATGATAATTGTTCTAGTTTCATTTTTTGTCTCTTCTAAGACTCTACGACGTTCTTTCTTGTCTTTTGGTAGAAATGCCTCAAAAGCAAAGCGTCTACACGCCTGACCAGACATTGTAACTGCAGTGATACAAGCAGCTGGACCTGGAACCGAGGTAACCTCTATTCCTGCCTCATAACACATCTTTACCAGCTCCTCACCTGGGTCCGATATACCTGGAGTACCTGCATCTGTAATGACTGCTATATTTTTACCTTCCTTTAACTTTTCAATTAATGTAATGGCCTTGTCCACTTTATTGAATTCGTGGTAGCTAGTCATTGGTGTATCTATTTCAAAATGATTTAATAGCTTTATTGAATTTCTTGTATCTTCTGCTGCAATCAAGTCTACCTCTTTAAGGATTCGCACTGCACGAAATGTCATGTCCTCAAGGTTGCCGATTGGCGTTGCAACTAGATAAACTGTTCCTGCCATAATTGTCCTCATCTGTCGACTGTGTCGACACCTTCCAAAATCGTGGAAAGCACTAGTTCATTCCATATATTTTTAGTATTTCTTCGTTATATTTCCCTGGCTTATCATAAACAATAAGTGGTGATTCCACTGTTAGCTGTGGCCTGCCCCCTCTAACACCTTCAATTAGCACCATGTTCGGCTCCTTATTCACGTACGGATACACAAGTCGCATGCGCTTTGGTTCGATTCTATACTTTCGCATAGCTTCAAATATTTCCACTAATCTAGAAGGGCGATGGACAAAATATGCCCTGCCTCTCGGCTTAAGCACTGCTGCAGTTTCCCTTACAACATCATCCAATGAGCAAAGAAGCTCATGTCTTGCAATAGCCTTTGCATCATTAGGATTTTTAAGACCATGATGATTAGTCATGTAGGGCGGATTGCTTGTTATTACATCCATAGAGGCTTTGCCAAATATTTTGCTAGCCTCTTTAATATCACCCTCTATTATATCAATTTTATCCTGCAAATCATTATATATAACTGAACGTCTTGCCATTTCGGCACTTTCAGCCTGTATTTCTAGACCAATATAATGCTCTCCTGGATATTTTGCTTCAAGAAGAATTGGGAGGATACCTGTCCCGGTACCTAAATCTAAAACCTTTTCTCCTTCACATACTGAAGCAAATCCTGATAATAATACAGCATCCATGCCAAAACAAAATTTGTCAGGATGCTGTATTATTTTATAGCCTTTTATTTGTAAATCATCTAAACGCTCATCATCATGAACAAGGCTTTTCATTAATTCTTGTCCTCCAAATCAGCAAGCTCCTTTGCTTCTTCTTTAGATACCTGTACTTTTCTCTTTCTAGGTTTAAACTTTAATTCAGAAGTAGGATAATCCTTTACTTCTTTTAAATCTCCATCTTCGAAAAGGACTCTTACAGTTTGTCGCAATACATTAACCGACTGTACAATTCCCTTTATTCCCTCTGGAGTAATAACCGTATCGTTAATACCTGGTAAACGACTATTTAGATACTCATATGTCTCCTGCTCATTTTTCAAGCAGCACATAAGTCTACCGCATAAACCAGAAATTTTTGTTGGATTCAATGATAGATTTTGTTCCTTCGCCATTTTGATTGAAACAGGAACGAAATCTCCTAACCAGCTTTTACAGCAAAGCTCTCTACCACATATTCCTATACCACCCATGAGCTTTGTCTCATCTCTAACGCCAATCTGTCTAAGCTCGATTCTTGTGTGAAATACTGCTGCAAGATCTTTTACAAGTTCTCTAAAATCAATTCGTCCATCTGCTGTAAAATAGAAAATTAATTTATTATTATCAAATGTATATTCAGCACCGACAAGCTTCATATCAAGCTCACGCTTAATAATTTTTTCTTCGCATATTTTCATGGCCTCTTTTTCTTTTTCAAGGTTTTTTTCGGCCTTTTTTTTGTCTTCCTCTGTTGCTTTACGTATAATCTTTTTTATTGGACCTGGCACCTCATCATCTGAGATTTCTTTATCCACCAATAAAACTGTTCCTATTTCCACACCACGTACTGTTTCAACAATAACCTGATCATCGCGTTTTAATTCAATCTGCGCTGGATCAAAATAATATACTTTACCGCCTCCTCTGAAGCGCACACCAATTACTTTTAACATCTAGTATTCTCCTTAATTGCATTTATAAGAAGCATAATTGTCAATTCAAAATTAACATTAGCATTTAGTCTGGCTCTTGTTTGAGATATTGCATTAATTATATCATTCAAGCCTTTGTAGGAGCAGTTATTTGCCTGCTCATGGATATCAAATGTATCTTCTTTAAAAAGCAGAAGATTATCATTTAATGTCGCTTTATATAATAACACATCTTTAAACCAAAGGGTTATTAATTCTAGCATTTGGTCTATAAATCCCTCAAACTTATCAACATCTTTTTCTTTTTTTTCCGCTTCCTTTTCTTCTTTTATTTCTTTAACTTCATTTGCAATCTGTTCCTCTTCCATTTTTCCAGCTCTTTTGCATAGAGATACTACACGATTTTTTACATCTCCAAAGCTGGCATCATTTGCAAGTGCGATTGCTTTACCTATATTTCCTTGGGCAAATGTTGCCACCATGTTTGCCTGATAATCAACTACCTCATACTTTTTTTCGAGTATCTGCTTTATACTTTCTGTTGCGACGGGTTTCATCTGAATTAGAACACATCTAGATAGAATTGTCTGTAGAAAGGCATTATGATTTGCTGTTAATAAAATGATTACCGCATATTCTGGTGGTTCTTCTATTGTTTTCAGAAGTGCATTTTGAGCCTGCTGATTCATTTTTTCAGCTTCATCCACTATATATATTTTATATTTGCCATTAAACGGCTTTATATCAACATCATTTACTATTTGTTCTCGAACAACATCAACCCCTAGATTTGATTTTCCTTCTTCTCTAGTGACATAAATAATATCAGGATTGTTTCTGGACAATGTCTGCTTGCATGAATGACATTCCAAGCATGCATCTTCTCCTGGATTTTCACACTGAAGCATCAATGCAAAAGCATCCGCTAACATCTTTTTTCCTGTACCGTTTTCACCACTAAAAATATATGCATGACTATGATTACCAGTCTTGACTGCATTTTTCAGAAGTCGTTTGGCATCATCCTGTCCGATTATTTCTTCAAAGCTCATTAAAAATTATTCTCCCAAATTCCTAGGTAATGATATCTAATAGTAATCCTCTTATTTCATCTACTCTATTTAAAATATCAATATGGTCCTTTTCATCTTTTACTAAAGCAGTTGCTAATTCGTCCATTTGCTCATCAACCAGCTTTATCATACCGTAAACTCTATGACGTCCTCTTCGGTCCAAAAAGTTTTCTCTGGAAAACTTGTGACTACGATTAACAACTTCATTTAGAAATTCTTTCACTAACCCTCGATATCTTTTCATATCCCGAATGTCCATATGCTCAGACAATAATTTTCCCTGTGTCGCAATATCATTTAAAAGGTTAGTTAATTTTTCCTGCAAATCTGCATCATCCACAGCTGCTGCAAGGGTAAATTTAAATGTATCATCCACTGGTGCTGTAGATTTTGTAGCCTCTGTTGATTGTACCTGACTTACATCATTTACTCGAATATCCATGCTAATCCCTTCTTTTCTTTATGAATTCAGCGATTTTATTACATGTATTTTTGCTATTTTCATTATTATCAAATAAATTAGTTATTTTGGCTTTTTCTAATTTATCCTTGGAAAAGTCCTGCTGATCAGCCAAAAAACGTCTGCACATTTCTTCGTATTTTGGCTGGCTTTGCTGCCTTTCTCTGTCTAATGCCCTAGATAGTCTAACTCCATCATCTACTTCTATATATATCGGCAAAACCATCTTTTCACCGTAGTATTCCCTAAGCTTGACAAAGCTTTCTACTGTGCCTATAACCACATAATCATTTGCTGATAAATCAATATTTCCATCATCTACTGTAAAGTAAAACCATGGTCCGTGAACAGTATCATACTTTCGTATTTCGATTACCTTCCCTGCTTCAACAAGCTTATCCTTTTCATCTGTTGTAACAAAGTTATACTCCTCACCAGGCTTTTCATTACTCCTAATCGGTCTTGTAGTATATGATACTATTCGTTTTAAGTTTAAATCCTCTCTCTCAAGTAAAAGCTTAAATATTGTATCCTTACCAGATGAGCTTTTACCCATTATGCAATAAATACTTCCCATAATATCCTCATTATATTTTTTGTAAGTAAAGTATAATTCAGTGATGTTTATTTGACAATGTAGACATTCCCGTTAGCTATTCCCGTTACATGAATCCTTTGCTGCAACGCCTTTTCTATAATGTCTATTTGAGCTTTTGTTATTTCTTCACCAGGTACGATGATTGGAGCCCCTGGTGGATATATGCAAATCATTTCTCCACTTATATGACCACAGGCTTCTTCTAGACCTATGGATATTGTCTCTCTTGTTTTTGCTTCCCAAAGCTCTAGTTTCTTATTCCAATTTAAATTATCCGCATTAATTGGCACTTGCAATTCACTGCAAGATAATTCCTTGTCAATTTCCAAAAGTGCTTTTTTTAGTCTATCAAATCCTGTTTGACTATCCATTACACTTGTCATAGCCAGAACATATGAAAAGCTTGATAATTCAGTCTCTATTTCATATTTTTTTCTTAAAATTGTTGCTAATTCTACCCCTGTAATTCCAGCGTGTTTCGTGGAAATTACTATTTTACCAATATCCTTCTTTTTGTAGTCGTCCTCAATAATTTTAAGATTCTTTAGTTGTCCACTTATTTTATAAAAACCTTCTAGCTTATCCACATATAACCTAAAGGATTCATTTGATTCTTCTAAATAATCCAGACACTCGCTGATTGAATTCATTAACACATAGCTTGGCGAACTGGTTTCAAATATATCTAAAGCATCTCTTATTTTTTGGAATTCTACATTTTTATTGTTTAAAAATAATGCTGCCGTTTGAGTTAATGCTGGCAGTGTTTTATGCAAACTACAAATTGTAATATCTGCCAGAGAGGAAGCTTGATTTGGAAAATGCTCATCCATTCCTAAATGGGCGCCATGAGCTTCATCCACTATAGTTATTATATTATTATCCTCGCAATAATCTGTTATTTCTGCTATATCGCAATAAAACCCCTCATAGGTTGGTGAGGTTATTACTATAGCCCTTGGCATTCCATATTTTTCAATTGCTTCTTTTATCTGCAACAGTGTGCAAGCTCTGTATATTCCATTTTCATCTATTTCTGATTTAATATACCCAACTTTTAAATGCCTTATAGTTGCTCCATTATAAACACTTTTATGAGAGTTTCTTTGAATTAAAATCAAATCTCCTTCGTTACATGCAGCATATATAGCTGATAGATTTCCCACGGTAGAGCCCCCAACCAACATGAAAGCATGGTCCGCTCCATATATTTTAGCTAAGCGCTGTTGTTCCCAAGCTATTACTTCACTTGGGTCGTGCAAATCATCCACTCCTTCTACCTCAGTCATATCGATGCTGTATGGATACTGAAGTTGTCTTTTATGACCAGGCATATGCATAGGATATATATTTTTACTTGTATATTCTATTAATGTTTCTTTTAAACTCATTTCTTGCTTTAAATTTTTCTCAATAATCAATATAATGTAGATATTCTAAATGTAGTCGGAGGCAGTTATGAATAGAACTCTTGTTATTCTTTGCGGCGGCGATAGTTCTCGCATGGGTACTAAGAAAGCACTTTTACCATTTGAAGATAAAACTATGGTTGAATATATTTATGATAAATTCAGTCCATTTTTTGATAAAGTCTACCTTTCTGTAAATGAGAGAGGTGATTTATCTCATCTAGGTTTAGATGCTCAAGAAATACCTGATATTTCCCGCAATGCTGGACCTTATGGTGCTATCTTATCTTGTCTTACTATGATTTCAGGAGACAGAGCTTTTTTCATGTCCGTAGATACACCTTTTATGGATCCTCGTACTGCCGTTTTTCTCTATGAACAATCCTACAATTATGACATTACCACCTTCGAATTACAGGGGGATTATTTAGATACTATTTGTAGTGTTTTCAATAAACGCTGTATTGGTCCACTCTTCAAAAGCATCTTTTTTAAAAAAGCCACCCGCAATTACATACAGGATAGATGCTATACAAATCTTATAGATACATCAGAAATAAAAAATGTATCAATTATTTCTATGGAACAACAATTTTATAAAGTTAACGATAGAGGCTCTTATTATTATGCGGTTTTCTCTATTCTAAAGCATAATTTTATTTGCTAGTCCAAAAATCGTTTTAATTGAGGCATCCAATCTCCCAGGAACACAATATTTTTTTCCATCGCCTCCCAAATGGGCTTCAAAAAATTAATTAAGCATGTATTTACTTCTTCCCAGGAAGGCTCGGTCCTTTTCTTCTGGCGCAATTCTACCTTCCACTTCTTTTTCATATATGTGTAATTACCATATTGTTCCAGCATTGATAAACGTTTATCATCAATTAATATGCCTTTTTCATTTAGTTTTTCTGATAATCTATCCTTAACTTTTCTACCGTTAACTGGGCTGGAGGTTAAAATATCATAAACATTAAGGTAATTATCCATATCATTTATTAATTCCAGCTTTTCTATTATTTCGAATAAATTCTTTGTTAATTCATCTTCCTTTGGATTCGTTAAAACTTCCACTTTTCTATTCTCATAAGCAATAAGCTTTATGCTAATAGTTTCTGGCTCATGCATGGATAAATGCTTCATAAAATATATATGCAATGGAATATACATTTCGTCCACTGTAATCTTAAGTATGATTCCATTATTTTCTACTGACCCTGTAACAGCAAATCCTTCTAATGCTGCCTTTGACATTATCTCCTTTAGAATATCTCTCATGTAAAGGATGGCCATTTTGTCATCCACTTCTTTTACATACTCATAGTAAATATTGGTTATACAAAAATTTTTGTATACTTCCTCTTTGAAATCATTATAGTTGCATAAATACAGCTCGTTACAATATTTGCCGTTGGCCAACAATTCGATTATTAATTCTGCAACAGAAGCAGATAAGAGGTTTTCGAAAGGAATATTTAATTTTTCTGCCTTTTCTTTTATCCCATATCGATTTATCATAACCAGACACCTATCATTGTTTGTACCTTTTTAAGCACTTTTCTTTCTTTTGCATATTCCATTAATTTTGCAACATCCTTGCTCTCATCCATAATGAAAGCCAATACACCTTGCTTAAACAATTCTCTATCTATTTTTTCTTGATATTTTAATACATCGCAAATTAATCTTTCTTTTGTGTAGATTTTCATTTTATTTCCTGCAAAATCGATGTTTGTTACACCCAGTTCCATTACTTCTGGCTCAGTGTAATATGGAACTACAATTGGGTAATCTATATTAAATCTTGACTTGCTTGTGTTTTTATTTATAGCTATGCTCCACTTGTAAGGTCTGTCTTTTAAATATCCGTACACCCACATAGCAGATTCGATAGTTAATATTCCATCTTCACCAAATAATTTATATATCCATTCTTCTTCTGAACATTCAAAATATTTTGTTGTATAATATCCGCTTTTTACACGTATCAAGTAGCCCTCATCCACAAACTTAAGTACTCTGCGATAATCTACTCCCAATTCCTCAATTTCACTTGCTTTGATTAAACCACCATTATTTTCGACTACTTCATTTATCTGTTCTAATTGATATTGTTTTTTTTCATCTCTCGAAAATAGATTTTCCATTTTTTCCACTCCTACTTTCATTGCGAGGTTATTTTCTTCATTATCACACTTAAATTTACTGATGTCAATTATTCTCGGCTTTTATATTACTTATTATATATATTCTTATAGTCTTTTATTTGCTTTATTTTTGTCGTATACTAATATTAGTACATATAATTCTGTCGTTGGAGGTAAATTATGTCTGATACAATTAATCTTAGAAAGAATCCATCTCGAAAAGAATGTGAAAAGATAATCAAAAAAATATTAATGACTGAAGTATTAGAACGAGGTACTAATGAACATTTTAAAACCGCTTCTGATTTTATGAGTTATTTTCAATCTCTTTATCCTGCCAGCGATAGTTTAACTAAACAGGTGCAAAGAGCGGTAAAAGCTCTTGGAATGCCAAAGGATGAAAAGGGCTATTTTATAATTAACAAAACAGAAGCTCAATTAAATCAAGATCGAGAAATATCCTTTATTATGGATAAATGTAATTCAACGCTTGTTCCTTTTGAAAACTATCAAACTCTTTTCCTTAAGGCAGATAATAATTACAAAGATTATTTATATCAGCTTCTCTCTGAATCAGAAACATTTTCTGATAAAATAATTACCATGATTAAATCTTCTAATGGTATAATATTGTTTACTGAGAATAAACAACAATTGGAAATTATGATAAATAGTCTGATTAATAAATAAATTGTTTTATGTTTATACTCAATTATATTTATGTCTATAAAATAAAGAACGACAATATTAATTAATAATATTGTCGTTCTTTATTAATATTGTCTATTTATATCTAATTTCAGATATTTAATGTCTTATTTACGTCTTCTACGCCTTCCGTTGTTTCTTACTATTATCATCCCTGACTTTTCAGGTTTTCTATTTCGATTCTTCATTCTATGTCTGTATAATAATATCTCACTAGATTTACTTTTTATAAACAATAGAAGTGTTATAGCAGCACCTACAACTAATAATATCAATAATATTTTGAGATAATCTACTCTAATAAATTCCTTTCCACTTCCACCACTTTCAACAGGGATATTATCGAATGGATAACTACCAGTTTCGGCATTTGTAAACACAAGATTAGCACATCCCACACTCTTACCTGCATACGTATATCTTAACTGCCCAATTATCGATTTGTTATTTTCATCACTGTAAGGCACTACCTCGGATGCCACATCAAGCACGCTAGCAGTCTTTGGAATCACTATTAATCCATTTTCATCTACCTTTATTAATTCACTATTTTCACTAAGTATTCCTGTTATATCCGTATTATCCTCTGATATAGATGCGAATTCAGACACAGCATATGCATTAAAATTATCAAAACAATATTCAAACAAATTTGTTGTATCCAAATACTGATCTGTTGTGTTATCTTTCATGACTACACAAATCAAAGTCATACCATCTTTTTTAGCATATGTAACTAATGTGGCACCTGCAACCACTGTATAGCCTGTTTTACCGCCCATACAGTATTCGTATAAATACTTGTTTGTTTTGTAATAATGAAGCATTTGGTGATGATTATTCAATGGCGTTGAATCTTCATGCTTATTTGTAGGTGGAATTGTATAGTTTTTAGTTCCAACAATTTCTGCAAATTTTGGTATGGCATATGCAGCTCTTGCTATCAAAGCCATATCGTGGGCACTTGTATAATGTTCTTCATCAGGAAGTCCATTGGTATTATTGAAGTGAGTATTGGTACATCCCAATTCCTTTGCCCTTTCATTCATCATATCTACAAAGGTTGGTATGTCTCCTGCCACATGCTCTCCTAGAGCATATGCACATTCATTGGCAGATTCTAGCATCATACCATACAATGTTTGTTCAACTGTCATTTCTTCCCCAACATCCCTGGCAATACTTGATGAGCCAAGCTCTGTCCCATAAACAGCTTCGGCAGAGAAGGTTACAGTTTCATCTAAATCGCAATTTTCTAAAACTAGTAAAGCTGTCATTATTTTTGTAATACTGGCTGGATAATGCTGGTCATCCATATTCTTCGAATACAAAATCGTACCAGTTTCCTGCTCCATTACTATTGCTGATTCAGCCACAACATCTATTCCACTAGGCCAATAATCAGCTGCTTTAACATTAAGTGGACTGCATATTATATTTATTAATAGTATTATTGTAATTAATTTGATTATATATTTTTTTATACTCATAGCCTCTTCCTTTTTTTGCCTCTTTAGTATATCTTCTATAGCTAACTTCTTGCAATACTATTATTAATAAATTTATGTTATAATTTCCTTTGATTTTATTTGGAGGTTTATATGAGATTAAGAAATATTCCTGGAGCTGACGAAGCCGTTTCTAACAGTAAATACTGTATTGATAATCCTACTAATCTAAAGGGACACTATAAAGATCAACTTTTTCTAAATAATAATCCACTTCATGTGGAGATTGGCATGGGAAAAGGACAATTTCTCACTACTTTAGCAAAAGAAAATCCTGACATTAATTATATCGGTATCGAACGTTACACTAGTGTTCTTCTTCGTGCCATTCAAAAAGTGGAGGATGAAGATATACCTAATTTAAGATTTATTTGTTTCGATGCCGCCGATATACTTGATATTTTTTCCTGCCATGAGGTTGATAGAATATATTTAAATTTTAGTGATCCATGGCCTAAGGATAGACATAGTAAACGTCGTCTTACTTCATCCACTTTTTTAAATCGCTATAATTCGATTCTTAGCAAGGATGGTCGTATCGAATTTAAAACTGATAATCGAGATTTATTTGATTTTTCTGTGGACGTTATTAATAATCATCCTTTATGGAAATTAGATGCAGTTACTTATGACCTACATAATGATTCTTCTATGAATGAAGGAAATATTATGACTGAGTACGAAGAAAAGTTTTCTAGCCAGGGAAATCCTATTTTTAAATTAATAGCTAGCAGATAAGTTCATCTATAATCCCACTTTTTAGTGGGATTATTTTTTATAAAAAAACCGTCGAACTAATTCGACGGTTTAAGTAATGCGCGATCAGGGGTTCGAACCCTGGACACCCTGATTAAGAGTCAGGTGCTCTGCCAGCTGAGCTAATCGCGCTTATTTAATTCTTATTGCCTCAGCAACGAAAATTATTATATTACCTTTTATATATTTTTGCAAGTGTTTTTTTTATTTTTTTAAATTTATTTTCATAGTAAACGAAAATCTTTAAATTATAATAGCTATAAACGCTGAAAATCAACGTTTATAGCTACTGATCTTATTTATCATCCTAAATACTAGCAAATAGTTTTTCTATTTCCTCTGGAGACATTACCCTATTTGGATCAGTTAAATCTACTCCTACATCTGGAATTACAACTGCATCATCTTCTTTTGGTTCTTCTTCTACTGGAGTCTCCTCTTGTATTGGTTCTGGTTCATCAATTATAGCTGCATCACCTAAATCTTCAAGTAATGCATCTAATCCTGCCCCAGGATCTTCTTCAGGTACTTTCTCAGTTGGCACTTCATCTAGCACTGGCTCCTCCAATGCTATTTCTTCTATCGGTGCTTCATCTAGCACTGGTTCCTCTGTTGCTATTTCTTCTGCTGGCGCTTCATCTAGCACTGGTTCCTCTATTGCTATTTCTTCTACCGGCGCTTCCTCTAGTACTGGCTCCTCCAATGCTATTTCTTCTGCTGGCGCTTCATCTAGCACTGGTTCCTCTATTGCTATTTCTTCTACCGGCGCTTCCTCTAGTACTGGCTCCTCCAATGCTATTTCTTCTGCTGGCGCTTCATCTAACACTGGCTCCTCTATTGCTATTTCCTCTACCGGCGCTTCCTCTAGCACTGGCTCCTCTATTGCTATTTCCTCTACCGGCGCTTCCTCTAGTTCAGGTTCTTCTATTGCTGAATCTAAATCAATTTCTACATCTTCTGTTATAGTTTCTTCTTGTACATCATCTTCTATAACAGTATCCATATCTATTCCAAAATCTTCTTCTATTGGAATATCGATATCTGATTCAAGGCTTAAATCATCAACATTTTCAACAATTGGTTCAATTTCAGGTTCTGGAGCCTCCATTTGTACCTGCTGAACTGGCTGAGCCATAGTTACAGGTTGAGCAGCCATAACTGGAACGCCATTTTGTATTTTACCTTCCATTATAGAAATCTTAGAAGATAAATCTGCTATTTTTTGCTGAATATCAAAATTTGTTTCTTTTAATAAATTTTGCTGCTTTTCAATCATTTGAGAATTATTAATCTCAAGCTTTTCCTGAATATTTACAAGTTGATTAATCAACTCATCATTAGAATTCATTAATGCATCTGTATTTTCCTTGCTTCTAGATATTGTAACCTTCGCAACCGCTTTTTGGGCATTTATTATATCCTCTGCTGGAAGCGAGCTATTCTCTTCTATATTTCTTAGTCTTTGATCCATTTCATCAAAGCTCTTTTTAATTACGAGATATGACGCCTTTTGTGCATTATAGATTTCTTCATATTTTTCTTGTTCAATATCTTTTTGCTTAAGTGACATATCTAAAAGTGCACTTATAAGAAAAAATAGCGCAAGTATCATCAAAAGTATTCCAACAGCCATTGCCATGAAATTACTTTTAAAGTTTATCATGATGTATAGTTCCATGATAACTAACACTGCCAGTGCTATACTTGACAATATTATTTGTATTTTGTCCTTGGCTATTTCTCTTTGAATATTTTTAGCGTTCTCGTCCATTGTGCCCCCTAATTATCTTTTTTGTCGAATAGAGATACCATATCCTGAGCAAAAGTAATAGGATACAGCTGTACCATTACTGAATCTACTACTGTACCAATCTTTAAATTAAATGTTATTTTTACGAAGTCTATTTCTGGTGATTCAAATAATCTTTCGAATATCTTAACACTTTCTACGTCAATATTATCAGTTTTTGGTGGTGAAATATCTACAACTCTATCAAGCAACTGCGACATAGATGAAGCAGCGCTGCCCATCATTTGATTCATTGCCTCTGAAACTGCTGATAACTGAATTTCGCCTATTTCACCTGGAGTTACTACACCAGACCCACCCATCATCAAATCTGCTATTATCTTTACGTCATCTTCTTTTAGAATTAATACGTTGCTACCTGATAGTCCTTTTACATAATTAATATGAACTAAAACACATACATTATGATAATCGTCTAAAGACTCACTTTTCCTTATTAATTCTATTTTAGGTGTTGTTATATCAACTTTCAAATTATTCAAAAGTGCGCTGAGGGATGTAGCTGACGAACCCATACTAATATTAGCTATTTCCCCCAATGTATCTTGTTCTTGCTTGGTTAGTGTTAGATCTGCCATCAATTATTGTCCTCCTTTTGATTTCTTTCTCCCTTTTGAAATAACCTAAAGAAGTGCTTTTGCGTTAATCTTTCATTGTCAAATAACTTTTAATTAGATTATACAATATTTGCAATTTTTAGACTACTTTTCATTCTAAAATATTGTAACCTAATATTGCGAAATATCTGTGGACAAACTGTTACAACTTATTGTGAAAACCACTGTTATAGATTCATTAACCTTTGTTTTTTACAATAAAAGAGCTGACCACATATTTTGTAATCAGCTCTTTCAGTTATGTTCCCTGGGGGAATCGAACCCTCAACTAGTGCTTAGGAGGCGCTTGTTATATCCATTTAACTAAGGGAACTAAAACAACTATTTGATTTTAATCTAATCTCTATGAAAAATCAACTGTTCCTTGCAACCATATTGTTCCTTTAAATCTTCTGCCAATAAGAGGCTCTCCCATAAGATTTTCTTTATTAATGCATACTTCTAAAACAACATCATTGCTCTCAATAATTAATAGATATAATTCTTCCATTGTTAGGTGATTTATTACTTGTTTAACTTCTAATATATCACCCAATATCTCATATTTATCATTTTCTATTCCATAAGGCATAAAATAGCTTGTAACAACACTTAGTATATCTTCCTTTGCAACACGCCTTGATATACGTTGATACAAATCTATTTCGTCCATTGTCAGGCTTTCTAAAGCTTCCTCATTTCCTTCTCTTGCCTGTTCAACAAGGTCGATTCGTTTTTGATTATTCATTTTCTCCTTTATACGACTTTTTTCATTATCATACAAAGGAAGTATTACTTTACCCTCTAGTGAGAGCGCAGCCAGCTTGATATTTTTGTCTCCGCTCTTACCTTCCATAATATTTTTTCTTAGGAATTCACCCATATTTTGCAGTTGAAAAATCAGATTAACACCTAATCTAATTTCATCAACCATTACATGATAGTTTTCTTTGTCAGATTGCTTTATTACTTCTACATCATTTGTCATTGATATTGTTTCACCAAAAAATGTTGGATAATAATAATCTAGTACAAATTCATCATTATCGTTATACATTCCTCTTAGAACCAAACCAACATTATCTGTAACCATATACCTTAACTCAACAAATTGATTTCCTTCAAAATCAATTGCTGATTCTTGATAATCTGGACGCATAGTTACTTCACTTAATAATTCTTTAAATGATTCCCTATTAACTTTACTAAACCCTATAGCAGGTAAAAATTTATGCATTATATTCCACCTAGTGCCTGTTCTAATGCCTGCTCTTCTTCTTCTGCAAGCTGAATTATAGAATTACCATCTATAATTTCTTTTACGTATGTATAACAGCCTTCTCTAGAATGCATGGCATTAATTATAAATCCTGAATTTTTTTCATTTAATAAACAAAGTGAAAAACTAAGTTTTCCGCCCATCTCATTAAAAGCATCGTACTTAACTAATCCTATCTTTTGGAAGCAATCCTTCATATTTTTAATAATTGCATCTATATTTCTTTCATTACTAGCATTTGCTTCTATTAATTCATCTACTTGTTCTAATCTATAAATGAGGGTGTCCTCAAGAGATTTTGCGTCATTTCCTTGCATGAATATCTTATATCTCTTTTTTAGTTTACTCATTTGAACTATGAACACAATTAGTAGAATCATAATGAGCAATAAAGCTGTTGCTAGTCCTATTATGATGTAATCTGTGCTTATTCCTAAATATTGTTCAATCATTATTGTCTCTCCATACGAACATATATTCTATTTTATAGATTCTAGTAATTCTACTATTCTGTTTAGTTCATCCTGTGAATAGTATTCTATTTCTAGTTTTCCAGACTTATTATCCTTAGCATTTATAAATACCTTTGTGCCAAGTACGCTCTTTAATTTTTCTTGAGCATCCTGATACACAGCCTGTAACTGAGGATCAACTTCAGAAGTCTTATTCTTCTTTAAGCTTTGCTTTTCATTTAATAGTTTTTTGATTTCACGCTCAACATCTCTTACAGACAATCTTTCGTCAAAAGCTTTTTCTGCAAACTCATATTGCATATCTGGATCACTAATCGCCAGCATTGCACGAGCATGTCCTGTAGTTAATTTATCATCAACTATCATATCCTGCACACGCTTATCTAACTTTAATAATCTAAGTGCATTGGTGATAGTGGTTCTGCTTTTTGAAACTCTTTCAGCTACTTCATCCTGCTTTAAATTAAATTCATCAATCAATCTAGCAAAAGCCATTGCTTCTTCTATAGGATTTAATTGCTCACGCTGGATATTATCAATGAGAGAAATCTCAACAAATTCCTGTTCACTGAGTTTTTTAATAATTACTGGTACAGTTTTAAAACCTGCAATTCTAGCAGCTCTCCATCTTCTTTCACCACCAATTATTTCATAGTATGAACCTCTATCCTGCACAATTAATGGATTGATGATTCCATGGATTTTTATATTCTCTGCCAGTCCTTCTAAAGCATCTTCATCAAAATTTTTTCTTGGTTGTAATTTATTTGGTTCAATTTTGTTTATATCAACTTCAACTGGCGAACCATGTTCTTCAGGATTAGCTAATACTACACCTTCATTTTTATTTACAATAAGAGAATCTAATCCCTTACCAAGCCCTCCTTTTTTTGCAGCCATTATTAAATATCCTTTCTCCCTATAATTTCTTTTGCTAAATTGCGATAGCTTTCTGCACCAGTAGATTTTGAATCATATAGATTAATTGGCAATCCATGGGATGGTGCTTCAGCAAGTCTAACATTTCTTGGAATAATAGTCTGGTATACTGTTGCATTGAGATTATTTTTTACAGTATCAACTACATCTGAAGCAAGATTTGTTCTTGCATCATACATTGTGAATACTACTCCATCGATTTTTAACTTTGGATTAAGTCTTTGTTGCACAAGATCAATTGTATGTATTAATTGGCTTATACCTTCCAATGCATAATATTCACATTGAATTGGAACAAGTACAGAATCAGCTGTTGTCATTGCATTAATTGTCAGCATATTAAGTGAAGGTGGACAATCAATTATTACATAATCAAAATCATCCTTTACATAATCTACTGCGTTTCTTAAAATATATTCTTTTTCATTAATTCCAAGTAACTCGATTTCTGCACCTGCTAAATCTACATTTGATGGAATAATTGTTAGGTTTGGAATATCCTCAACTTTGTACATGCACTCTTTTATACTACATTGGTCAAGCACTAAGTCATAAACAGTATTTTCACATTCATCCTTATCGAGGCCTAATCCGCTTGTTGCATTTCCCTGAGGATCAGTATCTATTACTAAAACTTTTTTTCCAGCTTCTGCTAAACATGCAGATAAATTTATTGTTGTTGTTGTCTTACCTACTCCACCTTTTTGGTTTGCGATTGCTATTACTCTCTTCATGTAAAGTCTCCCTCTTATTATTTTGTTAGTTTATTTTAGCCTTGTTAATTATATCATTCTATTTTTTTTAATTCTACCAATAATAGAATGGGGTAAATCCTATAAATAGAAACATAACACAATATATAGTTTATAATCTTTTAGTCTCTAAAATGTTTCACGTGAAACATTTTTACTTAAAAATGCAATATATTGAAGTTGAATTTAATTTCCAAATACTATATTTTGTGTTATCCACTTAATAATAAAATAATGTTTCACGTGAAACATTTTCTATATTTAGATTAGTAATATTTTATAGGTGAATTTATAAAAATTACTAAATTTATTTTAATTAGATTGCATTAGAAATTATTCATTTATGACTTCTTGTGGGCTACTTAAGGAAAAAGCCCACAAGAACTTTGCTTTGCCAAGCAACATTTTCTTTCAGAAAATATTTGTCTATGTCAGGTTCTTGTTTTACTGATAAAAAACAAAAACCTATAGATTCTTGTTTTTCATCAGAAAAACAGGAATCGTAAATACCAAGATTTTACTGAAAGGAAAATCTTGTCCTGCGAAGCAGGATTCTTGCTGACATTTTCCTTGTTTTGTCAGCAAGAAGTCATAACTTATTATTTTAGATTCTAATTTTAATTAATCAACACAATATATAGTTTAAAATCTTATACTTTAAAAAATGTTTCACGTGAAACATTTTTTGACAATAAAGCAATATATTGAAGTTGAATTTATATTCATAACACAATATTTTGTGAAAGACCATATTTATAAAGATAATGTTTCACGTGAAACATTATTCTATATTTAGATTTTTTTAAAATTAAAGACGAGATATTAAGTTTTCTAAATCAACCTTAGCCCTATAAGGATCTAAGACAAGATAATTTTTTATATCAATCAGCTTACTTTTTAAATCAATATCAAAAGAATTATTAACTTTATTAGTACCTTCAACCTTGATAGTATCAGTAGAAAGATTTAATAATAGATTATTAATTTCTAATAATCTGTTATCATAAAATTTCAATTTATCCATCTTTTGCTGCATCTCATTATTCAACGATTCTAATATTTTTTTTACTTCAAGTACTTTTTCATTATTTTTTGAATTAATATCCCTTGGAGTAAATTCTTTAAAATAAGATTTATTTGATTCTTCTAATAAGGAAATGAATTTATTTTCTTCTTTAATTTTAGTAGAAAGTAAATCAATATCTTCCTTTAGTTGAATTCTATCAGTATTTAATTCTTCTTGATATTTTTTTAAAAAATCGTTAATCATAAATTATCCTCTATAAAATGTTTCACATGAAACAAAAATTAGCATAAAGGTTCTTTACTTGGTGTTCCAGCTTTTCTAGGATAAACCTTTGGAGTATTTTTTTCTTTTTTTATAATTAAAAAACTTCTACTAATATCAGTTTCAGGCAAATTAAAAAACACAGGCTTATTTAATCTACCACCAAGAATACTAATAGCTTTACCTGATTTATTAATTTCTTCATTAATATCTCCAGATTTAAAGCTAATAAATATTCCATTATTTTTAACCAAAGGCAAACAATATTCAGATAAAGTAGCAATATTAGCAACTGCACGTGAAACTACTAAATCAAACTGTTCTCTATATATTTTATTACGTCCAGCTTCTTCTGCTCTTGCATGAACCAAAGTAACATTATTAAGTCCAATACAATCAATAAGTTCCTGCAAAAACTTAATACGCTTATTAAGAGAATCAATTAAAGTAAATTGAATATTAGGATAAGCTATAGCCATAGGTATGCCAGGAAATCCAGCACCAGTTCCTAAATCACAAACAGTATTAATATTATTTGGCATAACCGTACATATAGATAAACTATCAGCAAAATGTTTAACTAATACTTCATCAAACTCAGTAATAGCCGTAAGATTCATTACTTTATTTTTTTCAACAAGTAATTCATAATATTTATCAAACTGCTCTAATTGTCTTTCGGATAACTCAAAATTCCAACTAGATAAAGTATTAACTAAATAAGAATAATCTCTATTCATAAATCTCCTAAAAAAATCAATGATTATAAGGGTACTTCTATATACCCTTAAAACAAAGAAATTTATTTACTTTTATAGGTTTCCAAATATACTAACAAAACAGAAATATCTGCAGGACTAACACCTGATATTCTAGATGCCTGACCAATATTAGCTGGTCTAAGCTTTGTTAGCTTTTGTCTAGCTTCTATACGAAGACTAGATACATCATTATAATCAATATCACTAGGAATAAATTTTTGTTCAAGTTTTTTAAATTGTTTTACCTGCTTTTCTTGTCTTGTTAAATATCCTTCATATTTAATATAAATATTTACTTCCTCTCTAACCTCAGCAGATAAAGAAGGTCTCTCAGAATCAATAGGCGCAAGCTTATCATAATCAAGCTCAGGCCTTCTAATTAAATCAACTAACTTTATACCATTAGAAAGAGGTATACTACCATATGATTCAAGAAGCTCTTGAACCTCTTTTCTAGCACCAATATTTATTTCTTTAACACGAGCTACTTCCTCATTGATTAAACGCTCTTTTTCAACTACATGATCATATCGTTCTTTAGGTAATAAACCAACCTCGTAACCGATTTTAGAGAGGCGAATATCTGCATTATCTTGCCTAAGTAAAAGTCTATACTCAGCTCTTGATGTCATCATTCTATAAGGTTCTTTTGTTTCCTTAGTAACAAGATCATCTATAAGTACACCTATATAAGAATTAGATCTATCAAGAATCATAGGTTCCTTACCAAGTAATTTTAAAGCAGCATTTATTCCAGCAACTAAACCTTGAGCAGCTGCCTCCTCATAACCACTACTTCCATTAAACTGACCGGCAGCAAAAAGGCCATCTATATTTTTAAATTCAAGTGAAGCCTTTAATTGAGTTGCATTAATACAATCATATTCGATAGCATAGGCATTACGAACAATTTTACAATTTTCTAAACCAGGAACAGTATGATACATAGCATACTGAACATCTTCAGGCATAGAAGAACTCATACCACCAATATACATTTCATTTGTATTAAGACCTTCAGGCTCAACGAAAAGCTGATGACGATTCTTATCTGCAAAACGAACAACTTTATCTTCGATACTAGGACAATATCTTGGACCAGTACCTTCAATCACACCTGAATACATAGGTGACCTATCAAGATTAGCTCTGATGATTTCATGTGTCTTTTCATTAGTATAAGTGAGATAACATGGAACCTGCTCTATCTGTACATCATCAGGATTGGTACTAAATGAAAATGGAACAACAGGAGTATCTCCTAATTGAATTTCCATCTTAGAATAATCGATTGAACGACTATCAATTCTAGCCGGAGTACCAGTTTTAAAGCGGTTCATTTCTACATTATTATCTGTTAAAGACGCTGTTAAATGATTAGCAGCCTTTAAACCATTAGGTCCAGTGTGTTCAATAACATCTCCGTACAAACATCTGGCTCTAAGGTAAGTACCAGTACAAATAATTACAGCTTTAGCATTATAAATAGCACCAGAAAGAGTCTTTACTCCTTCAACTTTTCCATTGTTAACAATTAAATCAGTAACTTCAGCCTGGCGCAAAGTAAGATTATCAGTATCTTGCATTGTCTTTCTCATTCTAAGAGAATATGCAGATTTATCAGCCTGTGCTCTAAGAGAATGAACTGCAGGACCTTTAGATGAATTTAACATCTTAGATTGAATAAATGTATGATCAATATTAATACCCATTTGTCCGCCAAGTGCGTCTAACTCTCTAACTAAATGTCCTTTAGAACTTCCACCAATATTAGGATTACAAGGCATAAGTGCAACTGAATCCATACTAACTGTAAAACAAATAGTATTTAAACCCATTCGTGCAGCCGCAAGTGCAGCCTCACAACCAGCATGACCCGCACCAATAACAACAATATCATAGGATTCTTCTACAACAGACATAAATAACTCCTTTAAAACAATCTTATTTTCCCATACAAAATTCTGAGAAAATCTTATTAGCTAAATCATCATCAATAGTTTCACCAGTAATTTCACCCAAAAAATTATATGCATCCATTAAATCAATTGAAAAGAAATCCTCTGGCATCATATTATCGATACTTGTTATTACATTCATCAAACTATTCTTTGCGTTAGATAAGCAAGAAGCTTGACGAGAATTTGTGATATACAATGTATCATCAGTTTTTACTTCACCACTGAAAAACATATCAGTAATAGTTGATTCTAATGTATTAAGTCCATCCATGCTAACAGATGAAAAAGAAATAACAGGTTTATTATATTTTTTGCATATATCTACCTCGTTAATCACTGTATCGAGGTCTGATTTATTCAATAAAATTATTACCTTTTTATCTTTAATCTTATCAATAATAAATTCATCATCAGAATCAAGAGGTCTAGATGAATCTAAAACAAACAAAATCAAATCAGCATCTTCTATAGAATCTATAGCTTTATCAACACCAATTTTTTCGACTATATCATCAGTCTGCCTAATACCAGCAGTATCAATTATATTAAGAGAAATTCCATTTATAGTAATCTGCTCTTCTAATGTATCTCTTGTAGTTCCAGGAATATCTGTAACTATTGCTCTCTCTCTCCTTGAAAGAGTATTAAGAAGAGATGATTTACCAGCATTAGGCTTTCCTAAAATAAGAGTATTAATTCCTTCTTTTAAAATATGACCAGAATCAAAAGATTTTATTAACCCATCTAATGAAGAAATCATATTCTCAACTTTTATTTTTAACTCATCAGGATAATTATTTAAATCATAATGCTCAGGATCATCAAGCGCAGATTCAATAAAAGCTGTCTCATATAAAATCTTATCACGTAAATCTACAATAATTTTATTCAAAGAACCAGACAACTGCTTTATAGAATTTTTCATAGCAAGTTCTGAATTAGAAGAAATTAAATCCATAATAGATTCAGCTTCAGATAAATCTATTCTTCCATTCAAAAAAGCACGCTTTGTAAATTCACCAGGCTCAGCAATTCTTGCACCTGCATCTAATAAAAGTTTTAGAACCTTTTTTAATATAAGTATTCCACCATGACAATCAATTTCAATAGTATCCTCTGTCGTATATGAACGTGGTCCTTTCATAATCATAACAAGAACTTCATCTATTACTTCTGCATTAGAAACGATATGTCCATATTGAATAGTATGAGTCTCACAATCAATTAGCTTATTTTTTCCACGAAAAATAGAATCAACTATAGAAATTGATTCTTCTCCACTAACTCGAATTATACCAATTCCAGAATTATTTAGTGAGGTAGCAATTGCGCAAATTGTATCATTGTGAAACATGATTTCCTCCATTTTTGCTAATTAAGAAATTAATAAACTTATGAATTTATTACTCTATTAATTAGCAAAGTCAAAGGGTTAGCCTGCTTATAAAGACTAACCCTTGAAAAAAATTATTTCTTAAGAGTAATAACAACGTAACGATATGGCTCTTCACCCTCTGAATGAGTAGTAACATTATTGTCATTTTGAAGAGCAGAATGAATAATACGTCTCTCATAAGGATTCATAGCCTCAAGAGTAACAGCCTTCTTAGTTCTCTTAACCTTGCTAGCCATATTCTTTGCAAGATTTTCAAGAGTTTCTTTTCTACGACGTCTGTAATCCTCAGTATCAATCTTAACTCTAGTATAGTTTTCAGAAGAACGATTAACAGCAAGATTTGTAAGATACTGTAATGAATCTAAAGTCTGACCACGCTTACCAATAAGAACACCCATTTCAGGACCAGCTAAATCAATAGATAATGTTTTTTCTTCTTCATCAAAATCAATAGAAATATTAACTTCAAGCTGCATAGCTTCAAAAACATTATTTAAAAATTCTTTAGCAACTTCCTTAGGATCCTCATCAGAAGAAATAACAACCTTAATCACTGCATCTTTAGATCCTAAACCAAGGAAACCAGTACTTCCCTCTTCAATAACTTCATATTTGATTTGATCAGAAGTAACACCTAAAGCAACAGTAGCATTAGTAAGAGCATCATCCACACTCTTACCAGTAAATTCTTTATATTCCATTATTTAGTCCCCCTTACTTATTATTTTTTTCATTAAATTCTTTTACAAGATTAGCTTTTGCTGCTAGAGAATTTGAACTAGCTTTTGCTCTTAATTCATCTGCAGATTTAAGAGCCTCTTCATTATCTTTTACTAAATTAGCCTTATCAGCCATAGATGTAGTTTTTGTAGACATACGAGCTGCTTCATAAATCTGGGCTTGTCTTATACCCCTCTTTTCAGCCTTAGCAGCAGCTTTATCTTTATTTTTTTCAATAATGCTTTCAAGATCAATCTTCTCAAAGTGCTTATTTAAGAAGTACTGTTGAACTATACGGACAACTGCACCAGCAATCCAATAAAGACCAAGACCAACAGGAACAGTAAATGCAATAAACAAAGACATAAGTGGCATCATAAGATTCATAGTCTTCATCTGAGCAGCCATCTGTTCAGACTGTCCTTCTGTAGACTGTGGAGTAAGCTTAATATTTGCCATTTGTGTTAAGTAAGATATAACTGGAATTAAAATAGCACAAATAATTAAAACAAAATCCTTAGAATCAGCAGCCCAGCCAGCTTTAATTAAGTTTAATGGTGTATCAGAAATATTTAAAACAAATAAATAATTAATCTTTTCTAAGTGAGCAATAACACCATCTATTGAAGATGCTAAATCTGGAAATGCATTTGAAACAGCTTCCCACCCAGAAGAAGGTAATTTATACAAAACATCAACAATAAAATTTGAAACAACAGTATTATCTGTAGAAGTAAAATCAGGGACAGTCTGTAAATTTAACTTTGAACCCTCATAAATGGCTTGCATTTTATCAGCAAATCCATCAGTAGCCATAATACCACTAACAAGATTTCCAAAAACATCTTTAACTGAAGTAATATAGGCTGGCACATTATAGAAAACTCTATAAAGTGCAAAAAGAATAGGCATCTGAATTAACATGTAAACACAGCTACCTGTAGGAGAAATACCATACTTATCATACAGCGCCTGAGTCTCCATTTGCTGTTTTTGCATACTCTCCTGATCTCTAGCCCCTTTATATTTATCCTGTATAGCCTTCATCTCAGGCTGCATCTTACGTGTAAGCACAGCAAACTTCTGTTGCTTATATGTAAGAGGAAACATACAAATATAAATAAAGACAGTAAATACAAAAATTGTAAGAGCTATATTTTCAATACCAATATTGGCAAGAAAAACATAGATCTTATCCATTATCCATCCTAATAGTTTAGCAATTGGTCCAAGAATGGATCCACCATAAGCGGTAAGAAATAAATCGCTCAATGTAAAACCTCCATTAACTTATGGAACCGGATCATATCCACCATGAGAAAAAGGATTACATCTAATAATTCTCCAAAGAGCCAAACCACCACCCTTTATAGCACCATACTTTTGGACAGCCTCTAAACCATAAGCTGAACACGTTGGACAATAAGGACATCTGGTAGTTTTCATTGGAGACAAATATTTTTGATAAAATTTGATTAAAAATATAAAAAGCTTCTTCAACATAATAGAAACAACGATTCCAATTATTTACGAGTTACCCTGTGAAGATTTGCAAGATGAAGTAAAGATTTTTGTATTTCTCCAAAATTAGCAGAAGCTGTAGCTTCTCTTGCAACGACTACAATGTCCAAACCACTAATGAACATCTCTTCATTTAGTCTATAGCTTTCGCGTATCAGTCTCGTCACATGATGTCTAACAATTGAATTTCCAACCTTTTTACTAACAGAAATTCCAATACGATTTCGATCTAAATTATTATGGTATATATACATAACAAGCTGTCTATTAGCCTTTGAAATACCTTTTCTGTACACAACAGTGAAGTCCTTATTCTTTTTTAGAGATTCACTAAATTCCATAACAATTATTTCCTTTTAAATAAGAAGAAAGACCACATGGTCTGTGGCCTAAGCTGATAATTTCTTTCTTCCTTTTGCACGTCTAGCAGCAAGAACCTTACGTCCACCTGCTGTGCTCATTCTAGATCTAAATCCATGTACTTTGGATCTCTGTCTCTTTTTTGGTTGATATGTCATCTTCATAATATATCCACCTCCTCTTTATGAGAAAACATCAGTTGAAATTATAATAAGAAAAGCCCATAAAGTCAATAAAAAATAAAGTATTTATAATTAGCAAAAGGCTGTGGATAACTCAAAAACACAATATATTTATAATTAATCAAAACACTAATACAAAATATTGTGAAAAAAAATTAAAATTTAATAAAATTTTATCTACATAGTGTGGAAAACTATGTGGATAAAATAAAAATAATAAACTTTTATCCACATAAATAAAAAGAAAATAGCACCAATAAAGCAAAATTATGTGGATAACTTAATTGTATACATGTGGATAAGTAACGATATCACATCTAAAGGCTCAAATTTTAAAAATAAGCCATTTTATAGATTAAACAATCCCCTACACCTTTTTATACAAAATATTGATTAAACGCCTTATTTAGGTTAGAATAGAAACTAGTTTAGAATGTGGATAAAAGGGAAAATATATGGACGAATTGGTTAAAAAATGGGATGAAATCCTAAATTATCTTAAAAATGAATACGCAATAACAGATGTATCTTATGATTCTTGGCTAAAGCCTCTTGAATTATTCCAAATAGAAGATAATAAATTATATATTACATACAACGGTGATCAAAATAGCATGACACTTGGATATGTAACAAGAAAATTTACAACACCACTTAAAATAACAATTGAAGAATTAACTGGTATACATTTCGATGAAATCTTAGTAATTTCACAAGAAAACGCTAATAAATTAAAACAAGAAAAAAATCTAGATTATCTTAATATTAATATAGAAGAAACTACTAACTATGAAGAACGTAGAATTGGAAATTCATCAATAAATCCAAAATTTACATTTGAAAACTTTGTCGTAGGTAGAAATAATAGATTTGCACAAACAGCTGCTCTTGCAGTTGCAGAGTCACCAGGTGAATTTTACAATCCTCTCTATATTTATGGAGGACCAGGTTTAGGTAAAACACACTTGATGCAGGCAATTGGAAATTATATAGAAAAACAAAATCCAAATACTCATATTTTATATGTAACTTCAGAAGAATTTACAAATGAAGTTATTGAAAATATGAGAACTAACAACAATGCAACAGCAATGCAAAGATTTAGAGATAAATACCGCACTGTTGATGTATTAATGGTAGATGATATCCAATTTATAATAGGAAAAGAGGCAACTCAAGAAGAATTTTTCCATACATTTAATGCTCTTCATGCTATGGGAAAACAAATTGTTATTTCATCTGATAAACCGCCAAAAGATATGGAAACATTGGATGATAGATTTAAATCAAGATTCGATATGGGATTAATGGCAGATATTGGTTACCCAGATTATGAAACACGTATGGCCATTCTTAATAAAAAAATCGAAGAAAAGAATTTTACACTTGATGAATCCATTAGAAAATATATAGCAGAAAATATTCAGTCAAACATTCGAGAAATTGAAGGAGCACTAAATAAACTAATAGCTTTTTCCAGACTAGAAAAGATTGAAATAACAATGGAAATTGCAGAAAGAGAATTACAAAACTTTATTTCTCCTAATATATCAAGAGAAATAACACCTCAATTAATAATAGAGGTTGTAGCTGAACACTTTAACATTACAGTAGATCAAATGGCATCCAAAAACAGGTCAAGCTCAGTAGTTAGACCTAGACAAATAGCCATGTATCTATGTAATACAATGACAGATTCATCTCTTCAAGCTATTGGATTGTTACTTGGAGGTCGAGATCATTCAACAATAATCCATGGTGCAAACAAAATTGAAGAAGAAATAGATAAGGATGAAAATACCAAAAACCTAGTAGAAACAATAAAGAAAAAAATTAATCCAAATTAATGTTTAAAACCTGTTGATAACTATGAATATAAAATGTGATTATATTGTGAATTAATTGTAGATAATAAAAAATAACAAATTTTGAACATTTTTTATTCACAAATTATCCATACTTTATCAATAATTAATTCACATATTTTTTTGATTTAACTTTTCATGTTTTACGTATAAATAAAGGTGTTTCACACTTATATACAAATCAACAATCTATAAGAATAGTACTTAGAATATATCTTTTATTATTTTATTTATTTTTAAGAAAGGGACCATAACAAATGAAAATTACTTGTCAACAAACTGACCTTGAAAATGCAGTAGATATTGTTTCGAAAGCAGTACCAGTTAGAACATCAATGGCAATTCTTGAATGTATACTTATTGATGCATCCTCTGGAGAAATAAAATTAACTGCTAATGATATGGAGAAAGAAATAGATACAATTCTTAATGGTTCTATTTCTGAAAGAGGAATTATTGCTTTAGATGCAAAAAAGTTTTCTGAAATAGTAAGAAAATTACCTAAGGGTGAAGTTACTATTAGAACAGAATCGTCACTTGCTACATATATTACATGCGAAGAAGCAGAATATAAAGTTGTAGGAAAGTCAGGAGAAGATTTCTCTTATATTAGAGTTTCACAGAAAACAGACCCAGTTGTAATTTCTCAATTAACTTTTAGAAATATAATTAAGCAAACTATTTTCTCTGTTGCTGATACAGAAAGCAACAAATTAATGACTGGAGAATTAATAGAAATCAAAGAAAATCATCTTAAAGTTATAGCTTTGGATGGTCATAGAGTATCAATAAGAAACGTAGAATTAAAAAATTCGTTTAATAATGTAAAAGTTATTGTACCTAAAAAGACCCTTAATGAAGTAATTAAAATTATTGATGGTGGAATAGATGATGATTTAAACATCTATGTTACTGATAATCACGTTATTTTTGAGTTTGGTCAGACAACAGTAGTTTCTCGAATAATTGAGGGTGAATTCTTTAAGATAGAACAAATGCTATCTACTGATTATGAAACAAAAGTTAAGATTAACAAGAAAAAGTTTTTTGATTGCATAGATGGTGCTACACCTTTAATTACTGAAGGTGACAAAAAACCAATAATTGTAAATGCTGTAGATAATTCTATGTCTTTATCATTATCTTCTTACATCGGTACTATGAATAGAACTATTGACATAGTAAAAGAAGGTAAGGATTTAATGATTGGATTTAACCCTAAGTTTGTTTTAGATGCACTTAAGGTTATAGATGATGAAGAAATAACCTTATATATGTTAAATGCAAAAAGTCCTTGCTTTATAAAGGATGATGCAGAGTCTTATATATATATAGTTCTTCCTGTTAATTTTAATAATCCAGGAGCTAATTAATGGAAAAAATAATTATTAAAGATGAATTTATAAAGCTTGGACAGCTATTAAAGCTTGCTAATTTAGTTGAATCTGGAGCCATGGCAAAGGAAGTTATTGAAGAAGGATTAGTTAAGTATAATGGCGAAATAGAAACTCGTCGTGGAAAAAAGGTATATCCTGGTGACATTGTGGAATTTGATGGAGAAAGCGTAACAGTTACTAATGATAATTAAATCCATTGAACTAAAGAATTTTAGAAATTATGATTCATTAAATATTAATTTTGATGAGCATACTACTATTCTATTTGGTGACAATGCTCAAGGAAAAACAAATATTCTCGAAGCTGCCTATTTATCAGGAACAACAAAATCTCATAAAGGAAGCAGAGATAAAGAGATAATCAAATTTGAAAAAGATGAAAGTCATATAAAAACTATCATAAAAAAAAATGATAGAGATTACCAAATTGATATTCATTTGAAAAAAAATAAATCAAAGGGAATAGCTATAAATAGAGTGCCAATTAAAAAAGCAGCGGAGCTATTCGGATTAATAAATATAATTTTCTTTTCTCCAGAGGACCTAAATATTATTAAAAATGGTCCTTCTGAAAGAAGAAAATTTATGGATGCTGAACTTTGTCAAATAGATAAAATATATCTTTCTGATTTGACAAATTATAATAAAGCATTAAACCAAAGAAATGCTTTATTAAAAGAGATGGTATATAAGCCAGAGCTGAAAGAAACATTGTCTGTTTGGGATGACCAATTAATTAATTATGGTAAAAAAATAATAAACAGACGTCAGCAGTTTATAAATGACATTAATTTAATTGTTAAGGATATCCATTCTGGTATTACATCTGGTAAAGAAAATATAGATGTAAGTTATGATCCAAATATAGAAGATATTTTTTTCTTAGATGAGCTAGTTAAAAATAAAGAAAAAGATATAAGGTTTTGTCAAACATCAGTTGGACCTCATAGAGATGATATAAAAATCACTATAGACGGAATAGATATTAGAAAATATGGAAGCCAGGGTCAACAAAGAACCTGTGCTCTCTCACTAAAGCTCTCAGAAATAAAGCTTGTAGAAAATACTATAAATGATAAACCAATATTGCTTTTGGATGATGTTTTATCAGAACTTGATAAACATAGACAAAGTGATTTATTAGATAATCTAGTTGATACACAAACCATTATTACTTGTACCGGTCTTGATGAATTTGTAAAAAATAGATTCAAGCTAAATACAGTTTATAAAGTTAGTAATGGTGCTATAGAATTAATAACGGAGGAACTAAATGAGTAACGAAGTTAATCAGGAGTATGGAGCAGATCAAATACAAATTCTTGAAGGATTAGAAGCTGTTAGAAAACGTCCTGGAATGTATATTGGATCTACTTCTGAAAGAGGTCTTCATCACTTAGTGTATGAAATTGTTGATAATGCTGTTGATGAGGCATTAGCAGGATTTTGTACGCATATTAAAGTAACTATTAATTCTGATAATTCAATTACTGTAATTGATGATGGACGAGGAATTCCTACTGGAATAAATCATAAAGCTGGTATACCTGCAGTAGAAGTTGTATTTACCGTTCTCCATGCTGGTGGAAAATTTGGTGGTGGAGGATACAAGGTATCTGGTGGTCTTCATGGTGTTGGTGCTTCCGTTGTTAATGCCCTATCTAATTGGGTAGAAGTTGAAATCAAAAGGGAAGGACAGATTTTTAAACAGAGATACGAGCGTGGTAAAACCATGTATCCACTAAAAGTAATAGGTACTTGTGATGAAAAGGAAACTGGTACAAAAGTTACTTTTCTCCCTGATGATACTATCTTTGAAACAACAGTATTTGATTACAAAACACTAAAAGTTAGATTAAGAGAAACAGCTTTTCTTACTAAGGGATTACGTATTACTCTTACAGATGCTAGAAGTGAGGAACTCAAAGAAGAAAGTTTTCACTATGAAGGTGGTATCAAAGAATTTGTCCAGTATATTAACCGTGGTAATAAGCCACTTTACGAAGATGTTATTTACTGTGAAGGTACTAAAGATAATATCTATGTTGAAGTTGCAATGCAACATAATGATGGATATCAGGATCAGGCCTACAGCTATGTAAATAATATTGTTACTCCAGAAGGTGGTACTCATCTTACAGGATTTAGAGGTGCCCTTACTAAGGTATTTAATAAATATGCCAGAGATAACAAAATTTTAAAGGACAATGACCCACAGCTTGAGGGTGATGATATTAGAGAAGGCTTAGCAGCAATTATTTCTATCAAGATTGAGGAGCCTCAATTTGAAGGTCAGACTAAGCAAAAACTTGGTAATTCCGAAGCAAGAGGTGCTGTTGATTCAATTGTTACAGAACAGCTTACATGGTTCTTAGAGCAAAATCCTGCCACAGCTAAGCTTATTTGTGAAAAATCTCTGCAGGCACAAAGAGCCAGAGAAGCAGCTAGAAAAGCTAGAGATTTAAGCCGTAGAAAAACACCACTTGAAGGAATGTCTCTTCCAGGAAAGCTTGCAGACTGTTCAGATAAAGACCCTAAGAATTGCGAAATCTTTATCGTTGAGGGAGATTCCGCTGGTGGTTCTGCCAAAACTGCAAGAAGCCGTGCAACACAGGCTATCTTACCTTTACGTGGTAAGATTCTTAATGTTGAAAAGGCTAGAGAAGATAGAATCTACGGTAATGCAGAAATACAGGCAATGATTACTGCATTCGGTACAGGTATTCACGAAAACTTTGATATTTCAAAGCTTCGTTATCACAAAATTATTATTATGACTGATGCCGATGTAGATGGTGCACATATTGCAACACTTATGCTTACATTCTTATACAGATTTATGCCAGAGCTTATTAAGCAAGGCTATGTATATCTTGCTACTCCTCCACTCTATAAGTTGGAAAAGAACAAGAAGGTTTGGTATGCATATTCTGATGAAGAGTTAAATCAAATTCTTACAGAAGTAGGTCGTGACGGAAATAATAAGATTCAGCGATACAAAGGACTTGGAGAGATGGATGCGGAACAGCTTTGGGAAACAACCATGGATCCGGAAAAGAGAATTCTTAAGCGTGTAGTTATTGATGATGAAGATGTTTCAGAAATAAATGTTACATTTTCAACACTTATGGGTGATAATGTAGAGCCTAGACGTGAATTCATCGAAGCAAACGCTAAGTATGTACAGAACCTTGATATATAATCTAAAATTTTCGGGCTTCGCCCGATAGGAGCAAAAAGGAAAAATATGGACGACAAAATTTTTGATAATATTCATGATGTTGACCTAAAAGAAACAATGGAAAACTCTTATATCGATTATGCCATGAGTGTAATTGCTTCTCGTGCCCTTCCAGATGTAAGAGATGGACTAAAACCTGTTCAACGTAGAGTACTTTTCTCTATGATTGAACTTAATAACGGACCAGATAAGCCACACAGAAAATGTGCTCGTATTGTTGGTGATACAATGGGTAAATATCATCCACATGGTGATAGTTCTATTTATGGTGCACTTGTCAACATGGCTCAGGAATGGAACACACGTTATCCATTAGTAGATGGTCATGGTAACTTTGGCTCTGTGGATGGTGATGGCGCTGCTGCTATGCGATATACCGAGGCACGTCTTTCAAAGATTTCCATGACAATGTTTGGTATCAATTACAAGGATGATAAATTCACCTACGGTAAGGATATCGACATGGATGGCGTTGATTTTATGCCAAACTTTGATGAAACAGAAAAAGAGCCTACTGTTCTTCCAGCCCGTTATCCTAATTTACTTGTTAACGGCACAACAGGTATTGCAGTAGGTATGGCTACCAATATTCCACCTCACAATCTTCGTGAAATAATTGGTGCTGTTAATAAAATCATAGATAACCAAATTGAGGAAGACAGAGATACAGATATCGATGAGATTCTAGAAATTGTTAAGGGTCCAGATTTTCCTACTGGTGGTGTTATCCTTGGTAAGGCAGGAATTGAAGAGGCTTATCGTACTGGTAAGGCTAAAATTAGAGTTCGTGCAGTATCTGAAATCGAGCCAATGGACAATGGTAAAAACAGAATCGTTGTAACTGAGATTCCTTACAATGTAAACAAAGCTCGCTTAATAGAAAAAATTGCTGAGCTTCATAAGGATAAAAAGATTGATGGTATTACTGATCTTCGTGATGAATCATCACGTGAAGGTATGCGTATTTGCATAGAACTAAGACGTGATGTTAATCCTAACATCATACTTAATCAGCTTTATAAGCATACTCAGCTTCAGGATACCTTTGGCGTAATTATGCTTGCTTTAGTGGATAATCAGCCAAAAATTCTTAATCTTAAGGAAATGCTTACACATTACCTTAATCATCAAAAGGATGTAGTTACTCGTCGTACTAAGTACGAACTTAACAAGGCTGAGGAAAGAGCTCACATATTAGAGGGATTATTGATTGCCCTTGATAATATTGATGAAGTAATTCAAATCATTAGAAATTCTGCTGATGTAAATATAGCAAAGCAAACATTAATGGAACGCTTTGGTCTTTCAGATGCGCAAGCTCAGGCAATTGTTGATATGCGTCTTCGTGCTCTTACAGGCTTGGAGCGTGACAAGATTCAACAGGAATATAATGATTTACAGGTACTTATAGGAAAATTGAAGGCAATTCTTTCTGACGAAAAGGTTCTTCTTTCAGTTATCAAAACAGAAATTACAGAAATTGCAGATAAATATGGAGATGACCGTCGTACATCAATTGGATATGATGAATTTGATATTAGTATGGAGGATATGATTCCTGTAACCAATACTGTAGTTACCTTCACAAAGCTTGGTTATATCAAGCGAATGAATGAGGATAATTTTAAGGCTCAGCATCGTGGTGGTAAGGGAATCAAGGGAATGGATACCATCGATGAAGATTATGTAGTAGAAATGCTCATGATGTCATCCCATGATTATCTCCTGTTCTTTACTAATAAGGGTCGAGTATATCGCATCAAGGCATACGAAATTCCTGAAAGTAGCCGAACCAGTAGAGGTATTGCTATTGTAAATATTTTACAGCTTCAACCGGACGAAAAGGTTACAGCTATGATTCCTGTTGAGGATTATAGCGAAGACAAATATCTTTTCATGGCTACAGCTGATGGTTTTGTTAAGAAAACTAAAATTACAGAATACGATAACATCAGAAAGAATGGTCTAACAGCCATTACTCTTCGTGATGATGATAAGCTTATAGAGGTTAAGCTTACAGATGGTAAAGAAGATGTAATCATGGTTACAAAGTATGGACAGGCAATTCGCTTCAGTGAGACTGAGGTTAGACCTACAGGCCGTGCAACTATGGGTGTTATTGGTATGAACCTTGCAGCAGATGATATGCTTATTGGCATGCAACTGATTTCACAGGGTGAATCACTTATGACTGTATCTGAAAATGGTCTTGGAAAGTGTACCCTTATGAGTGAATTTAACACAATTCACCGTGGTGGTAAGGGTGTAAAATGTTACAAGATTACAGAAAAAACAGGTAATCTAATTGGAGCGAAGGCAGTTGAAAAAGATGACGAAGTAATGCTGATAAATACAGCTGGAACAATAATAAGAATTGAAGTTTCAGGAACTGCATTATTAAGCAGAATAACATCTGGTGTAAAATTAATTGATTTAAAAGAAAATACTAAGCTAATTAGTATTGCAAAAGTTAGAAAAAGTGATACAATTCTAGAAGAAGTTGAAGAATTAAATTAAGGTTCAACAACTAATTCATAAAGATAATTGTAATAGCAATGGGGCTGTTATTTATAAGGATAGCAGCCTCTTTTTTATTAAGGTTGTTCTTTAGTAATTTAAAGTGCTATCACAATTATGTAATAAAGATTTAACTAATAATTAATCTAATTATTAGAATATATTGAAAAGGAGTTTTAAGTTTTGGCAAAGTATATCGCAAAACGAATTTTACTAGCGATAGTATCAATCTGGATTATCACTATGATAACCTTTATTGCTATGAACGCTATTCCTGGTGGTCCTTTCAATAAAGAGAAGGCCACTTCAGAAGCAGTTATAGCCACATTGGAAGCAAGATATAATCTTGATAAACCATTAGGTGAGCAATATGTGCTTTACATGAAAAATGTACTCCATGGCGATTGGGGTATTTCACTTCATTCAGGCCGCCCAATATGGAATGACATGATTTCTAAGTTTTCAGTTTCAGCAAAACTTGGAGGAAGAGCTGCAATTTTAGCAATTATTGTAGGAATTATACTTGGGTCTATTGCAGCACTAACGAGAAATAAATTACCGGATAGGTTGATTATATTCTTTACAACCCTAGGAACAGCAATGCCATCCTTTGTGCTTGCTACTCTCCTACTTTTAGTATTTTGTTTGAAATTAGGATGGTTTCAAGTGTATTCGGCATCAAATCCAAACTACACATTACCAGTAATAGCATTGTCAGTATATCCAATGGCATATATTACAAGACTTACAAAAACATCCATGCTTGATGCGTTAAATCAGGATTACATAAGAACAGCAAGAGCAAAGGGTGTATCAAAGATAAAAGTAATTTTTGTTCACGCTCTTAGAAATGCCCTAATTCCAGTTATCACATATGTAGGACCAATGGTTGCATACATTTTAACTGGTTCAATGGTAGTAGAAAATATATTCACAATCGGTGGTCTTGGTTCAACATTTGTAACATCAATCACCAATCAAGATTACTCAACTATCATGGCAGTTACAATATTCCTTGCAATTCTTATGGTAATTGCAAATCTTATTACTGATATTATTTACAAACTAGTTGATCCTAGAATTAAGCTGGATTAGGAGGAAGAAAGTTGGAAAATAAAGAACTAAAAAGGGGCTTCCTCTCAGCTCAGGTTGATATATCAAAATTCAATGCTGGCAATTTTGAGAAAGCTACAGATGAAGAAAAACGTCAGCAGGACGTAATGGGAGAATCTACAACATTCTTTAAGGATGGAATGAGACGTCTTCGTAAAAATCCACTTGCAATGGGAAGTATAGTAATACTTGCAGTTATTATTTTAATTATTCTTATTGCGCCACATTTTGTTCCTTATTCATACGACCAGATTATTACAGTTGGCGGTGTTAGAGATAAAGGATGTACAAACCTTGGATTTATGGAATATTCCGATAAGGAATTACAGTATATGGAAGAGACTGGAGAAAAGCTATTTCCACACATCTTTGGTACAGATGGTCTTGGTAGAGATTACTTTATCCGTGTTATTTATGGTACAAGAGTTTCACTTGCTGTAGGTATTGTTGCTGCAGTTATGGTAGTAATAATCGGAATTATTTATGGTTCAATTGCAGGTTATTTTGGTGGAAAAGTAGATCTTATCATGATGAGAATTGTTGATATCATCTATTCGCTTCCAGAAATGCTTATTATTATTCTATTATCAGTTGTTTTGAAAGAAACCTTAACTGAGAAACTTGTTGGAACAGTATTTTCAAAGCTGGGTGCAAATATGATTTCAATGTTTATTGTATTTGGCCTTTTGTATTGGGTAAGTATGGCCCGCCTAATTAGAGGTCAGATTCTTACAATAAAAAATAATGAATATGTGCTTGCAGCAAAATGTATCGGAACATCAAATAGAAAGATATTAACAAAACATATATTACCTAACTGCTTGTCAGTAATTATTATTACTACTGCCCTGCAAATTCCTAGTGCAATCTTTACAGAGAGTTACTTGAGCTTCTTAGGTCTTGGTGTATCAATTCCTCTTGCATCACTTGGTTCTTTGGCTAATGATGCTAGAGCAGGTATGCAGTCTTATCCAGCAAGATTAGTAATTCCAGCAGTAATCATTTGCCTCATTGTACTTTCACTTAACCTTTTAGGTGATGGACTTAGAGATGCATTTGATACAAAGCTTGATTAATTAGGAGGTAGCAATGGAAGATTCAAAGTATGTTCTAGAAGTAAATGACCTCCATACAAGCTTCTTTACAGATGCAGGTGAGGTCAAGGCAGTTAATGGTATAAATTTTAAATTGGAGCCTGGAAAAACTCTTGGAATAGTTGGTGAATCAGGTTCAGGAAAATCCGTTACTGCATATTCAATTATGCAAATATTAGCTCAAACCGGCCGCATCACTGATGGTGAGGTTAAATATAAGGGTGAGGATATCACCAAGTTTTCAGAAAAAGAGATGCAAAAATTTAGAGGAAGTAAATGTTCAATTATCTTCCAGGATCCAATGACCAGCTTAAATCCAGTATTTACAGTTGGATATCAGCTAGAAGAAGCAATTATGCTTCATACAAACAAGTCAAAGTCTGAAGCAAAGGAAAGAGCTATCGAATTACTTAAGCTTGTTGGTGTAAATGATCCAGAAAAGAGACTTACTCAGTATCCACATGAACATTCAGGTGGTATGAGACAGCGTGACATGATAGCAATGGCTCTAGCTTGTGAGCCTGATATATTAATAGCTGACGAGCCTACTACTGCTCTTGATGTTACAATTCAGGCTCAGATTTTGGAGTTAATGCAGGAATTACAGAAAAAACTTGGAATGGCAATTATTATGGTTACTCATGACCTTGGAGTAATTGCAAGCATGTGTGACGAAATAATAGTTATGTATGGTGGACGTGTTTGTGAGCGAGGCACAGCAGATGATATATTCTACTCTCCTGCCCATGAATATACTAAAGGTTTACTTCGTTCAATTCCTCGTAAGGACAATATGAATGAAAAATTAGTTCCAATTGGTGGAACTCCTATAAATTTGCTAAACATGCCAAAGGGATGTGCATTTTGCCCTCGATGTGATGAAGCAATGAAGATTTGCTTAAATGAAATTCCAGAAGAGCTTCGTATTAGCGATACACACTTGGCAAGCTGCTGGATGAACGTAAAATCAATATATGAAAGTAAGGAGGCATAAGATGAGCGAAGAAAAATACCTCCTTGAGGTAGAACATTTAAAGCAATATTTTCCTGTTAAGGATGGATTTAGAACAGTTCCACTTAAAGCTGTAGATGATATTTCATTTGCAATAAAACCAGGAGAAACCTTGGGTCTGGTTGGTGAATCTGGATGTGGAAAAACAACAGTAGGAAGAACATTATTACGATTATATCAACCAACAGCTGGCCGTATAGTTTTTGATGATGAAGTACTTTTTGATAGTGAAAAGAAAATAGATGTTGATATGCATCCATATCGTAAAAAGATGCAAATGGTATTCCAGGACCCATATTCATCACTTGATCCTAGAATGACAGTTGAGGATATCATCGGTGAACCATTAGATGTACATAAATTATACACATCTAAAGGTGAACGTAGAGATAAGATTTTATCCTTGATGGAAACTGTAGGGCTTAATGCAGAGCATGCCATGCGATATGCTCATGAATTTTCAGGTGGACAGCGTCAAAGAATCGGTATAGCAAGAGCGCTTGCTGTTAATCCTAAGTTTATTGTTTGTGATGAGCCAGTTTCAGCACTTGATGTTTCAATTCAGGCACAGGTTGTAAATATGTTTGAGGAACTTCAGGAAAAATTAGGAATGGCTTATCTATTTATAGCCCATGATTTATTAGTAGTTCATCATATTTCAGATAGAATTGCTGTTATGTACCTTGGACATATTATGGAAATTGCAGATGCAGACGATTTGAATGACAATCCTGTACATCCATATACATTAAGCTTACTTTCAGCTGTACCTATTCCTGATCCAATTACAGCAAGAAAAAGTAAAAGAATAATTCTAGAAGGTGATGTTCCTAGCCCACTTAAAATGCCAAGTGGATGTCCTTTTAGAACTAGATGTAGATACGCTACAGAACAATGTGCAAAGGAAATGCCACCATTAACTGATAGGGGTAATGGACATTTTGTTGCATGCTGGGAAAAATAACATTTTTTAATTTATGGTTTTAAGCGGCGGCTTAAGATAAATATTTAAAATTAAAGGAGAAAGAAAATGAAGAAGAAAATTATCGCAGCACTTCTCGTTGCTTCAATGGCAACAGGTCTATTAGCTTGTGGTAACAATGCTTCTGGGGACACTTCAACAGGAAGCTCAGATGCAGCTACTACTACTACTGCAGAAGCTACAACAGTAGACACAGACACAACAACACTTAGAATTTGTCTTGCATCAGAGCCAGACTACCTTGATCCAGCACTGAATTCATCAGTTGATGGTGCTTGTCTTGCAGTAAACTCATTTGTTGGTTTATACACATATGATGAGAACAACAATCTTGTACCAGCTCTTTCAGATGGTGAGCCAGAGGTTTCAGAGGATGGACTTCATTACACTATCAAACTTATCGAGTCAAAGTGGTCAAACGGTGAGGAGCTTACAGCAAACGATTTTGTATATAGCTGGAATCGTGCTGTAGCAGAAGAAACTGCAGCAGATTATTCATACATGTTTGCACCAATTGCAACAAATGAAGATGGAACACTTAAGGTAGAAGCAACAGACGATTATACACTTGAGGTTGAGCTTAATGCTCCATGTGCATATTTCTATGACTTACTTGCTTTCCCAACATTCATGCCAGTTTATCAGCCAGCTGTTGAAGAGGCAAATCCAGATGGAACAAACCCTGGTGCTTGGGCTCAGGAAGCAGGATTTGTATCAAACGGTGCATTTACACTTGAGTCATGGACACATAATGAGTCTATGGTTTATACAAAGAATCCTAATTTCTACAGAGCTGATGAAGTAAAGCTTGAAAAATTAGAGTTTATGCTTTCAGCTGATGATACAGCAATTTATGCAGCATACAATAATGGAGACTTAGATTTTGATGATCAGCATATTCCATCTGACGAAATCGAGGCTCTTGCAAATAATCCAGAGTTCCACGTTATTGATACACTTGGAACATACTATGTAGGTTTCAACGTAAATTCTGACTTATTTGATGGACTTACAGCTGACCAAGCTTCAAAGATGAGACAGGCACTTTCACTTCTCATTGACCGTCAGTGGATTGTTGACACAGTTGAGCCAACAGAAAAAACACCTGCAGATACATTTATTCCAGACGGAATGGTTGATGGTAATGGTGAAGTATTTGAGGCAGCTGATTTTGGATACTATGATGCTACAACAACAGGTGCAGGTAATGTAGAAGAAGCTGTTAAGTTACTTGAGGAATGTGGATATTCATTTACAGACAATGGAGATGGTACTTATGCTATTTCTCCTGCCCTTGAGGTAACATATCTTACTAACCCATCTTCTACACATGAAGGTGTTGCACAGTGCATCCAGCAGGATTGGAGTGCAGTTGGTATTTCAGTAAAGGTAGAAACAGAGGATTGGAACGTATTCCTAGAGGATAGAAAAGCTGGTAAGTTTGATATTGCTCGTGAGGGATGGATTGCAGATTTCAATGACCCTATCAACATGCTTGAAATGTGGATTTCAAATGGTGGAAATAATGATATGCAATTAGGTAATGACCCAAGCAATACTGCTGCTCCTGATTGGACAAAGTATGATGAGCTTATAAACGAAATATATGCTGAGACTGATTATGCAAAGCGTGCTGAGCTTATGCATGAAGCTGAGGATATGCTTATGAGCACATATGCAGTAGTACCTGTATACTATTACAACCACATTTATCTACAGAAATCTAACGTAACAGGTGTATACGCTACTACAAATAATAACATCTATTTTATGTATGCTACAAAGACAGCAGAATAAAGTAAAATTTTTGGGGAAATCTTTAAGATTTCCCCATTTTTTTATTGACTTTACTCCTCTACTCTAGTAGAATAACACTTGCGTCGAAGAAAATAAGTAATACCTACAACTTTGGAGAAGTACTCAAGAGGCCGAAGAGGCGCCCCTGCTAAGGGTGTAGGTCGGGCAACCGGCGCGAGGGTTCAAATCCCTCCTTCTCCGTGTCTTTTATAAAATATAAAGGCGCAAATAAAAATTGTAAGCTTCGCTTACTAGAACGCTGTTGGATTGAATAAGATCAATCTACTCGCATTCTTTTGGTGCCATAGCCAAGTGGTAAGGCAAAGGTCTGCAACACCTCTATCACCAGTTCAAATCTGGTTGGCACCTCTACTAAATCCCTCGACCCTAGGAAATGGGGGCGAGGGATTTTTGTTTAAAAAAACTAAGGAAATATATTGTGAAAGGAGAAAAGACAATGACAGTTTATGACGAGTTAGTAGCTCGTGGCCTGATTGCCCAGGTAACAAACGAGGAAGAAATTAAAAAAATGATCAATGAGGGCAAGGCAACATTCTATATTGGCTTTGATCCTACAGCAGATAGTCTACATGTTGGGCACTTTATGGCACTTTGCCTTATGAAGAGACTACAAATGGCTGGCAATAAGCCAATAGCACTTTTAGGTGGTGGTACAGGTATGATTGGTGACCCATCAGGCCGTACAGACATGAGGAAGATGCTTACAAAAGAAGATATTCAGCATAACATTGATTGTTTTAAAAAGCAGATGAGTCGTTTTATCGATTTTTCTGATGGTAAAGCTCTTATGGTAAACAATGCTGATTGGCTACTTGATTTAAATTATGTTGAGCTTTTACGTGAAGTTGGAGCTTGTTTCTCAGTTAATAATATGCTTCGTGCTGAGTGCTACAAGCAGCGTATGGAAAAAGGACTTTCATTCCTTGAGTTTAACTATATGATTATGCAATCATATGATTTCTATAAGCTTTTCCAGGATTACGGTTGTAATATGCAATTTGGTGGAGATGACCAATGGTCAAATATGCTTGGCGGTACAGAACTTATTCGACGTAAGCTTGGTAAGGATGCACATGCAATGACTATTACTCTTCTGCTAAATTCAGAAGGGAAAAAGATGGGTAAGACTGTTGGAGGAGCTGTATGGCTTGATCCTAACAAAACATCTCCATTTGAGTTTTATCAGTACTGGAGAAATGTTGCAGATGCAGATGTTCTAAAGTGCTTACGTATGCTTACATTCCTTCCTCTAGAACAGATTGATGAGATGGATAAATGGGAAGGTGCTCAGCTAAATGAGGCAAAGGATATTCTAGCATATGAGCTTACAGAGCTTGTACATGGAAAGGAAGAAGCTGAAAAAGCTCGTGGGGCTTCAAAGGCACTTTTTGCTGGTGGAGCAAATTCTGCTAATATTCCTTCAGCTAAATTAAAGGCAGAAGATTTTAGAGAAGGAAAAGTTGATATCCTTCAGATACTCGTTTCTTCAGGATTGACAGCTAGTCGAGGAGAGGCTAGACGTGCTGTTGAACAAGGCGGTGTATCAGTAAATGGAGAAAAAGTAACAGATATACATACTTCTTATGAAGCATCAGATTTTAACGAAGAATTCCTATTGAAAAAGGGTAAAAAATCATTTTGTAAAATTGAAGCATAAAATAAGGAGTAATGTATGGAAGCAATAATAGAAAGTTCACGGGTATTCTACTTTGATTGGGAATTAGATTTATTACATTGGTTTCAAGATATTCATAATGGATTTTTGGATTTCATTGTTCCTAAAATAACTTTTTTAGGTGATAAAGGGTGGTTTTGGATTGTACTTACGCTTATATTTTTAGTAATTCCAAAATCAAGAAAACTAGGAGTACAATCAGCTATAGCTTTAGTCATTACCGTTTTCATTTGTAATATAGTTTTAAAGAATGCAGTAATGCGGTGTCGTCCATGCTGGTTAGAGCCAGATGTTCAGCTTTTAGTTGGAATACCAGATGATTTTTCATTTCCTTCGGGACATTCCAATGCGAGTTTTGCTGTGGCAACTGCTATATTTACAAGAAATAAAAAGCTCGGAATTCCAGCACTTGTACTAGCAGCTTTAATCGCCATAAGCCGTTTGTATGTGTTTGTACACTGGCCTACAGATGTGTTGGTAGGCTCCCTCATAGGAATTTGTGGTGGAATCACAAGCTTTTTCATTGTGAATTTCATCTATAAAAAACTAAATAGAAATGGTCTAGATGATGCCCGTGTCTAAACCATTTCAACAACTAACAATTCATAAGGAGAGAGCACAATTTCTGTGTCATTAAATGAAGAATTGTCAAAGGTTTTGCTTGTATTGGAAAGCAAAACCTTTTTTATTTTAGAAGGTAAACTAAGTGTCTGGGCATCCTTCTGATAATTAGCAATAACCATTACACTCTTCTCTCCTACCCTACTGTAGGCAAGAAGGTTTTTCTGATCTGTTTTATATGGAGCAAACTTGCCATAAACAAATGTTGACTCATACTCGGGATTCTTTCTAAGAGAAATTAAGGCTTTATAAAAATTAAATACAGAATCCGAATCATTAATCTGCGCGGCAAGATTGATATTTTTGTATTTTGGATTAACCATAAGCCATGGTCTACCATCAGTGAATCCTGCATTCTCAGAGTCATCCCACTGGAAAGGCGTACGGGCATTATCCCTTGATACACTTATAAGATGTGCAAGAGCCTCAGCATGTGTTTTGCCTTCATGCAATGCTGTTTCGTAGATGTTGGCATTTGCGCAATCATCTAAATCACTAATATCGTTTACTTTATCCAGGTTTTCCATACCTATTTCCTGCCCCTGGTAAATAAATGGAAGTCCAGGAAGAAGGAAATATATACCTGCCAGCATCTTTTTGCTGGTGTCATCTAAATCTTCTTTTGGTATGAACCTTGAAACGCCTCTAGGTTCATCATGGTTTTCGATGATGTTAGAAAGAAAACCTATGCCATCAACTCTTTCATGAGCCTTAAAAATCGCGTTTTTATAGTTCTCAGGAGAAATATCTTCTTTTGTTGATTCAGCAGAAAAATCAAACATTGTAGAAAAATAGCCATGAGAGCCGATGAATAAAGGCAATTCATCATCCTTTTCATTAAAGACTTCACCTACAGTAAAAGCATCATGCTTTCTGAATGTCTCATCAGCTAATTCATTAAGGAACTCTCCTACCCCAGTTGCCTCTTTTAGCATATTGTCGATTGAGGAAAGCCCATCATCGCCATCCACAGGATAATCAGAAAATGGAAGCTTCTTTTTAATGTTGATAATGGCGTCGATTCTAAATCCAGCAATACCCTTATCTAGCCACCAGTTAATCATTTTGTATACTTCCTTGCGAAGCTTAGGATTTTCCCAGTTCAAATCTGGCTGCTTCTTGTGGAACACATGAAGATAGATTTTGTCATCATGTCCTGGTAACTTTTCCCATACACTGCCTCCAAAGTAACTACGCCAATTGCAAGGCAATGGATTACCTTCCTTGTAATCTTCAATGTAAAAGAATTTTCCGTATTCTCCGTCAGGGTCTTCGCAGGCCTTTTTAAACCATTCATGTTCATCAGAGCAATGGTTTACCACCAAGTCCATTACAATGCCTATACCCCTCTTCTTCCCTTCTTCAATTAGACGGTCCAAATCAGAAAGGGTGCCAAAGCGTGGGTCGATATCGTAGTAATCAGAAATATCATATCCCTGATCAGCAAGAGGCGAACAATAGATTGGTGAAAGCCAAATAATATCTATTCCAAGATTCTTTAAATAATCTAGTTTTTCAATAACTCCGTTTATATCTCCAATACCATCCCCATTGGTATCGTAAAAACTCTTTGGGTAGATTTGATAAGCTACCTTGTTGTGCCACCATTTTTTTTCCATGTAAAAGCCACTCCTTAGTTTATTCTATGTAAACGCTAACACAAAAATGTTGACAGGTAAATAAGTTATGCGTATAACTAAAAACAAGGAGGAGATGCTATGGTAAGGATAAAAGATATTGCAAAAACATGTGGTGTGAGCACAGCCACTGTATCATATGTGCTGCATGGAAAGTATGAAAAGGTCTCAAAGGAAGTAAGAGAAAGAATTGAAGCAGAAATTGCAGAAAGTGGATATATCACAAATCAGTCTGCAATAAATTTAGTAAGCAGATGTTCAGGCCTTATTGGCGTAGCGGTTATGGACTCTAGTGATAAAAAGGACATTATGGGAGACCCATATTTTAGTATTCTCTTCTCATATCTTGAAAAGGAATTTAGAAAAAGAGATAAATATATTTTGATTATCCTGGACCAGTCTCCTGAACGTGTTGTAAAGGATGCGTTGCGATGGAATTTAGATGGGCTTATCCTTAGCAACTACACCAAGGAAGCCATGATTGCAATCAGCCAGGAGTTTGTAAAACCAATTGTTACCATAGATGCAGCCTTTGTTTACGAGTACGATAAGCTGGTGCAGGTATTCATAGATGATTATGACGGTGGATACAAAATTGGTAACTATTTGGCATCAATAGGTCATACAAATGTGGCCATGCTTGATGATAATGATGAGGAAGATACCAGACACAGATGGCGAGGTTTTAGACAAAGCTTTATAGATAACGGTATTGAAATCGATGAAAGCTCACACTTTATTATCGATATGAAAACTGAGGATTTGCAGGAAGGATTAGATAGAATTTATCCTGCATTGATAGAAAAATCTGCTGTATTTTGTATTTCAGATTTTTACGCTTTAAGAGTAATAAAATATTTAAATGAAAATGGGAAAACAGTACCTGAGGATATTTCAATAGCAGGTTATGATGATATATTGTTTTCAAAATTATCTACGCCGGAGCTCACCACAATAAGGCAAAATGTGCAGCAAAAAGCAGAATCTGCAGTAGATAGCATGATGAAAATGATTAAGAATAAGCCAGTGGAACACAACATAAAACTTCCTGTAGAATTGGTTGTGAGGGAGTCCTGTAGGCAGTTGTAAATTATTGATAAAAAACAAAATACAAATATGTCACATAGTAATAGTTATGTGCATAACCTTTGACCCAAGATTAGTCTTGGGTTAATTTTTAGTTACAAGGTTATTCGTATAACTAAAGGAGGACAGAATGGAAAAGGCATGGTGGAAAGAAAGTGTCATTTACCAGATTTATCCAAGATCTTTTTGTGATTCAAATGGTGATGGCATTGGTGATTTAAATGGTATACGAAGTAAATTAGATTACTTACAAAAGCTTGGAATAAACGTTATTTGGCTTAGTCCAATATATAAATCGCCTAACGATGACAATGGTTATGATATATCTGATTATCAGGATATAATGGACGATTTTGGAAATATGAATGATTTTGATTTGCTTTTAAAAGAGGCACATGAGCATGGAATCAAAATTGTAATGGATTTGGTAGTCAATCATACATCGGATGAACATAAATGGTTCGTTGAAAGCAGGTCGTCAAAGGATAATCCTAAGAGAGATTATTATATTTGGAGAGAGCCAAAAGATGGTAAAGAGCCAAACAACTGGGGTTCATGCTTTTCAGGATCAGCATGGGAATACGATGAAAAGACAGGTATGTATTATTTACATTGCTTTTCAAAAAAGCAGCCTGACTTGAATTGGGATAACGAAAAAGTCAGAGATGAAGTATTCAACATGATGACCTGGTGGTGTGAAAAGGGTATTGATGGATTCAGAATGGATGTAATATCAATGATTTCCAAAGTGCCTGGATTACCAGATGGTAAAAAAGCAGGAGATGCCCTTTATGGGGATTTGTCCAATACAACTAATGGCCCAAGAGTTCATGAGTATTTACAGGAAATGAGAAAGCGAGTGCTTTCAAAATACGACTTGATCACAGTTGGAGAGTGCGCAGGCGTAACTATAGAGGAAGCAAAGAAATATGCGAATTTAGATAATTCTGAGCTGAATATGGTTTTCCAATTTGAGCACACAGGACTAGATTACGACGAACGAGGAAAATGGACAACCAAAAGATTCTATTTACCAGATTTAAAAGAAAACTTGAGTAAATGGCAGAATGAACTTGAGGGCGAGGCTTGGAATTCCTTGTATTGGGATAATCACGATCAACCAAGAATTGTATCAAGACTTGGAGACGATTCCCCATTATCAGCAAAATGCATCGCCACAGTTCTTCACATGATGAAGGGGACGCCTTATATATATCAAGGCGAAGAACTTGGAATGACAAATTATCCTTTCAAATCAATTGATGAATGCAGAGACATTGAAATACTAAATGCTCACAAGGAATTGGTTGGCGGAGGCCGAATGTCAGAGGAGGATTTAATGGACGGCATTCGAGCAAAAGGCCGTGATAATGCAAGAACTCCAATGCAGTGGGATGATACTAAAGAGGCAGGATTTACAACAGGAAAGCCTTGGATAGGAGTTAATCCAAATTACAAGATAATCAATGCAAAAGCTGAACTGGAAGATAAGACCTCAGTATTTTATTACTATCAAAAGCTTATACAGCTAAGAAGAAATAGCCAGTGGTCAGATATCATCGTATATGGCACATACAATCTTTTGGACAAGGAAGATGAAAATATATTTGCATACACAAGACAATTTGGGGACAGAAAAATTCTTGTTGTATGTAACGTAAGTGCCAATGAGGTGCAATACAAGCTGGATTTTGATGTGGAAGGAAAGGATTGCTTGATTCGTAATTGCGATAATTTGGATTTGGAAAAAGAGATGAAAGTCCCAGCATGGTTTGCAGGAGTTTGGGAAATTTAATCAGGTACCAATGAGCAAAAGCTCTAAAAATAATAAAGAAGGAGAGGTATTGGTATGAAAAAGAAGTTATTATCATTACTATTGGTAGGACTTATGGGAGCAAGCATCGTTGCATGTGGCGACACTGGAAGTGAAAACACAAGCAGCGGAGATTCAGGTAAATCTATTCGATTAGTAAACGGAAAAATTGAAGTAGATTCACAATTGAAGAAGCTTGCAGAAATGTATGAAGAAGAGACAGGAGTTCATGTGGAAATCGAATCAATGGGTGGTGGTATCGATATCCAAGGCGAGCTCAAGGCTTACTATCAGTCAGATAATATGCCAGATATCTTTGTTTGCGGTGGGGCAGCAGACTTTGATAACTGGGATGGATTGTTACAGGATATGAGCGACCAGGCATGGGTAAGTGATACAGATGCAGCATACACAAGTGACGATGGGGTAGTTGGATTCCCTTACACAACAGAAGCAGTTGGTCTTGCATACAATGCAGATATTTTGAGTGCAGCAGGAGTTGATCCAGCATCAATCACCGGACCAGAATCTATGAGAAAAGCATTTGAAACTATTGATTCAAAGAAGGATGAGCTTGGTCTTACAGCGGTAATTGGTTACTATGCAGAGCCAGTTAACCTATATTGGTCAACAGGAAATCATCTTTTTGGAAATTATCTTGATGCGGGTCTAGATAGAGATGATAGAACATACATCGACTTGTTAAGTGATGGCGGAAAGCTTGATGATGCAAGATTTGCTGATTTTGCAGATATGGTAGAACTCTTTAATGAATATGCAGACCAGTCACTTTTAGTATCAGGCACATATGATCAGCAGATTCTTAATTTCGCTTCTGGAAAATATGCCTTCGTTACACAGGGCTCTTGGATTGGTGCAACAATGACAGGTGATGACGCTGATGCATACGCAGAGGCAGGAAATTTTGAATGTGGCATGATTCCATATGCATTCGAAGAGGGAATCGACACAATCCTCACAAACTCTCCATCATGGTGGGCAGTATATAACGGTGGAAATGTAACAGAAGCAGAAGCATTCTTACAGTGGATGGCAGGAGACGAGGCACAGGAAGTTCTTGTTATGGAAGCAGGTTTCATCAGCCCATATAAGTCATGCACATATGTAGCAAATGATCCATTCGCAGAGACAATTTCAGAGTACACTGCAGCAGGAAAGACATCAGCATGGCATTGGCTTGAAATGACAGATGGATACGCACAGAACTATACAGGTCAGGTATTTGCAGACTTTGCATCAGGAACTCTTAGCAAGGACGAATTTATTTCAACATTCAAGCAGGTAACGGAAAACGCATATGCACAGTAATTAAAATCTATGAGATGGGAAGTCTCAAGGCTTTCCATCTCATATTGAATTTTGCAGGGGGATAGTGGCATGAATATAGAAAGTAAAAAATCCTTGTCATTAGTATTATTAGCGGCAGGCTGCTTTGGAATCATTTCAGCTTTAGCATTGGACATTACAGGAAGTGATTTTGCATTTCGAGGTGCCTTACTAATAATTGGCGCGATAGCTTTTTTGGGTGGTTTATACTTCTACCCTACGGAAAAACATCATAAAGCAATTATAAATATTATATTTCTGTTTCCATTACTGTTTTGTTTCGTCGTAACAGTAATAATTCCTTTTGGACTTGGCTTGTTCTATTCGACAACTGATTGGAATGGAATTAGAATGACAGGCTTTGTTGGACTTAGTAATTACAAAGCAATGTTTACTGAAATTAGTTTCCTATGGTCGCTGATAATAACGGTTTTATTTGTAATCATAAATATGATTGCGGTAAATGTTATAGGTCTAGCCTTGGCAGTTTTATGCACAAGCAAAATAAGAGCTGTAGGATTCTTTAGAGCGGCTTATTTTATACCAAATCTAATTGGTGGTATTGTACTTGGTTATCTTTGGCAGTTCGTTTTTAACAATGTTGTATTGAACTGGACATTAAAACTATTTGACTACAATAGCTCAATGCTTTCAAAATATAACACAGCATTTTTTGCAATTGTTTTAGTATATATCTGGCAGTATGCAGGATATATCATGATGATTTATATTACTGGATTAACAACTGTTCCAACAGATGTAATAGAGGCAGCTTCAATTGACGGAGCGACTGCTGTGCAGACCTTCTTTAAAATCAAGCTTCCTATGATTGCATCAACAATTACAATATGCACGTTCCTTACATTGCAGTCTGCGTTCAAGCAGTTCGATGTAAATATGGCATTAACAAATGGAACAGGTTCTGTAAACTTCATGGGACAGTACCTTACAAATGGAACTCAGATGCTGGCACTTAATATCTACAATACAGCAATAACAAAGAATAATTACGCACTAGGCCAGGCAAAGGCAGTGTTGTTCTTCATCATCCTTTCAATCGTATCTATCATTCAGGTTCGTGTATCTAACAAGAGGGAGGTGGAGATGTAATGGTAAAGAAATTTACAGTATTAGATTTTATTATCAGAGTTTTAGTTATTATCATCGCGATGTTAGTGCTATTTCCATTTTTTCTGATTGTTATAAATGTATTTAGAAATGCCAATGATATCGTTAGCAATCCAGTAAGTGTGGCTGGTATGTCAGTGGAAAAGCTGATGAACAACCTGACATCAGTAATTAATAATACTAACTTTAGTTTTTGGTCAGCCTTCGCCACATCAGCTATAGTAACAGTGTGTTCATTGGTGTTGCTTGCTCTTTTTGGCGGAATGGCAGCTTGGGTAATATGCAGAAATAAAACGAAATGGTCAGCATTTATTTACATGGTCTTTATAGCATCGATGATTATTCCATTCCAGGTAGTTATGCTTCCACTTATATCAACCTTTAGAGATGTGGGTAAATTCCTTGGAATAACAATGCTTCAATCATTTCCAGGTATTATTTTTGCTTACCTAGGATTTGGTGGTGCAATGACAGTGTTTATCTTAAATGGATTTATAAAGACCATACCATACGAGCTTGAGGAAGCCGCATCAATTGACGGCTGTTCTCCAGAAGGTATTTATTTTAGAGTTATCTTCCCTCTTCTAAAACCACCAATTGTAACAGTTACAATCCTTAATGGAATGTGGATTTGGAACGATTATTTGCTACCATCACTTATGCTTGGTCACAATGGAAAGGTAAAAACTCTACCGGTTGCAGTACAAGCATTTATCGGCTCATATGTAAAGCAATGGGATTTGATTTTGACAGCAGCATTCCTTGCAATTATCCCAATGATAATCCTGTTTTTATTTGCTCAAAAGCAGATTATGGGCGGTCTTGTGGATGGTGCTATAAAATCCTAGTGTTGACATTATGCGAGGATGTTTAGTATATTGTATACATCTCGTGAGGGAGTAGCTAGCGCTATAAATTGAATGCGTTGTTTGTCAACAGACTCGGGATTTACCCTGGCAAACATTAAATAGTGAGACTCACGTGTAGCCATAGATTTGGTTACACGTGGGTCTTTTTTGTTATATATAAGGCCCTCACAAAAGGAGTTTAATATGAGTGTAGTAGACATATTTTTATTTGGAGTAGGTCTATCTATGGACGCATTTGCTGTTGCTATCTGCAAGGGACTGGCAATGAAGCAGGTAAATAAAAAGCAAATGCTTATGATAGCACTATTCTTTGGCGGTTTTCAGGCGCTGATGCCGTTGATTGGCTTCATCTTGGGAAGTGCTTTTGCTGATATGATTTCAGCTTATGATCATTGGATTGCCTTCGTACTTCTGTTATATGTAGGTGGCAAAATGATTATAGATGCCATCCGTGAATGGAAGGATGAGGATAAGGTTGAGATAATGGATCCGCCGCTTGATTACAAGGAGCTTACCCTTCTTGCACTTGCCACAAGTATTGATGCTCTAGCCTGTGGCGTAACATTTTCATTTTATCCTGATTTCAATATTTTTAAAGCTATATTAATAATAGGATTAACGACCTTTGCAATCTCGGCAGGCGGAGTTTATGTTGGAAATATCTTTGGTAATAAGTTCAAGGCAAAGGCTCAACTTTTAGGAGGTATAATTTTAATATTCCTAGGAGTAAAAATAGTACTTGAACATTTATATGGAATAACATTAGGTTTTTAAAGGAGAAGAAAATGACAGCATTTTTTCAAACATTACCAGGAGCATTAATACTTTTGGTAGTAGGATTCATATTTTTAATTAAAGGAGCAGATTTCTTTGTTGAGGGAGCTTCGGCAGTTGCCAAAAAACTCCATGTACCAGCCCTAGTAATTGGTATGACAATTGTGGCAATGGGAACATCGTTACCAGAGTTATCTGTTTCAGTTACAGCATCAATTGCAGGAAGCAATCAGCTTGCCATAGGAAATGTAGTTGGATCAAATATTTTTAATCTCATGGTTGTACTTGGAAGTTGTGCGTTGTTTTCTGCACTGGAAGTTAGTGATGACACAATAAAAAAAGATCTTCCTTTTTCGATAATATGTGCAGCAGTATTAATTGTAACAGGTATTATAGGAGGCTCTGTTGGACATATTGATGGATTAATTCTTTTAGTATTATTTATAATATTCTTGGGCTCAATGTTAAAAGCCGCAAAGAAGTCGAGAGCAGCTGCTACCGATGATGAAAAAAATGAGATAGTAGATATTCCAACATGGTTATGCATTATCTATATTATCGGTGGTGCTGTAGCAATTAAGTTTGGTGGCGACTGGGTTGTAGATTCATGTACAACGCTTGCTTATATGTTTGGTATGTCAGAAACACTAGTAGGACTTACAATTGTTGCTCTTGGCACTTCACTCCCAGAGCTTGTAACATCAATTGTTGCTGCTAGAAAGAATGAGCTTGATATGGCAATTGGAAATGTTGTGGGCTCAAATATTTTCAATATTCTGCTTATACTTGGTGTAGCAGGGGCTATTTCACCAATGACATTTCTTAAAGTAAATGCAATAGATACATTAATCCTTATTGTATTTTCAGTAATTGTAGGATTGATGTGTATGAAGAAAAAAAATCTTAACAAAGGCAATGGAATAATAATGTTAGTTCTATACGCCCTGTATCTTGGTTATATAATAGTAAGAGACGGTGGATTAGCATAGATGTACAAAGGTGTTTGAAATCTTTTCAAGCACCTTTTTTAATTATAGAGAAGCTTAGCTTTAGACAATTAATAGCTGTTATTTACAGAAAAAGAATAATATTAATGTGGAAGAAGGAAAACACTTTGTGGAAAAAGTGGTAAAAAAGTAGCTATTGTGTTAAAATCAAAAGGTTTAAAGGGGATTTTAATACGAATTTAAACGGAGGTATAAATATGGGATTATTAGATGAACTTTCAGATAGCATTGCAAATACAACAAGAGATATTGGCAAGATGGCCCAGAATGCTGGAGATATGACAAAACTTCAGTATGATAAAAAGGTCAAGGAAGGTGAGCTTATCAAGCTTTATGAAAAGCTTGGAAGAAAATATTACGAAGAGCACAAGGAAGAAGAACTAGAAGAAATAAAGGAAATAAAAGCTTGTGAGCTTCGATTAAAGGAATTATCAGACGATATCATGACTCTAAAGGGTGGTATGGCATGCCCTAATTGTGGGGCGCTTGTTAAAACAGGCTCTAAGTACTGCAGCGCCTGTGGAGTTAAAATAAATGATATGTTTGAAGAGTAGGAGTTTAAAATGACAGGCAAAGGCAATTATTACATTACTACAGCAATCGCTTACACATCAGGTAAGCCACATATTGGAAATACTTATGAAATCGTTCTTGCAGATTCTATTGCACGTTTTCGTCGCCAGGAGGGATATAATGTATTCTTTCAGACAGGAACAGACGAGCATGGTCAGAAAATTGAGTTGAAGGCAGCCGAGGCAGGCATCACACCAAAGGAATTTGTTGATAATGTGTCAGGTCAGGTTCGAAATATCTGGGATTTGATGAATACATCTTATGACAAGTTTATTCGTACAACTGATGAAGACCATGAAAAGCAGGTTAAGAAAATCTTTAAGAAGCTTTATGACAAGGGTGATATTTACAAGAGCTCTTATGAAGGACTTTACTGTACACCATGTGAGTCTTTCTGGACAGAGTCACAGCTTGTAGACGGCAAGTGTCCAGACTGTGGACGCGAAGTTCAGCCAGCAAAGGAAGAAGCTTATTTCTTCAAAATGAGTAAATATGCTGATAAGCTTATTGATTATATTAATACACACCCAGAGTTTATACAGCCTGTATCACGTAAGAACGAAATGATGAACAATTTCCTTCTTCCAGGTTTACAGGATCTTTGCGTCAGCCGTACTTCCTTTACATGGGGTATTCCAGTTGATTTTGATCCAAAGCATGTAGTATATGTATGGCTTGATGCCTTGACAAACTATATCACAGGTATAGGTTACGATTGTGACGGGGAATCTTCTGACAGATTTAAGGCTTTTTGGCCAGCAGACCTTCACCTTATTGGTAAGGATATTATTCGTTTCCATACTATTTATTGGCCAATCTTTTTGATGGCACTTGATCTTCCACTTCCAAAGCAGGTATTTGGTCATCCATGGCTTCTTACAAAGGCTGCAGATGGCGGTGATGATAAGATGTCTAAGTCAAAGGGAAATGTTATTTATGCTGATGAATTAGTTGATTTCTTCGGTGTTGATGCTGTTAGATACTTTGTTTTACATGAAATGCCATTTGAAAATGATGGAGCTATTTCATGGCCACTTATGGTAGAACGTGTTAATTCAGACCTTGCAAATACACTTGGAAACCTTGTAAATCGTACAATTTCAATGAGTAACAAGTATTTTGGCGGTGTTGTAGAGGACAAGAATGTTGCTGAGGATGTAGATGCTGATCTTAAGGCAGTAGTTACTGGTACAGTTGCAGCTGTTGAGAAAAAGATGGCAGACCTTCGTGTTGCAGATGCAATTACAGAGGTATTTAACCTGTTTAAGAGATGCAACAAATACATTGATGAAACAATGCCATGGGCACTTGCTAAGGATGAAGCAAAGCAGGATAGACTTGCAACAGTTTTATATAACCTTGTAGAGGGAATTTCTATTGGTGCTACCCTACTTAAATCATTCATGCCAGAGACATCTGAGAAGATTTTAGCTCAGCTTGGTGCTAAGGAAATTGCGTATGATGAGCTTTCAACATTTGGTCATTATCCAAATGGTGGTAAGGTAACAGATACACCAGAAATTTTATTTGCTCGTCTTGATCTTGATGAGGTTATGGCAAAGGTTGCTGAGCTTCATCCAGCACAGCCTGAGGAAGCAGCTGATGATGAGGAAGGCATTGATATTGAGGCAAAGCCAGAAATTACTTTTGATGATTTCATGAAGCTTCAGTTCCAGGTTGGTAAAATTGTGGCATGTGAGGCAGTTAAGGGTTCTAAGAAGCTTCTTTGCTCACAGGTTAAGATTGGTTCTACCACAAAGCAGATTGTTTCAGGTATCAGTAAGCACTACACTCCAGAGGAAATGGTTGGTAAGAAGGTTATGGTACTTGTAAATCTTAAGCCAGCTAAGCTTGCAGGCGTATTATCAGAGGGAATGCTTCTTTGTGCAGAGGATGCAGATGGTAATCTTTCCCTTATGACACCAGAGCGTACAATGCCAAATGGCTCAGAGATTTGCTAATTAGGTAATTGTCTGCCTAACAGGCGAGAAAATTATTATAGCAAGTAAAAGTAGCCTGTAATTGACAATCAAAATATTACTGAAAGAAACATCCAGTGACTGTAAGTAATATTTTGTATTGTCAATGTAACAGGCGAGATTAAATTTAGGAATATATGTATGATTTTTGAGACTCATGCTCATTATGATGATGAGAAGTTCGACCCAGATAGAGTCGAACTTCTTTCTCATTTATTGAGAGAAAATAATATAAGAAAAATAGTAAATGTAGGTGCGACCTTCAAAGGCTGTAAGGATAGCATTTCATTAGCAGAAGAATATGATGATGTGTATGCAGCAGTGGGTATTCATCCAGAGGAAATCCATGAAATAAACGATGAAGTTATTGAATGGCTTAGACAGAATTCTTCTCATCCAAAGGTAGTAGCTATAGGAGAAATAGGATTAGATTATTACTGGGTAAAGGATGAAGAAGAAAGGGCCAAGCAGCGATTTTGGTTTAAAAAGCAGATGGATTTAGCAAAAGCAGTAAATTTACCTGTAATTATTCACTCTAGAGACGCTGCAGAAGACACTTTAAACACAATTAAGCTGTATAATAATACTCAAAATGTGAAAGGTATTGTTCATTGCTACTCCTATTCTAAGGAAATAGCTTTAGAATATGTAAAAATGGGTTGGTATATTGGCGTAGGAGGAGTTGTAACTTTTAAAAACGCCAAAAAGTTGGTTGAAACAGTAGAGACTATACCATTAGATTCAATTGTTCTTGAAACAGATTGTCCGTATATGGCTCCAGTACCACACAGAGGTGAGCGCAATTCATCTATTTTTCTCAGTCATGTGGCAACAAAGATAGCCGAAATAAAGAATGTAAGTGTCAGCGAGGTAGAAAGAGTAACCTATCAAAATGCTTTAAATATTTATAAAAAAGTAAATACTAATTAAGAAAAAGGAAAGAAAAATGGCATATTTAAGTAATCCAACCTATACAAGAGCAGTGCTTGAAGCTCATGGATTCTCATTTCAAAAAAAATACGGACAAAACTTCTTAATCGATGGCAATGTTCTTGATAATATAATAGATGCAGCAGGAATCACAAAGAATGATTTTGTGTTAGAGATAGGACCTGGAATAGGAACAATGACTCAGAGGCTTTGTGAAGAGGCTAGAGAAGTAGTTGCTGTAGAAATTGACAAAACGTTAATACCAATATTGGATGACACCTTATCCACCTACAAAAATTGGACAGTTATAAATCAAGATATATTAAAAGTAGATATTAAGAAGCTTGCGGAAGAAAAGAATGGTGGAAAGCCAATAAAGGTTGTGGCAAATTTGCCATATTATATTACAACACCTATTATTATGGGATTGTTTGAAAGTCATGTTCCTCTTGAATCTATCACAATAATGATTCAAAAAGAGGTTGCAGATAGAATGCAGACTGGACCAGGTTCAAAGGAATATGGAGCCCTTTCTCTTGCGGTTCAGTACTATTCAACCCCAAAAATTGTTTGCGAGGTTCCACCAAGCTGTTTTATGCCTCAACCAAAAGTTTCTAGTACGGTTATTACATTAAAATGTCATGATAATCCACCTGTACAATGTGATGAAAAGCTATTATTCAAAATAATAAGAGCGTCATTCAATCAAAGAAGAAAAACATTACAAAATGGTTTATGCAATGGTTTGCATTTTTCAAAGGAACAGATTTCAGAAGCTATTCAAAAAGCAGGATTTAGTCCTACTGTCAGAGGAGAAGCATTGTCTCTAGAAGATTTTGCAACTCTAACGAATATACTTAAAAGTAATTAGAGACAAATACAATTTTGGAGATTAAAGGTTATGGACGTTCGCAGCTACAATAGAGAGATACAACTTCTTATTGGTGAAATTCAAAAGAATAGAGGAAAAGATTCACAAGCTGTGATCCAGGCCTGCGATAAACTGCTTGCTTATGGCAAAGGCATGAAGGATGATGCTCTAATAGGCTATGCCCTATTTTCTAAGGGTGAGACATATTATCTGTTAAATGACGCTTCTAATTTCTATTCACAAATGCTTTCTTGTATGGGTCCAATGGAACATGTGAAGGAATGGGGATATGTTGCAATAGCAAACAATATGTTAGGAATTGTCTCCCTTAACAGGGGAAATGCGCCATTTGCGTTGGATTATTTTATTAAAGCAATCACGATTTGTGAGGACTATTCCCTTCCAGATATTGAATGGATGATTCACATGAACCTTGGTTCATTGTATCTAAATATTGAAGAGTATAATAAATCTCTTTCTCATACGGAAATTGCCCATAGATACCTTTTGGATCATCATGGTATTGATAATTACATCGAAAACATGACAGCTATATTGCTTGGAATGGGTAGGGCATATATTAAACTGGATAGAGAAAACGATTATATTAATACGGAAAAAAGGCTGAGAGTTGATTGTATGCCATTTCTTCAGGAGATGGATAAAATAGTAATCTATTGTTTTTTTGCAAGAGTTCATAATGCCATGGGCGAAGACGAAGCAAGAGATCATTGGATAGATATGGTAAATAAAAATGCTAGCACAAGTATGCCAATTTTGGATGTATTTGATGATTTTTATGATTATTTACAAATGTTGCTATCAATTGAAAAATATGATGATTTTTTTAAAGCATATACTGTTTTAGATGATTTAACAAAGCACACGTCAATAAAAAATCTAGAGCGAAAGCTGCTTACGTTAAAAATACGTTATTACAGAAGAGTAGGACAAATTGATGAATATAAAATTGCTTCCGTTTTATATTTTGAGTTGTCCGAATTTATGGAAAGAGAAAATCGATTAATGGTAAGCAACATGATCGTTATGAGAAATTCGTATATGGAGCTTACACAAATTAATAAAAAAGTCGAAGAGAAGAATACATTCCTCCAAAAACGTTCAGAGACAGACCCACTAACTGGAATGTATAATAGATTGAAGCTTAACGAGTTTAGTGAGGAAGCATTTGAAAAAGCTCTTATAAATCGTTCAACAATTGCTGTAGAGATACTAGACATAGATTTCTTTAAGCAATTTAATGACAATTATGGTCATCAAAAGGGTGATGATTGTATTAAGTTTGTAGCTAATACATTACTACAATTAGCTAAAGGAGAAGGCATTTTCGTTGCAAGATATGGCGGAGATGAATTCGTGGTTATTTATGAAGGTCTTACCTACGAAATGGTGGAAGCCAAGGCTAATGAGTTAAGAGATATGATTTATGAGGGGAAGGTAGAGCATAGGTTTTCATTGACTGATGATAGAGTTACTATTTCTCAGGGAATTTGTTTTGGCATACCTGAAAGAGATGACAGCATGTTTGCCTATCTTCAATGTGCTGACAAAATGCTTTATGAGGTTAAGCAGCAGAGCAGAAATGCAATAAGAATCTGCAATGCAAAGGAGTTAAAATAATTTAAGGGAAGAATAATATCATGAAAACCATTAAACAGATTTTTTTGGATGATGTATTGGGCCTAGTTAAAAATTTCTTTGCCCTTGTAATAGTAGTGGGAATATGTTTTTTGCCAGCATTATACGCATGGTTTAATATATACTCAAACTGGGACCCTTATGGAAATACGGGTGCCCTTAAATTTGCAGCAATATCCCTTGATAAAGGCTTTACAGATGAAAATGGTGAATATCATAATCAAGGGGATACTATAATCGAAAATCTTCATGAAAATACCTCTGTGGATTGGCAATTTGTTGATTCAGCTGATACAGCAGTGGATGGTGTCTATAGTGGAGAGTATTATGCTGCAATAGTTATAGATGAGAATTTCACATATAATATGTACAATGTTCTTACTGAGGATGTGGGCAGACCTACATTGCATTTCTATGAGAATCAAAAGAAAAATCCAGTAGCAACAAAAATTTCAGATACAGTCGTTCAAAGTCTGCAAAATAACATTAATGTAGCATTTACAGAGGTTGTTGTTAGCAAGGTTTTTACTAGTGCAGCAAATATATCAGAGGATATTCAAGAGGAAGGTAGCTTAGACAAAGCTATTAGCAAATTAAAGACTCTAAGTGCAGATTTAACTAATTACCAAAATGCACTGAACCAGATAATTGCTAGCGATGCACAGCTGCAGAATTCCCTCAAATTGGCGAAACAGGATGCTTCGAATTTAGAAAGCCAGGCATATACCAGTGCCAGCGCAGTAAAGAATTCTTCTAATGTAACACAGGAAGTGAATACAACAATAAATAGTTATACCAAGGATGTTAATGAAACGGTTAACACTATTCAAACAAAGATTAATGAGATGAACAGTAATATTGATGTAGCAAAAGCTTCAAATGATGCTGCAACAATAGCTACACATTTAAAAAATGCTATGGTTTCAGCAGCACAAGTAGAGGCACTTGTTTATAGTTTACCAAGTGATATTGGGCAAGAAAACATTGATAATGCAAAAAATGATTTACTAACAGGTCTTAATAGTGTTGTGAATTTAATGCAGCTACTGCAGGCTTTTCCTGGCAATACAGTAGACTTTAGTACAGAAATAGCCTCAGTAAATAATGCAATAGAGTTGATTAATAACGCAGATACATCAGTTGAAGGCTATGAAGCAAGGCTAAAGGGAGTAAATAGTTTAATTGATTCCGTAAATCAGATTGATGTAAATAAAATTGCTTCTGCTGGTTCAGAAAATCTTACAAATGCAATTAATAACACAGAAGCAAAAATAAAAGGGATACAAAATACTGTAAATGATGAATTAACCCCTAAGGTTACTACTGGTTTGTCAAATCTTTCTAGCATGTTGGATAACACTAATGCATTACTTAACAATGTTGGGCAAACATTCGGTAACCTTATGGTAATGTTTGAGGCAATTGATAACACGATAGATAATGCCAATACAAGTCTGGAAAAGACAAATGAAGCTATAGCATATGTAAATGGAAAACTGATAGAGGTTATTAATGATGTTGAAGGTGTAGGTACTAGTGAAAAGCTTCAAGTATTGATAAATGCTTTATCGGGAGATCCTGAGGTTTATGGAAAATTTTTCTCTACTCCAGTAGAAGTAGTAACAGAAGCAGTTTATCCTATAGAGAATTATGGCTCTGCTGTAGCACCATTTTACTCAACATTAGCATTTTGGGTTGGAGCATTAATTTTAACAGCAATAATAAAGATTAAACCTGATAAAGTAAAATATCCAAATGCGTCCGAAAGACAGTTATATTTTGGAAGATATGCGCTATATTGGATACTAGGACAAATACAGGCAGTGGTAATTGTCGTAGGAGACATATTACTGTTACATGTACAATGTATACATCCTTGGTTATTTCTCTTAGCTGGCTCGGTAATTGCTACAACATTTACAATATTAATATATTCTTTGGTTGTAACATGGGGAGACGCAGGAAAAGCTCTAGCAGTGGTACTTGTTGTTATTCAAATAGCAGGTAGCTCTGGAACCTATCCGATAGAGCTATTACCAGAGTTTTTTAAGAAGGTATATATCTTCTTCCCATTCCCATATGCAATAAACGCCATAAGAGAATGTTTATGCGGAATGTACAAATTGGATTATCTAAAGTATCTGGGTACATTATTAATTTTTATATTGGTATCTCTAGTTATAGGTTTATTAATTCGAATTCCATTTGAATCAATTAATCATTATATGGAAGAACGAATGGAAGAAACAGAGATGATGTAGGAGACAAAATGGGTAAAGAAAAAGAAATTGTTTACGAAAAATTTTTAAGTCTGCAGCAGGGAATCCATCAAAAGAATCAAAAAAAGATAAGAGTGGGTCTTAAAATAAATATATTATTACCATTAGTGTTTCTTGTAATAAGCTTTATAACAGAACGCTCCAAGCTAGTGTTTCTTGTGTTATGGATAGTATCTTTGTTTGGAATAGCTTTTTACCTATTGTACGTGGAATATATGGATTTTAAATTGCAGGAGCAATTACAGGAGCTTGGAATCATGGAAAAAGAAGCTGAAGCCCAGGCCTTGATAGGAGAAGGGGTTATTCAGAGCATTGATGAAATAAACAATGCCAGAAACGAAATGGTTAAGGATATAAAGGATTTAAGAAAAGAAATTAAATCAGATATTCAGACAATGGGAGACAAATTAAAAAAAGATGAAAAACGTCATTAAAATTATTGTTTCAGACATTAAAAGATTATCAGTAAATGTTGTAGCCATGGTTGTAATAATTGGTCTGACAGTCATTCCATGTCTATATGCCTGGTTTAATATACTCTCCAATTGGGATCCATACGGGGAGAGTGCCACAACCAATTTACAGGTTGCAGTAGCATCATCAGATCAGGGCATAATGATTGGGAATATTGAGTTAAATGTTGGTGGAATTATAATTAGCAACCTAAAAGAAAATACCACAATTGGATGGGTTTTTACTGATACAGCAGAAGAAGCTATTAATGGAGTGTATTCTGGTGATTATTATGCAGCCCTAGTTATTGATGAAGAATTTAGTTCCAACATGATAAGCTTTTTAGGAGGTGAAATTGAAAATCCTAAAATTACTTATTACGAAAATGAAAAAAAGAACGCAATAGCACCTAAAATTACAAGTAAGGTAAAAACTACAATAGAAAGAGAAGTAGACCATGCCTTTGTCAGTACTTTGGCAGAAAGCTTGTTAAAAGGTGGAGAGTATTTTGCCAGTTTAGATGAAGATGGAAATATCACTGGAGAAGGTATAGCAAAGCTTGAGCGATTAGATTCAGACATGAAAAGCCTTGTTACTATTTTGGATTCATATGTGGCTTTAATGGAATCTACAGAGAGTTTAACAGAGGCTGGGGAGGCTGTAACAAGTAGCGCAGATTCTATTACAAAGCTAGCAGAGGAAATGGCAAAATCAGCCCAAAATGCTGGGCAAAATGCTGGAACCGATATACAAAACGTAAAAAATAAAACAGATGAAAAAATAAATGCATTAAATTCAAAATTGGATAATGCAGATTATTATATAAATCAAATCAACAGTGAAATAAGTAATCTTACTTTAAATGGATCAATTGATACAACAAAGCTAAAAGAGCAAATTACCCAACTGCAAAAAGTTTGGGGTTCAAAGGAAGAACAGGGAACACTGTATTATGCCCTGGCAAACTTTGAGGTTGATAAAAATATTGAACAGTTGATGCCAGGTGTGGATGCTGCCTCTATAACAAACTCAGTACATACAGGAGCGGATGAATTAGATAAGCAGATATCAAATTTAGATAATGATGTGGATGCTTTAGAAAATGCAACGAAAACCGGGATAGAAGATTTTAACAAAGCAAAGGATACTATTACATCAGATATGTCACAGATAGCCACATCATCTAGCAATCTGCGACAGCAATATGCAAGTGTTATTTCGCCATTAGAGCAAAAAGTTATAAATAACGCATCTGATACTGTGGCTGAGATAGAAAAGCTGTTAAATTACAATGCAACCAGTATAGACATGGTAGTATCAAGCCTTGACGGATATTCAGCATTGATGGATCAGTCAAAGGACTCTATAGTAAAGTCAAGGGACGAAGCTGTGGAGATGGAGCAGCAGCTTTCTGAGTTAATAGCGGAAATTAAAAGTATTGGAGAAAATGAAGCCTATAAAAAAATAATGGAGCTTTTACAGTCTGACCCAGAATTGCTCTCAGATTTTATTAGCAGCCCTGTAGAAATATCGGATGAGTATATTTATCCAGTAGAAAATAATGGTTCAATGACAGCACCATTTTATATTGTTTTATCTATATGGGTTGGGGCGTTAATAATGTCCACTATTTTAAAAACAACAGTAAAGGACACAAAAGAACTGAAAAATCTTAAAAACTGGCAATGTTTTTTGGGAAGATATTTTACTACCTTTGTTATTGGTCAAATCCAGACAATAATTACAGTATTAGGCGCATTTTTATTTGTAGGCATCCAATGTGAGCATCCATTTTATTTTTGGTTGGCATGTGCATGGACTTCCTTAATATATTCGATATTACTTTATTCATTTACATATTCCTTTGGCAATGTAGGAGAGGCTTTATCGGTAATTTTGATGGTTATACAGGTAGCAGGAGCAGGTGGAACCTTTCCTATTGAGGTTCTTCCAAAGGTATTTCAGGTGTTATATAAATTTATGCCATTTAACTACTCTATGAATGCTCTAAGAGAATGTATTGCTGGATTTTACAAGAACACATATCGTGATTGTATGTTGACCCTCATTATTTATGGATTGATTGCAGTATTTGTGGGTGTAGTACTATATCATCCATTTAAAATATTAAATGAAAAAATTGAGAGCAGTAAAGAAAAATCAGGTATTTTGCTTTAAATGCTATTGAAAAGTGCCATTTTTAGGCGGGAGGTTTTATGCGAGATATAGAATGGGTTAAGGATGCAGTATTTTATCACATTTATCCTTTAGGAGCCTTCGGTTGTCCCAGAGAAAATAAGGGTTTAGAAACAGCAGGACATAGAATTCTCAAGTTGATAGAATGGATACCACATTTAAAGGAAATTGGGGTAAATGCAATATATTTAGGACCAATCATGGAGTCAGGGACTCATGGATATGATACCTATGATTATTATAAAATCGACAGTCGACTAGGTTCTAATGAAGATTTTAAAAAAGTAGTGGCAAAGTGTCACTCAAATGGGATAAAAGTGGTATTAGACGGTGTATTTAACCATGTTGGAAGAGGTCATATTGCTTTTAGTGATGTAGTGAAAAACAGGGAAAAATCCAGCTATAGGGATTGGATAGCGGGATTAAATTTTGGTGGAAATAATTGGCATAATGATGGACTATCCTATGAATGTTGGTCTGGCGCGGAAGAGTTGGTAAAGTTGAATCACAGATGTGATGCTGTGGATAACCATATATTAAATGCAGTGGGCATGTGGATAGATGAATATGATATAGATGGTTTGAGGTTAGATGCAGCAGATTGCATAGAAAGAGGCTTTTTTAACAGACTAAAGAATTTTACAGAACAAAAAAAGGCAAGTTTTTGGCTGATGGGAGAAATCATTCATGGGGATTACAACATTTATGTAAACGAGAATATGTTAGATGCTGTTACAAACTATGAATGTTGGAAGGGAATATATTCAAGTCATAACGACCACAATTATTTTGAAATAAACTATGCAATGAAAAGACAATGGGGACAAGGAGGTTTGTACGCTGGTAAATATCTGTATAATTTTATAGATAATCATGACGTAAACAGAATAGCAACCTTGTTAAAGGACAAAGAGAATATTTATCCTACATATACATTGCTTTTCACAATGCCAGGAATACCATCAATTTATTATGGTAGTGAATGGGCCATTGAAGGCGATAAGAATTCGAAGGATGGGGATTATGCTCTAAGACCAGAGATTGATATAAAGAATATGAGCAATCCTGATTTATTAGACCATATCAGGATTTTATCTGAAATAAGAAAGTCGTCTGTTGCATTAAAACAAGGTATATACGAAGAAGTGCAGGTTCGTAATGAAACCTTGGTATTTGCAAGAGTATACGAAGATGAGTATGTAATAGTTGCCCTAAACAATACAGCAGAAAAAAAGCAATTAAGCTTTGATTTTAGAGGCGAACATTATGATATAGAATTAGAGGCACATGGCAGTAAAATATTAAAATAATTAGTTGTCAGCCAAATATGAATACATGCAATGGTCGAGGCGTTCTCCATGGATAATGATTTTATCCCGGAGAATGCCTTCAAATTTGAATCCCAGCTTTTCAACTAGATGTATTGAAGGCGTATTATCTGGAAGGATTAGAGCTTCAAAGCGATGAATTCCAAGCTCGGATGAAACAGTAGGCAAGGTGGCACGAATAGCTTCACTACAATAACCTTGATTTACATAATCTCTATCCATTTTGTATCCAATGGTACAACTTTCATAAATAGGTCTAACGATATTTCGATAGCTTACAGTTCCAATTATTTGTGTGGGATTATTCTTATGAAATATCCAATATCGGACCATTAATAATCTCATAATGTTTTTATGTTCGAAATCTAAAATATTCTTTTGACGCTCTAAGGTGTAGAAATCATTTCCAAGAATTGGTTCATATTTTTCAAAAATATCTTTATTCCGTTGGTAGAAAGAAAGAACCATAGGAGCTGCCTCAGGTCCTAGAACTTTTAGATTTAATCTTTCGGTAGATAATTCAAAATTCATTTTAGCCCCCCAATATATAAATTTTACTCGATACCTCTAAGCTGAGTATTAGGAATAAATGGTTTTAATAGGTTAACAAACTCCTTTAAAGTATCAATAGTATATGCTGAAAAAATAGGATTTAGAACATTCTCTGATTCCTTGTAGCTTTGAAGAAAATATGCATTTGCGCCCTTCAACCATTCGCCAATAGCAACAATATCAGATTTTTCATGACATTCTTTCATAATAGTCGTTCTAAACTCATAATCAATATTATTCTCTTTAAGAATTTCAACCGACTGCTCTATTGGTGATAAATCGAAGTTTTTCATACAAGCAATTTCATTGTATTTTGCTTTAGAGTTTTTTATATCCATTGCAATATAATCCACAAGATGGTTTGCAATTAAAGAATCCAGCATATCAGGATTGGTACCATTGGAATCTAACTTAACAAGAAGTCCAAGGTCTTTTATTTGTTTTATAAAATCTGGTAAATCCTTATGAATAGTTGGTTCGCCACCAGTTATACAAACACCATCTAGAATCTTTTTCTTAGCAACCAAATGTTCAAATAGTTCTTTATTTGAATAGGCAATTGCGTCAGCAGGTGGTATAACAAGCTCACTGTTGTGGCAGTAAGGGCATCTAAAATTGCAGCCTGCAGTAAAAATTGTAGAGGCCACCTTACCAGGATAATCTAGTAAGGTTGTCTTTTGTAAACCTAATATAACCATAAGCATTTCTTCCCTTTTAGAAATAAAAGTGATATAAATAAAATAGCTGAAAATTGCGAATATAAGCTATTTGTTATAATAAAAGTATAGCAAAGTAGAAGGAGAAAATCTATGTTGTCAAAAGAGGAACGTGAGGAAAAACGTTTAGCAAAACAGGCTGAGAAAGAAGAAAAGCGCAATCTTAAAATATACGAAAAATACATGGAGCAAGCGTTAAAAGAAGCAAAAAGAGCATATGATATAAATGAGGTTCCAATCGGCTGTGTCATAGTTCAAGATGACAAGATTATCGCAAGAGGCTACAATCGTAGAAATACAGACAAAAGTGTATTAGCACATGCCGAAATTGCAGCTATTTCTGAGGCTTGCAAAAAGACAGGTGACTGGAGACTTGAGGACTGCACATTATATGTTACTTTAGAACCATGCCAAATGTGTGCAGGAGCAATAGTGCAGGCACGGATTCCTAAGGTAGTTGTGGGAGCTATGAACCCTAAGGCAGGCTGTGCAGGTTCAATTATTAATATATTAAATATGCAACAGTTTAATCATCAATGTGAATTAGAAACAGGAATTCTTGGAGAAAGATGCACAGAAATGATGACGAAATTCTTCGAAGAGCTTAGAGAACAGAAAAATCAACTAATGTAATAGAGGTATATTATTGACAAAGTTGCCCTTAGTATCATAAAATAAGGGCTCCGAGCAATTTAATTAGATATCATTTGGCGGTCGCCTTGGGAGGATGCTGATCTTTGGGTCCTGCGTAATGGGCACCTATGAATCGTGTCAGGGCAGGAATGCAGCAGCACTAAGTAGGGTAGTTCATCTGACGCGGGGTTACCTGGAGGGAGTTCTCACAGGGCGGCTACCAAATGATATCTATAACGGCTCGGTATTTTTGTATAGAGTGTTATTAAATTCATTGAGGTAAAAAATGGGCGCACAAGATAGAACAGAAAAGGTCTTAAGAGATATGCATGTGCTATTTTCAAAGGCACAACCATATGAGGGAAGCACTCGAAATGTCATAGTTGATAAAAATGCTATGATGGATTTGTTAAAGGAATTAAACTCCTGCATGTATGATATGATGGAGGAGCATGAGCTTACGGTAAAAAGTCGTGATAAAGCTAATAGAGAAATGCAAAAGCAAGGGGATGACATTGTATTTGATGCAACCCGTAAGGCTGAAGATATATATGCAGCATCTTTAATGTATACAGATAGTGCACTTGATTCAATCCAAGAAATTATCAAGAAATCTCAGGAATCTATTGCAAAGATATACGAAGACGCAAATAAAAAAATCAAAGAAGAAGAAAGATCATTAAAATCAAATCAGTTGGAATTAAAAGGGCACTTAGGAGATTTAATAGACACTCAGAAGTATCTTAGACTGATTGATGAAGAAAATGCTAGAATCCGCAAAGAAAAAGCAGAAGGTGGGGCAGAGGAATTTGATGATGCACCTAAATATACCGCACCAGAAATACGCATAGATAAAGAGTACTTTGCGAAAGCCGGGCTTGAGATAGAGGAAGATTTAGATCAACCAGAAAATGCTAATGATGAAGAAAATACAATTTCTTCTGATGATTTAGACGCAGAATATTTTAAATGGCAGCAGGAAGAGAAAGAAGGGGAGAGTAAAAAAGAAAAGAAAGGCTTATCAAGTCTTTTTGGATTAAAACATTAAAAGGAGAACAAGGATGAAGCTTTACAACAATGGAGTGTACTTAATTAACGGTAGCCAGATTGTGGAAGATGGCCCAGAGGCTATTGCAAAGATTAAGGCCACAGTAGGCAAAGAAGTAACCAAAAACGCCGCTCACAAGGAAACAATGGCATATAATATTTTAGCCAATCATAATGTTTCAGGAAACATGGATCACCTACAGATTAAGTTTGATAAGTTAATCAGTCACGATATCACTTATGTAGGTATTATTCAAACTGCAAGGGCTTCAGGCCTTGAAAAATTCCCTATTCCTTACTGTCTTACAAACTGCCACAATTCACTTTGTGCTGTAGGTGGAACTATAAACGAGGATGACCACATGTTTGGTCTTACCTGTGCAAAAAAATATGGCGGAATTTATGTTCCACCACATCAGGCGGTTATTCACCAGTTTGCCCGTGAAATGATGGCAGGCGGCGGAAAGATGCTTTTAGGTTCTGATTCTCATACTAGATATGGTGCCCTAGGTACTATGGCAATGGGTGAAGGTGGACCAGAGCTTGTTAAGCAGCTTCTCAACCAGACTTATGATATTTCAATGCCAGGAGTTATCGGCGTTTATATGACAGGAACCCCTAGAAAGGGCGTAGGTCCTCAGGACGTGGCTCTTGCTATTATTGGCGAAGTTTTCGATAAGGGTTATGTTAAGAACAAGGTAATGGAGTTTGTTGGACCAGGCGTTGCCAATCTTTCTATGGACTTTAGAATTGGCGTAGATGTAATGACTACAGAAACAACATGTCTAAGCTCAATTTGGACAACAGATAACAAGACTGAAGAATTCTACGAAATTCACGGTCGTAAGGAAGAGTACAAAGAGCTTAATCCAGGTGAAGTAGCATATTACGACGGAATGATAGAAATCAATCTTGATGAAATCAAGCCTATGATTGCTATGCCATTCCACCCAAGCAACACATATACAATCGAAGAATTAAACGCCAATCTCATGGATATCTTAGATGATTGTGAGAAGCGTGCTAAGGTTTCACTTGATGGACAGGTAGAATTCTCACTTAAGGATAAGGTTAGAAACGGCAAGTTATATGTAGACCAGGGTATCATCGCAGGTTGTGCAGGCGGTGGCTTTGAAAATATTTGCGATGCAGCAGATATTCTTCGTGGCACAAGCATTGGCCCAGATGAGTTCACGCTCTCGGTATACCCAGCATCTACCCCAATTTACATGGAGCTTGTTAAAAATGGTGCTGTAGCAGACCTTATGGAGACAGGTGCCATCGTTAAAACTGCATTCTGTGGCCCATGCTTTGGTGCTGGAGACACACCATCTAACAATGGTTTCTCTATCCGTCATTCTACTAGAAACTTCCCTAATAGAGAGGGTTCTAAGCTTCAGAATGGTCAGATTGCATCTGTTGCACTTATGGATGCCCGTTCAATTGCAGCAACAGCAGCAAATAAGGGATATCTTACAGCAGCAACAGATATTGATGTTGATTTTACAAAGCCAAAATATCATTTCGATGGGAGAATATATGCAAACCGTGTATTTGATTCTAAGGGTGTTGCAGAGCCTGAGACAGAGATTCATTTTGGACCAAATATCAAGGATTGGCCAAAAATGAGTCCATTGCCTGAGAATCTTTTCCTTCAGGTTGTATCAGAGATTCACGACCCAGTTACAACAACAGATGAGCTTATCCCATCAGGTGAGACATCATCATATCGTTCTAATCCACTTGGACTAGCAGAGTTTACATTATCTCGTAAGGACCCTGAATACGTAGGACGTGCTAAGAATATTCAGAAGGCTCAAAAGGCATTAGAGGCTGGTGAGTGTGCAGGTGAGGCTGTGCCAGAGCTTAAGAAGATTGTACATAAGGTAAAGGAGATTTATCCAGATGTTAATCATGATAACTTTGGTGTAGGTAGCACAATTTTCGCTGTTAAGCCAGGTGATGGTTCTGCTAGAGAGCAGGCAGCTTCATGTCAAAAGGTATTAGGTGGATGGGCTAATATTGCCAATGAATATGCTACAAAGAGATATCGTTCAAACCTTATTAACTGGGGTATGCTTCCATTTGTAATTCCAGAGGGAGAGCTTCCATTCAAGAATCTTGATTATCTTTTCATTCCAGGAATTAAGGAGGCTGTTGTTAACAAGGCTGACACAATTAAGGCGTATGTTGTTAGAGAGGAAGGCCTTAAGGAATTCACCATGACTCTTGGAGAGCTTACAGATGATGAGAGAGAGATTATTCTCAAGGGTTGCTTAATAAATTACAATAGACAATAAGGCCCGAGGAGGAAAATATGCCAGAGGAAAACGAAAAGCTAGAGCAAAAAACATTGAGGAGACGATTATGTAGTTATGTTTTTGCAACCTGCATAGTTTTGGTATTTTATTTTCTTTTAAAAAATAGTAGAAGTGTTTCAGCGGTAATAAATCATATTTATACAGTAATACAACCAATTTTAATTGGTTTTGTAATGGCCTTTTTGATGAATCCAATAATGGGATTTTTTGAAAAGCGATTGTATAATATTTTCAAAAGATTATGTAAAACGGAAGCTGGAGCAAAAAAAGGAAATAGAGCATTATCTTCCATAATTGCTCTTGTTATACTTGTTGGAATATTTGTTTTTATAATAGCGGCTATAGTTCCTAATTTAATAAGCACAATTTTATATTTGGCAAACCACATTGAGGAACAAATTGCAGGTGTGCTTGATTGGTGTAATGAGATAACAAGGGGAAATTATGAAGAGGCTCTAATGAGAGCAAAAGACAATAATATTGGAGATTTAGTTAACCAAGGACTGAGTTTTGTTAATCAATATGTCGATTACGACGAGTCTGATATGATGTCTATAATTACAAATAGTGTTTTATCAGTGGGCAAGTTTATCGTTAACATCATAATTGGCATGTTTGTTTCGGTATATGTATTAATATCAAAAGAAACATTTAAGGCTCAAGCTAAAAAACTTGTATGCGGTATTTTTATTCCTAAGTATTCAAATATTATCTTAGAAATAAGTCGCAAATCTGCAGATATATTTTATGGATTTATCATAGGAAAAATTATTGATTCAATAATAATTGGTATTATTTGTTATATCGGCTGTTTAATTATGAGTATGCCTTACCCATTATTAGTATCAGTAATAGTTGGTGTAACTAATATTGTGCCAGTATTTGGTCCTTATATAGGTGCGGTTCCAACAGTCATTATAATTTTCCTTACAGAGCCAATGCAGGGCATATATTTCCTGATTTTCATATTAATTCTACAGCAGATTGATGGAAATCTAATAGGACCAAAGATTTTAGGAGACTCTACTGGAATATCTTCGTTTTGGGTTGTGTTTGCAGTAGTTGTTGGTGCAGGATTCTTTGGCGTCGGAGGAATGATTATAGCCGTACCAATAGTGGCAATTGTTTACTATATTGGTGGACGAGTAGCAAATTATTTAGTTGAAAGAAGAAATTTGCCAAAGGATACCGATGAATACATATTGATGGATCATATTGATTTAGAAAATAATGTTTTAATAAATCATGATGATAAATCAATAAAAAGAGAAAAAAAGAAGTTATTGTTTGGAAGAAACAATAAAAAATAGTATTAAAACCAGGATTTTTTAAGTCCTGGTTTTTTGATTTTAGAGACGACCTATGTTAATATTTATAATAACTATAAGTATGTAATTATTGGAGAATAATTCAGTGGAAAAAATGGAATATCGTACTAGAATCGAAGAGATGAAAAATCTTATATCTAAAAATAAATTCGCAGAGGCAATGAATGTTGCAGACACAATCAATTGGAGAAAAGTCCACAACATTAACGATTTAATAGCAGGAAGTGAGTCATATGAAGCAGCTGGGAAAATAGACGAGGCCAGAGACTTATTACTTGTAGCCCACGAAAGATCTCCTATTGGTCGTATGATTCTTTATAAACTCTGTATGATTTCCATAAAGCTAAAGGAAATCGATGAGGCTCAAGAATACTATAATGAGTTCGTGCAGATTGCCCCACATGATAGTCTCAAATATATTCTTAAATACAATATAAATGTGGCTAAAGGTGCTGATAATGCAACTTTAATTAAAATTTTAGAGCAACTCAAGGAAAATGACTTTATAGAGGAATGGGCTTATGAGCTTGCATATTTGTATCATAAAACGAATCAAGGCGATAAGTGTATAGCTCTATGTGACGAAATAATATTGTGGTTTGGAGATGGTCCTGTAGTTGAAAGAGCATTGGAATTAAAAATGCTTTATCAGCCTCTGGATAAGGGACAAGAAGATAAATACCGCAGTTTTCAGCAGAAGCGGGATGGAATTACGGAAATTACACCTAAGACGGTTCCTGATTCCAGCAGCTTGGTACCAAATATTCAACCTATAGAATTACCTGATGGGCCAGAGCGTTTCGATACAATCAATCTTCAAGCTGAAATAAAAAAGAATATTGATGAGATTATGAAGGCTACAGATACAGGAGAGGTATCTGAGAATATTGATGCCATAAAGAACCTGGTTGAGGAAATACCATATCTTAAAGTTCAGGATGATTCAGAGGAAGAAATTGAAGAAGAGTTTTCTGTTAATGAAAGCTTTCAACAATATCTGGAGGAAGAATTTGATGGTCAAATAAGTCTAAAATTAGCTGACGACAGTACTGAAACTGAAGAACAGATTGAAGGTCAAATGACTATAGAAGACGTTTTGGCTGAGTGGGAAAAAACCAAGAGAGCTGCAGAAGCAGCAATGGAGGATGCAAAGACTAAGGAATTAGAAAGTGCCCGCGCTAAAGCTTTGCGAGAGGCAAACAATGTTCTTAATCGACTTGAGGGGGCTATGTCTAAATTAGATGCAGGTGTAACCTCACAGGATTTACTTAAAGAAGAATATATGTCTAATGTTCAAGAAGATGAGCCAGAACAGCAACAGCCTGATTCTAAGGAAGAAAAAACCGAGGAAAAGCATAGTGGATTTACAATTCCTAAGCTTTCAACTGATGGGGCGCAGCAAGGATTGGTTGATATTCCAGTTGTTTCAATACCTGAAACACGGGTAGCTGGAGCTGAGACAGCAGCTGCGGCTGCTACAATTATGCATTCTGCAGGGGAGCCATTGGGGGACACAGCAAGCTGGGAGCCTCCAGTATTGAAAGATAATGAGGAGACAGAAGACGTGGATTTAAAAGAGGCTTCCCAAATGATTGCCGATGTCAATGACATCCTTCAAAAAGAAATAGATAGGCTGATAGAAAAGCAAGATCAGCTAGAGAGTACAGAAGAAGAGCCTACATATGAGTATGTTTCTGACATTGCAATGGAAGAAAATAACGTTGCTGATGTGGAAAATGAAGAGGTTGAATTTCAACTGCCAAAAATAGAGCTTCCACCAGATTTAATGGAGGAGCTAGCAGGCGAGATTGATAGTACCCAAGCAGAGGATATTGTTGATGAAGAGCCTGAGGAGCAAGAGGTAATAGATTACAGTGATGCGGCAGAAGCTGAGACCGTAGAACCTACTGAATCTGACTCTCAACTTAATCTATCCGATGATGATTTGGCAGTATTCTCATATTTCTTGCCAATAAACGGTATGAAAGAGAGTATTTCAGGAACAATCGAAGGAGTTGCAGAGCATATAAGCCATCCAGAAACTAATGGTGGAAGTATTGTAATAGTAGGAGAACCTGGTTCAGGCAAAACTCAAATGGCAACCAGTATAATTAAGGTTTTGCAAAACAAAACTGGTTATCCTAAAGGTGGCATAGGAAAAATATCTGGCGAAAAGCTAAACGAGAAGGATATTCAAAAATTATATGCAAAAATACAAGGTGGATGCCTGATTATAGAATCTGCTGGAGGAATTTCAAAAGAAACTGCTGTCACCCTTTCACTTTTAATGGAATCAGATAAAACAGGTACCATTATTATCATTGAGGACAGCAAAAAGGGAATAGATAAGGCACTTATGAGGGATGGTTCCTTCGCAAGAAGATTCACAGAAAAAATAGTTATTCCAATTTTTTCAATTGATGAATTAGTTTCTTTTGCAAAGACATATGCATTAGAGGCCGGTTGTACAATAGATGATATGGGTATTTTAGCATTGTACAATAGAATAAATTTAATTGGACGCTATGATCATATTACCACTATTAAGGAGGTAGCAGAGATAATGGATGACGCCATTGAAAAATCTACAAGGGGTGGATTTTTCAACAAACCAAAATATGACAAAAATGGCAATGTTATCCTTAAAGAGAAGGATTTTGATAAATAGTTAGAGGGGACGTAAGTATATGAGTAATTTTACAGACTTAGATGCATATTTATTTGGTCAGGGTACGCACTATGATATCTATAAAAAACTTGGTGTGCACAAGGGTAAGGAAGGAAAAGAGACAGGCTTCTATTTTGATGTTTGGGCACCCCATGCTAGTAGTGTAGCGGTTATTGGTGAATTTAATAACTGGGACGAAAATCGGAATTATATGCATAGAGTAGAGCCAGCCGGGCAAGGAATATTCGAGGCTTTTATTCCTGAGGCAAAGGAGGGTCAACTATATAAATATTTGATTTATACAGAGGATGGCAGGAAGCTTTACAAAGCTGATCCATTTGCTACATATGCTGAAGTTAGACCAGGTACTGCTTCTAGAATCTACGATAATACTAAATTTAAGTGGACCGATCAAACATGGATGAAGCAAAGAAAGGCAACTGAGAATTTCTGGGAGCAGCCTCTTGCAATATATGAGGTTCATCCTGGCTCATGGAAACGCCATCCAAGACAAGAAAACGATGGTTTTTACAGCTATAAAGAGTTTGCTCATAGTCTTACAGAATATGTATTGGATATGGGTTATACCCATGTGGAGTTAATTGGTATTTCTGAATACCCATTTGATGGCTCTTGGGGTTATCAGGTAACAGGCTACTATGCTCCTACATCAAGATATGGTACTCCAGATGATTTTATGTATTTTATAAATTATTTACACAAAAATGGTATAGGAGTCATTCTTGACTGGGTGCCTGCTCATTTTCCAAAGGATGCCCATGGACTAGCCGATTTTGACGGTCAGCCCCTTTATGAATATCCTGACCCAAGAAAAGGAGAGCATCCTGATTGGGGTACAAAGATTTTTAACTATGGTAAGCCAGAGGTAAAAAATTTCTTAATAGGAAGTGCGTTACAGTGGATTGAGCACTATCATATAGATGGTCTAAGGGTGGATGCTGTAGCTTCAATGCTATATTTGGATTATGGTAAGAAACCGGGTCAATGGGTACCAAATGAGCATGGTGGAAATGAGAATTTAGAAGCCATAGAATTCTTTAAGCATATTAATACATTAATCCGAGGTAGAAATCCTGGGGTTATCATGATTGCAGAAGAATCTACAGCATGGCCAAAGATAACTGGTGATGTAGAAGATGGAGGTCTGAACTTTTCTTATAAATGGAACATGGGTTGGATGCATGATTTCATAGATTACATGAAGCTGGACCCATATTTCAGAAAAGATAACCATAATAAAATGACATTTGCCATGAGCTACAATGAGGCAGAAAGGTATATATTAGTTCTTAGTCATGATGAGGTTGTGCATCTTAAGGGCTCGATGCTAGCCAAGATGCCGGGCTTAGAGCTGGATAAATACAAAAACCTCATGGTTGGCTATGCATTTATGATGGGACATCCTGGCAAAAAGCTTTTATTTATGGGTCAGGATTTTGCTCAGGGTACAGAGTGGAGCGAAGCAAGAGAGCTAGATTGGTATGTGTTGGATAATCCAAATCATAGACATGTTTCACGTATGTTTAAGGAGCTGCTACATATCTACAGAGAAAATCCAGCAATGTATGAGCAGGATGTTTCTTGGGCAGGCTTTGAGTGGATTAATGCTAATGATAACTATCGTAGTATATTTAGCTTTGTTCGCAAGTCAAAGAATGGAAAGAATAATCTTTTATTTGTGACCAATATGACCCCAATGAGATATGATGATTATAAGGTCGGGGTTCCGGTTAATAAAAAATTAAAGCTTTTACTCGATAGTGAGGACAAAAAATTTGGTGGTGAAGGCGGTCAGATTAAAGAGGTTTACACACCAAAGAAAGAAGAATGTGATGGAAGAGAGTATTCTATAGCTTTTCCAGTTGCACCATATCAGGTAGCAATATTTGTATATTAATCATATGGGCTGTGTAAACAGCCCATTATTTTTTAGATAGGTTAGTGGTAGGAATGGAAGAATTCAAAATAATTAGGTTACCTAATAAAAGCGAAGAGGAAAAAGAAGATAATAATACAATAAATGAAGAGATAGAAGTAGATGATGATTATACCCCTCCAAAGAAACGTTATATTTTTCTGTTTTTATTACTAATCATAATAATTACTTCAATTGCAGTTATTAAAATAGTTACAACCTATGATGATTATGAAACAGAAAAAACGTGGGAACGTCAGGATTCTGCAGAAAGCCAATACTTGGACTTTAACAATAATTTAATAAAGTACAGCGGGGATGGAATATTTTATACAGGATATGATGGAACACTTATATGGAACTATACATATGACATGATAAACCCTTGTATTGATAGATGTAATGAATACATAGTTGTTTTCGATAAAAAAGGGACTGAAGTAGAAGTTTTTTCAACAAAGGGATATGTAAATACAATTACTACAACAATTCCTGTAATAGAGGTAAAGGTTGCATCACAGGGGACAGTGGCCCTGCTTTTGCAGGAAGGAACTACTAGCTATATACAAATGTATGATAAAGACGGGGAATTGCTGGTGTCTGGAGAAATACACCCTGAAAACCGTGGATATCCGGTTTCTATGGCTTTATCATCAGATGCTACAAGACTGCTTTTATCTGTAATAAATGTAGATGATGGAGAAATATCTTCTGAGTTGGTATTTTATGATTTTACAAGCGCAGGAAAAAAAGAAGAAGATAATATTGTATCAACCTATCAATATATAGGTGCGCTCATACCTAAGGTAGAGTATATGAAAAATGATAAAGCTATAGCGTTTACTGATTCGAGGATTATAATTTTTAACAATAATGTAAAAGCAACTGTTGCAAAAGAAATATCAGTTGGCGAGGAAATGAAAAGTATTTTTTATAATGACTCTCATTTTGGATATGTCTGCGAGAAAGCTTTAGATAATGGAGAGGTTGTCAATGAATTAAATGTCTATAATCTATTTGGATTTAAATGTTTTTCTAAAGAAATAGAAAATAGCTATCAAACCGTGGAGATTATGGATAATAATGAGATTTGTATAAATAATGGCACAGAAATAGCTTTGTATAATCTTCAGGGCATTAGGCGATTTTATTATGTGTTTGACGAAGTAGTATATGATATAATTCCAGCCACAACGTCAAGAAGATATTATGTTATACAAGAGAACCAGACAGAAGAAGTATATTTAAAATAATAGGGAGCAAAATGGAAATAAACTATTTATTAATTGCATGCGCAGTAATATTACTTGCTTGTATAATTCGCGGAGCAAGAAAAGGAATGCTAAGGATTATATTTGGGATAATAGCTTGGGTATTTCTAATTTGTTTTATAAATTATGGTAGTGGAATGGTTGCAAGCTATATTCAAGGAAATACAGATATTCCTATTTCTATACAGCAAAATATAGGAAATCATCTACATGAAAGATATAATTCTGCAGAGGAAAAAGAAGCAGGTACAGGCGAAGAGGCAGTTCTAAGTGTAGTTCCAAACACAATAAAAAACGAGATAGTTGAGTCTATACAAGAGTCTATTGACGCTACTATAGGGATAATAGCCGAGGAACTTACAAGTGCTGCAATAAAGGGTATATCGACCATACTGTGCGTGATAATTGGAATATTTATAATATTTGTAGTAGATAAAATAATTAAGGCATTAGGATTTGTTCCAGGTGTGAGAGATGTTAATAGGCTATTTGGCATGTTAGCTGGATTATTTGAAGGACTATTAGTGATATGGGTAATTATGTACATAGCAGATTGCTTCCCAGCTTCTGCAGTAGGAAGATTTGTAATTAATAATTTAGAAAATGACCAGTTATTAATTTTTATTTATCAAAATAATATAATTAAAGAAATTATCGGAATATAAAGATATTTTATTTTTTTGAAAAAATCGTTGACATCATATCGCTTGGATGCTATTATATGAATCGTTCCGCTAAGAGGCGGGCGTGAATGACAGATAAAAGAATGTCATTTGAAAATATTAAAAAGTTGTTGACAAAGAGCTTCAATCGTGATAGTATAAACGAGTTGCTGCTGAGGGCAACAACAAAGCGAAGATTGATAGAAGATTGATAACTGAACAGTGAAACAAACCTTGAATTAATACAAGTAATGGTAACAAGCAAGCTTGTTACTTACATAACCTTTTCTTCGAAAAGGTTATGAATTACATGTATCCTTGAAATTCATTTAAGTTTCTAAATGAAACGAAACCTTTATAAAGTCAGATTTATATTGACTAGCGATTGAACTTATTGTAGCGAACAAGTTCGCTACTTACACGACTTTTTGCGTTGCAAAAGCTAGCAAAAAGTTATGAACTTAACATGAGAGTTTGATCCTGGCTCAGGATGAACGCTGGCGGCGTGCTTA